>JAUXUW010000276.1 GCA_030684635.1 Dehalococcoidia bacterium
CGTCTCCTACGGCAGCGGCACGCGCCGCACACGCGACGACCAGGGGCTGATCAACTACCTCATGCGCAACTGGCACACCTCGCCGTTCGAGATGTGCGAGATCAAGCTGCACGTGAAACTGCCGATCTTCGTGGCGCGCCAATGGATCCGGCACCGCACCGCGAACGTGAACGAGTACTCCGCGCGCTACTCCATCCTTGACAACGAGTTCTACATCCCCCGCGCGGAGCACATCGCCGCGCAGTCCTCGGTCAACCGCCAGGGCCGCGGCGACACGCTCACCGAGGCGGAGGCGCGGCGCGTACAGGACCTGCTGCGCGAGGACGCGGAGCGCTCCTACGCCCACTACGACGAACTGCTGAACGAAACGCCGGAGGGCGACCAGCGGGACTCTTCTTACAGCGGCATCGCGCGCGAACTGGCGCGGATGAACCTGTCGCTGAACTTCTACACGCAGTGGTACTGGAAGACGGACCTGCACAACCTGATGCACTTCCTGCGCCTGCGCGCGGACGCGCACGCCCAGTACGAGATCCGCGTGTACGCGGACGTCATGACGGAGATCCTGGAACGCTGGACGCCCATGGCGCACCGCGCGTTCGTGGACTACCGGCTGGGCGGCGCGCAGGTCAGCGCGAAGGGCATGGAGGCGATCCGCCGCATGCTCCGCGACGAGCCGGTGGACGCGAAGGCCGTGGGCATGTCACCAGGTGAGTGGCGCGAGTTGCAGGCGCTGCTCGGGCGCGGGGACGCCCCCGGCGAAGGTGACGATGACACGGACGCGCCCGCTGGTTGAGCCGCGGGCGCGCCATGTGATCCGTCCGGGGTGCCCCGCCTACTCGGCGGGCACCGCCGAGATGCCGGGGTAGTAGGCACTCCGCGCAGCCGCCCGCAGTGCACCACGGTGGTCCGGGTGCGCGATCGAGATCATCTCGTCGGCGCGCTGCCGCTGGCTCTTGCCGGCCAGCCGCGCGATGCCGAACTCCGTCACCACGTAGTCCGTGAACGAGCGCGACACCGTCACGTATGAACCGTCGTCGATCCTCGAGACGATGCGCGAGACGAGGCCGCCAGCGGCGCTCGCCGGGAGCACGGTGATCGCCTTCCCGGCGGGCGCGATGAACGCGCCGATCTGGAACTCCGGCTGCCCGCCCGTGCCGTTGTACACGGTGGTGCCGAGCGACTCCGAGCAAACCTGCCCGGCGATGTCGACGGTGAACGCATTGTTGATCGCGCACATCCGCTCCTGCGCGGCCACGTTGATGATCGAGTTCACGGAGAGCACGGAGCGCGTCTCGAATGGCGCATTCGGCGCGGTGAGCCACGCCTCTTCCTCGGGCGTGCGGGGAGCCACCACCGTGGTGACGCCCAGCCCGCGATCCACGCTCTTACGCGAGTTGTTCATGGTGCCGTCCATCATGGCGGCGACCACGCCGGCGGGAGTGATCTCCGAGTGCCAGCCCAGGTCCTTCTTGCCATCGAAGATGCCGTTGGTGACCAGGTGGGTGGCGGTGCGCCCGGCGCCGATCTGGATCGTGTCGCCGTCCTTGATGATCTCGTTCACGAACCCGGCGATGGTCGCCGTCTCGGGCGAGGCCTGCGTCGGCGCGACCGGCGGCTTCTCCTTCAGGTCGGTCATCACGAAGGCGGTGACCTCGCTCACGTGCACGCGCTCGTTCGTGCGGACGTTCGGCAGGAACGGCCAGCACTCCACGATGCT
>JAUXUW010000278.1 GCA_030684635.1 Dehalococcoidia bacterium
GGACTGGTCGATCAACTTGGCAGTGGGGTAGTCGTATGCCGTCACCATCGTGATCGGCTTGCCCTGCTCGCGCTTGGCCTGGAGGTCGACCACAGTCACGTGCTTCGCCATTGGGTGCTCCGTCTCGGTCGGGAGATCCAAGCGGAAGGGAACGACGTCCTGAGATTGGATCACTCGCGCCTCGCCGCCGCGAAGGGTCGACGGGCCTTGTTAACCCGAGTATAGGAGCGCGGGCAGGCGCGTCAACGCGTTCGGCGGCGTCCCCGGCGAAGGTTCTGGGGCCTATCACCAACTGCCGGCACGCCCGCAAGCGAGGTCGCGAGGCGCACTCCGGCAAGGACGGCGCGCTCCACGGCGCGCGTCCCCATCGCCTCGATCGCGTTCAACTGGTCGTCGGTGATCTCCACCTCGCCGGTGGCGAGCGCGAAGATCACGTCCCCGTCACCTCGGGTATGCACCGGCCAGATCGTACGCGCGAAGCCGTCGTGCGCGACGGTCGCGAGGCGGTTCACCTGCGTCTTCGTGAGCCGCGCGTTCGTGGCGACGACGGCCAGCGTGGTGTTCTGGCCCGCCTCCTCGGTCCGCCGCCGGCCGCGACCGGTGCGGAGGATGGCGTCCACATCCATCATCCCGCCCTCGTCGTCGCGGGGCGCGGCGACTACCTCGCCGGTGCGGGGGTCACGGATCGAGCCGACGGCGTTCACGGCAGTAATGGCGGCGACGACCACGCCGGTGTCGAGCCGCTCGCTCGCGGTGCCGACGCCGCCCTTCCAGGTGCGCTCCGGCCCGCCCATCTTCGCCACGGTCGCGCCAGCCCCCGCCCCGACGCTCCCCTGCTCGACACGTCCGCCGGAGGCACGCACCGCCGCGCGGTAGCCCGCCGCCGCGTCCGGCCACGAGGGCTTCCCGACCGCCAGGTCAAAGAGGATCGCGGAGGGGACGATCGGGACGCACAGCTCGCCCATCTTGAAGCCGACGCCACGCTCCGAGAGGAAGCGCATCACCCCCGTTGCCGCCTCCAGCCCGAAGGCGGAGCCGCCGGACAGGACGATGGCATGCACCTCCTCGACGAGGTTGCCCGGGCGCAGCAGTTCAGTCTCGCGGGTGCCGGGCGCGGCACCTCGGACGTCCACGCCACCCACCGTGCCAGGCGGGCAGAGGACAACGGTGCAACCGGTTGCGGCGCGGCGGTCGGCCCACTGGCCAACACGGATGCCCGGGATGTCAGTGATCGCGTCGCGCAGGTCGGGCACGGGCCCGGACGCTTAGCCCGCGGCCTGGGAGCCGGCGCCGGTGTGGGTGCGGGCTGGCACCAGCTCCTCCACGAACTGGATGCAGCGGCGCAGGTACGGTTCTGGCGTCTGGGAAAACGCGTTCCCGTGCCCGAGCAGGTCGCTCACGATCCAGACCCGGACGCGCGGGTCCATGGAGGCCGCGGCCAGGTTGAGCGTGTTGGACGGCGGCACGTCGTGATCGCCCTCGTTGTGGATGAAGAGCACGGGGATGGTGACGCGCTCGATCGCGCGGATCGGCTGGACCGCGTCCATGTCCGCCCGGAACACACGGCGCGCGAGGAACGAGGCGAGCGCGAATACCGGCGCGGGAGCATGGCGGTACTCGTGGCGCATGAACTGGCGCATCGAGACGAAGGGAGAGTCGGCGATGATGCCGGTGACCTCGGTGCCGTGGGCGACCGCCTCGAGCGCGAGCGCAGCGCCGAAGCCGAAGCCGTGCAGCAGGATTGGCGTGCCGCCGGCGCGGCGGCGGACGTAGGCCACGGCCGCCTGTACGTCGAGCCGCTCGTCACGGCCCAGCGTGTCGCGCTTGCCGCCGGACTCGCCGTGGCCGCGCAGGTCAAAGGCGAAGACGGAGAACCCGCGACGCACGTAGTCCCGCTGGAGGTGCAGGAGGGAGCGGGAGCGTTCGGCGCGGGTGGCGCCCAGGTCGTGCACCAACACCACGGTGGCGCGCGCGCCGGGGGAGTCCATGAACCAGCCGCGCAGCGTGAGGCGGTCGGCGGTCAGGAACTGGATCTCCTCGTACCGCAGTCCCAGGTCGGCCGGCGTGCCTTGCACGCGCGTCCGGCGGGAACGGGTGAACGAGTCGGCGAGGTAGACCGCGGCGAGGCCGGCTGCAAGCAGCATGCCGGCGACCACAGCCAGGGTCAGCCACAGGATCATGGGCGTCAGGTTCGCTTCCCCCGCAGCCGGGACACTTTCGCCCCGGCAAGCAGCCGCAACCGTACAGCGGCGACCCCCACGAGGCAAGTAGGGTAAACGTTATGACAGGACGTGTGAGTTAGGTTCTCGCCACTGCCGTACCGTCAGGTCTGACGATGCGTGGCCATCAGTCGTTGTCAGCCGCTCGGGAGACGCTGGCACTTCGGACAGTAGTGGGTGCCCCGACCCGCGACGCGCGACTTCACGATCGTCGCGCCACAGCGGCCGCACGGCTGCCCCTCGCGGCGAAACACATGGACCCGGACGTGGTGCATCCCCTCACCGCCCAGACCGTCACGGTA
>JAUXUW010000282.1 GCA_030684635.1 Dehalococcoidia bacterium
CGCATCGACCGTCGCGTTGTCTCGCGCCGCGGAGAGCAGGAACAGCACCAGCACCACGCCGTTGAGCACCGCGCCCACGAGGAGCAAGCGGCGGCTCACGAAATGCAAGACGCCGGCCCCGCCGAGGTAGATCGCCCCGGCGATGGCCATGAGCGGCCTCGGCGGCGATTGGAAGTCGTCAGCGACCATGCCGGCTGCAATCGCCAGGTAGACGAGCCCGGCAACAACGGCCATGGCGGAGCCCAGGAGCAGCACGCCTCGGGTGCCTGGTAACGCGGCAGTGATCATTCTGTTCCTCGAATTCTCGATTCGCTCCTCACGGAGCCGTATTGCCTGTCGACGCTCACGATCCGGATGGTGCCGCCGGCAGCGGGTGCCGGGTGGTGTCTTCGATAGAGATCCGTGGGAGCAGACGGTCGAGCCATTCCGGCAGCCACCAGTTCCAGTCGCCCATCAACGCCAGCGTTGCCGGGACCAGGAGCAGCCGGACGATCGTCGCGTCGACGAACACGGCAACGGCGAGGCCCAGGCCGAACTCCTTCACGACGCGCTGGTCGTTCAGGACGAAGCTCAGGAAGACGACGATCATGATCGCGGCCGCGGCGGTGATGACGCTGGCCGTGGCAGCGAGGCCACGAGCGACGGACGCGGCGTTGTCGTGCGACGCCAGGTACTCCTCGCGGATGCGGCTCACGAGGAACACCTCGTAGTCCATGGAGAGGCCAAAGAGGACGGCGAAGAGCATCATCGGCAGGAACGACTCGATCGGCCCGGCCTGCGTGACGCCGACCAGCTCCATGCCCCAGCCCCACTGGAAGACCGCGACGACGACCCCATAGGCGGCGCCGATGGACAGCAGGTTCATCAGCGCTGCCTTCAGCGGGATCGCCAGCGACCGGAAGACCAGCACCAGCAGCACGAAACTAATGCCGATGACCAGACTGAAGAACAGCGGCAGCCGGTTGCCGATCCGGTCGGCGATGTCGATCGCGCGCGCCGTGGCCCCGCCGACGTACGCAGTCGCGCCGCTGCCAGCCAGCGCGCCCGGCAGCACCTCATCGCGCATCACGTGCACCAGGTCGGCGGTCGCCGCGGCCTGAGGGGAACTGGTCGGGACGACCGAGAGCACGGCTGTGGTGCCTGCCGGGTTCACGAGCGGCTGGCTGACCGCTTGCACGCCGTCCGTCCCGAGCATCGCCAGCCGCGCCTCGTCTAGTTCCTGGGGTGTGGCGCCCTCAATCACCACCTGGAGCGGGCCGTTCATACCGGGGCCGAAGGCGCCGGCCACCAGGTCGTATGCGCGCCTGGTGGTAGTGGAGGTCGGGTTGTTGCCCGCGTCCGCGGACCCCAACCGCATGTCGAGCACGGGCACGCTGAGCCCCACCAGGATGACGGCGCTCACAACGAAGAACACATACGGGCGGCGCATGATCGCATGACCGAGGTGGAACCACAGGCTTGTCTCGTGCCGGGCGTGAGTCGCCTGCGCGGAGACCGGGGTCGGACGCTGACGCCTCGTCACGATCCGGGGCCCTACAACGCCCAGGAGTGCGGGGAGCAGCGTGAGTGCGGTGAGCATGGTCACCGCAACCATCGCGGAGGCCGCCACGCCGAGCCATGCGACGAAGGGGATGCCCATCAGGCCCAGCCCGAGCAATGATGTGATGACGACGCTCCCCGCGAACGCCACGGACTTCCCCGCGGTCGCCATCGCGATGCCGGCTGCCTCCTCGGTCGTGTGTCCCGCGAGGACGTTCTCGCGGTAGCGGGCGACGATGAACAGCGCGTAGTCGATGCCGACACCGAGCCCCAGCATGGCCGCGATGTTTGGCGCGAACTTGCTCAGATCGATGACGGCGGTCATCGCGAAGATCACTGCGAACCCCGTCGCGAGCCCCGCCATCGAACTGACGATCGGGAGCACGGAGGGCACCAGGGCTCGGAACAGCACGAGGAGCACGACGACCGCGGCGATCAGGCCGAGCACCGTCGACTCATTCGGCCCTTCGCGTTCCTGGGCCAACGCCACCGGCCCACCGAGCTCCACGGCAAGCCCGGCACCACGCGCGGAGGCGGCGAGCGTGCTGATCGCCTCGGCGGTCTCGACGGGCACATCATCGGCGGGTAGCGCGAACAGGACCCGCGCGATCGCCACCGTCCGGTCGGCGGACACGATCCCGCCGAGGTCATATGGCGAGGCGACTCCGATGACACCCGGCACCGCGGACGCCTGCTGGATCAGGCCGTCGATCCGCGCCCGGGCATCCGGCTGGTCGATCCCATCGGATGCTGCGAACACCACGTCCATGTAGTCGCCGGCCCGCTGCGGGAAGGACCGCTGCAGTACCTCCACGGCGTCCTGCGATTCGGCGCCCGGGATCGTGAGGCTGCTCACCGTCCCCTGCGAGATCGATCGTGCGGTCACGGCGAGCAGGGCGGCGATCACGGCCCACGTCGCGATCACCATCCAGCGCCGCCGCACGGCATATCGCCCCCAGCGGTCCAGCAGATCCGGTTGCTCGTGCATTGTGGCCTCCACTCGTCTCCTTCATGATGCGGGCGACGGGTGGGCATGACCCCGACTTTTGTCGGGTTTCCGGGTATTCCCGGGCCGGGCGGGCTATCATCCGCCCGTGACCGCATCCCATTCTGCCGAACATCTCGCCGAACAACTCGCGCTCATCCCGTTCTTCTCTCTCCTGGATACGGCGCTGATCCAGGAGCTCGCAGACGCGGCGGTACACCGTGCCTTTACTGCAGGCGAGGTGGTCTTCCTGGAAGGGGAGCCATCTCCCGGCCTGTTGGTCATCGAGTCGGGCCGAATCAAGGTCGTGAAGAGCTCAGCGCAGGGCCGGGAACACATCCTCCAGATCCTCGCGCCGTGGGAGCCGGCCAACGCCGTCGCCGTCTTCACCGACCGGCCGAACCCCGCAACGGCGATCGCTCTGGAACCGGTGCAGGCCTGGCTCCTGCCGCGCTCCGCAGTCACCCGCCTGCTCCGAAAGCACCCGGCCTTCGCTGAGCGGGTGATTGAGAACATGGCGAACCACATGGTGCGGCTGACCGAGATCGTCGCCGACCTCTCGCTCCGTTCGGTCATCGAACGCCTCGCGCGGCTGATCCTGGACGAGGCCGTGGAGGGCCGCGTGGAGCGTCCACGCTGGTACACCCAGCCGGAACTTGCCGCGCGCCTGGGCACCGTGCCGGACGTCGCCCAGCGCGCCCTGGGGCGGCTGGCCGCGGACGGCCTCGTGGAGGTGAGCCGGCGCGAGATTCGCGTCAAGGACCGCGCCGCCCTCGAACACCTGCTCATCTAGGATTGGCCCGCGAGGCCCGCGAGGCCCGCGAGGCCCGCGAAGCTGCCGAAGCGGGTACGGAGGTCGGATGGACGCGTTGCGCATCGAGGCCCTGGTGAAGGACTACGGTCCGGTGCGGGCGCTGCGCGGCATCGACCTGCAGGTCCGGCCCGGCGAGATCTTCGGCTTCCTTGGCCCCAACGGCGCCGGTAAGAGCACCGCGATCCGCATCGTAGTGGACGTGATCCGTGCCACCGCCGGTCACGTCGAGGTGTTCGGGGTCGATGCGCAGCGGCGTTCCGTGGAGGCGCGGCGGCGCATGGGCTACCTGCCCAGCGACCCCGCGTTCCCTGCCGCCATGACGGCGCACGAGGTCTTCGAGTACTTCTCCGCCATCCGCCGTGAGACGCCGGATCCCGCCTACCTGCACGGGCTGATCGAGCGGCTGCGGCTGGACACCTCCCGCAAGGTGGGGGCGCTCTCCCGCGGCAACCGCCAGAAGGTGGGCCTGGTCCTGGCGCTGATGCACCGCGCGCCGCTGATCATCCTGGACGAGCCCACCACCGGCCTTGACCCGCTGATCCAGGAGGAGGTGGAACTCATTCTCCGCGAGGTCGCTGCGGAGGGGCGGACGGTGTTCTTCTCCTCGCACATCCTCGCGGAGGTGGAGTCGGTCTGCTCACGCGCCAGCATCGTGCGTGACGGGATGATCGTGGACGTGTTTGACCTTGCGGAGCAGCGCCGGCTGGCGCCACGGATCGTGGAGGTTGAGTTCACCGCGCCGCCACCAGCCGAGGCGTTCGCCTCGCTGCCCTCGGGTGTCCGCCTGACCCGGCGGGACGGCGTCCGGGTCGCCTTCGAGACGGGCGATGGGATCGACGGGCTGGTGAAAGAGATCGCGCGCTTCGAGGTGGCCGACCTCAGCGTGCGGCAGCCCTCCCTCGAGGAACTGTTCATCGACTACTACCGGGGGGAGGAGCAGCCGTGAGCCGGCCGATCTTCCTGAACACGCTGCGTGGCCTGCGCTGGCACGTCTTCTGGTTCGGCGTGGGGCTCGGTGCCTACGCCGCGATGATCGTGCTGCTCTTCCCGAGCGTGGAACAGTTCATGGCGGACGCCCAGTACCCGGAAGAGATCCTCAAGTTCTTCGGCGCCGCAGGCTCGCTCAGCGACCCGCGCGTGTTCATCCAGGTGGAGTACCTCTCGTTCGCGCCGATGATCCTGATGATGTACGGCGTGCTGGCCGGCACCGGCCTGATGGCAGGCGACGAGGGCCGCCGCACGTTGGAGCCGCTGATGGCCCAGCCAATCTCGCGGAGTGCGATCTTTGCCTCGCGCATCTCCGGGCTCTTCGCAGGCCTTGCCGGAATCTACCTCCTCAACCTCGCTGGCTGGCTCACGACCGCGCCGTTCATCGACCTGAGGGAGGTGGGCACGCTGGACCTGCTCGCCGTCACCGCCGCATCCCTCCCCGTGACCGCCGCCTTCACCGGCCTCGCCATCCTCGTCGCCGCGATCAGCCCCGCCCGAGGTGTGGCGGGCGGCATCGTCTCCGGTCTCGTCGTGATCTCGTACCTCATCGCCTCGTTCGCGCAGACGGTCGAGGCGATCGCGTGGATGCGCTGGCTCAGTCCGTACTACTACTCGAACAGCCACGGGCTGCTCACCGATGGGGTGGTGTGGTGGCAGCAGGGGCTGCTCGTCGGTCTCGCGCTGCTCACCTTCGGGCTCGCCTGGCTGGCGTTCCGGGGACATGAGATCGAAGCCGGCGTATGGCAACCGCGCGCCCTCGTGCGTGGTTGGTACGACCTGACCAGGCGCTGAGGGCACGTATCCCCGGGGTCGGGGTCCTGGCGGAGATGATGAGCTGGGATCGGGGGCAGGTCGGTAGGGAAGGCTGGCAGCCAACGCTTCGGGCACAGGCGCCTGACCGAGCATCGACTATTCCCTGATTTGGTGACGCTGTTCGGACGAGCGGGGGCGGCACATCTGGAAATCGGAGGGGACAGCCCTTAGTTGACAGACAAGCAGCGCCTGGAGGCTCGGGTGTTGCGTCCTCCCCGAACCCGCTGGCAGGATCAGGGCCATTCGGGTACAGCCGGCGGCTCCCTGTGGTGAAGAGAACAAAAGGCCCGCGTCCTTTCGGATGCGGGCCTTTGTTCGCGTCTGAGGATCTGTTAGGGCTTGATAGCGCCCAGATTACGCGTGTCCGTGGCGAAGTAGCTGACGCAGTCACCCTGGTTCTTGAAACCGTTCCCGAGGTGGTCGATCATGCCCTGCCAGCCACCCTTTTTGCAGTCCGCGGCGGTGAAGACCGGCGGCGGAGGCGGCAGCGTCTCGGTCACAGCTACGTTGTCCAGAGCCGGACCACAGTTGCTGCCGGACTGGCTCGCGAACGACAGCGTGGTGCTCGTCCCGGTGGCCACGAAGGAGTAGATCTCCTGCCGCCACTTCATGTTGCTGAGGGTGTTCGCCTCCAGCGCCGTGTCAAACGTGACGTCGAGCGGAGTAGCCTCGGTTGCGGCAACGCGGAGAACCTTCGGACCACGCGAGCAGGCAGGGTTGCCGGAGAGGTCGAACGTCACGTCGTACGTCGCGCCAGTCACCGTCGCGAACGTCTGACTGATGACGCCCTGGCTGGGCGACGCGTTCATGTCGATGCTTCGGCTGCCGTTGGATGCGGCAAAGTAGGTGCCGATGTAGTCGACCGCTACCTCGACCGTCCATCCATCGATGGTGTTACCAGGATTCACCTGGACGAAACTACCCACGGAAGGGCCGCTTTCGAAGCTTCCGTTCGACAGACCACTGAAACCGAATGCAGATCCGATGATGGCGAGTGCTGCGATCCCACCGGCGGTGATGCCGCTCACCCGACGGTACTTCTTCAACTTGATCCTCCTTCGCCCGATTCTGACCTCGACTCGAAATGATCATGCGTGAACCTGACGACCGCGCAAGGGGAAGAACGTCCCGCGACGGTAGAGACTGGGTGAAAGGCGGGCTCCGTCTTCCAACCCTGAAGTTCTGCGAGGCGCCTGAACACGCTCCGAGGAGGGCGCCGATCGGCATCGCGATTGCGATCGCCGTGGCCCCCGTCCCCAGGGTGATCCGCGCGCCGTACAGGAGGCCGGAGAGGAAGGTTGCGTGGCGTCACCGTGCGCGGGCGGCGCGTCCTGTTGAGGTGCACTCCGGCGGTGCCGCCTATACTCCCGCACGAGAAGGCGAGGGGCTTTCTCCTGAAAGGGCGGCTGATCTTGAGACTCGGACTGTTTTCGGATGCGCGTAGTGCGTGGCTGCGGTTAGGCAGCGCGGCGGCGATCCTCGCCGTTGCGGTACTCCTGCTGGCGTCAACTCCGTCCGCGGCGGACGCGGCGGGGCCTGCGACGCTGGGACGCACCGGATGGGAAGTCGCCCGTCCGTACTCGCCGGTGCAGACGGCGGCGTTCCCGAACCACGGAAACATCGGGTTCTATAGTTACATCCCCGGGGCGGTCCCGGCCGAGAACGACGCGAGCTGGTCTGAGTGCGGGCCCGGCAACAGCCTCTGCCCGAACGCCGACACCATCGGCATGAGCCAGCCCTCCCGCCTGGGGGGCATCTACGCCTGCCTCGCATCGGCGGACTTCACGTTCTTCCAGAGCCTCGTCAGCATCCCCGAGGGGACGACGATCTCGCAGTTCAGCGTGAACATGAGCGGCGCCGACGATGGCGCCCGCGTGGCTATCTACAACTCCGCGAACCCGGGCGGGTTCACCTTTGCCGGTAGTTACATCTACCTCGGCGGGTCGCAGTCCACGACGGACCTCTCGACCGCGATGGTCGCGGGCGAGGTGAACCGCGTCGTCATCACGCAGATGGACGACTGCGCGACCGGCAACAACCTCCAGTTCGCGCAGATCTCTCTGAATGGCACCGTCGTGCCGCCGGCGCCTCCGCTGCCGACGCAGACGCTGTCGATCCTCGGCGGCAACGGCACGCCGGGCAGCGTGGATGCCTCGACCGACTGGTCGGACGACGTCGTGGCGTGGGACGCGGGCATCTCGACGACCGGGGCGTGGCACTTCACCGGTGACTCGAACCCAGTCTGGGAACCGGCCTACCTGGTCGGTGGTCACCCCTGGGGCCTCGTTCCCGGCACCAACAGCTGGGTCAACTGCGGCCCGACGAACGCCTCTGCCGAATGCGGCAATGCCGCTGGCACTGTGGTCGCGTTCCGCGTCCGGTTCACGATCCCGTCGGGTTCCGTGAATCCGAACATCACGTTCTGGATCAACTCTGATAACGCCGGGACCTACTACATCAACGGCACGCAGGTGACGGATCGCCTCGTGGGCGGCCCCGGCAAGGGTGCGACCCCGTTGCCGCCGTCTGCCCCGGGTGTTCCCGGCGTCCGCACCGCAGCGCTGCAGTCCGCCCTGCAGGCCGGTCAGAACGAAATGCTCGTGGTGGTGGAAGACTGGGGCGGGCTCGCCGGCTTCAACTTCCGCGCGGACCTGACGGTCCAGGGCAACGAGCCGCCGGTCATCGTCCCGCCGACGCCGGCGGACACGACCCCGCCGGACGTCACCCCCGAGGTGACTGGCACGCTGGGGGACAACGACTGGTACGTGAGCGACGTCCAGGTGTCATGGACGGTGACGGACGCGGAGTCCGACGTCACCTCCACCGAGGGCTGTGACGCGACGACGGTGACCGTGGACACCGCCTCGGTCACCTTCACCTGCACTGCCACCTCCGGTGGTGGCACCGCGAGTGGGAGTGTGACGCTGAAGCGTGACGCCACCGCCCCGGTCGTCACGGTCACGGGCGTGTCGGACGGTGCAACCTATGGCGTGGGCGGGGTGCCTGCGGCGGGTTGTGAGACCTCCGACGGCCTCTCCGGCGTCGCCAGCGAGGCGGTCCTGTCAGTCTCCGGTGGCCCCGTCGGCACGGTCACCGTGGAGTGCGCGGGGGCGGAGGACCTGGCCGGCAACACCGCCGCCACAACCTCTGCCGCCTATCTGGCGGCATACGACTTCTGCGGGTTCAAGCAGCCGCTCCTGTCACCGGTCCAGGTGTTCAAGATCGGCTCCACCGTCCCGGTGAAGTTCTGCCTGGCTGATGCCTCGGGCGCCAGCATCGGCACCGCCACGGCTCAGGTGTACGCGAACGGCGTGCTGCAGGGCACGGCGCGTTATGACGCCTCGGCCGGGCAGTACATCTTCAACCTCCGCACGAAGGGCATGCCGGCCGGGCCGCTGACCATCTCGGTCCTGCTCGACGACGGTATGACCCACTCGATTGGGGTCGCGCTCCGGTAACGCCCGAGGCGCACGGCTATCGATGAAGGAAGGGGGTGGGCGATTGCCCACCCCCTTCCTCGTTGTCCCCACCTCGCGCATCGTGCGGTTCACGGGTCGACAGAACAGCTCGGCAATGGCCCCGGCTTCGGCAAGCACTGGACGCGCCCGGCGGATATGTCCGGACGACGCGGAACGCATTGAACACCGTGGCCCCTCAGCGCTCCGATACCGGGTGTCCGTACTGCGTGACTTGGTGAACAGAACGGGTGTACGAGGTTGATGGATACCGGATGTGGTATAAGTCAGCCGAAACGACGGTGTTGGGATGAACTTAGCGTCGCCTGACCTCACACCTCAACCGAGCCTGCTGCGCAGGCTCACGGCGGCGCTTAACTCGCCGCTTCGGGCGCGCGTGCATTTCCTGCTGATCGCCGGCGCCGGCGGCGTCGTCCTGGCCCTGTGGCTGATGAACCTGGGCGCCGAGGAGCGGAGTCGGGAGTTGGCTGCCGTCCAGGTTGAAGCAGCCGCAGCCGACATCGCCGCCAGCGCTAACGCCCAGCTCGTGGCCTTACAGACCGCCTTATCCGCGACAGACATTCTGCTGGCCTCCGGGACAGCGGCGAGCGACCTGTGCCCGGCGATCGCGCAGGAAGCGGTCCGCTCCCTGTACCGGCGCTTCAGCGTCTTCAGCACCACCGGGAACCTGCTATGCAGCACGATTCCAGAGGCGCGTGATCAGCCGGAGGTGATCCGCGGGCGGACCTACTTCCAGGCCGCCATGGGTACCGGCCTGGACCAGGTCGATGGCCCCGTCGTCAGCACCCTGACCGGACGGTCGTCCATCGCCGTCGCGCATCCATTGCGGGTCGGAGGTGCGATCGTTGGCGTTGCCACGCTCTCGATGGACACGGGCGAGATGCTGCGGAGCCAGCAACCGTTGCCGCGTGCTGCCCGCGCCATCCTGGTGAGCCCCACCGGCGCCACGCATGAGGTTGGAGTCGCCTCGGACGCATCTCCCTCGCTGCCCGCCAGCGTCCTGGAACCACTCAAAACGGCTGCCGCCACTGCCGGCAACTGCGAGGTCTTGATCGAGGACGGGGTCGTCTGGGATTGCCGTCCGGTCGGGGGTACCGGCTACATCGTGGCCGTCGGCCTTCCCGCGACTGACGTATTCGCGGTGGCGAACGCCGAACTCCGTCGCTACCGGTGGCAGATCGCCGCGGTCATCATGGTGGCTGTGGGTGCCATGCTGTCGCTGGACGTTCTGCTGCTGCGTCGGATCCGCAGCGCCTACGGGCGCATCGACGGAGAGCGGCTGCACGCCGGTAACCTCTTCGCACAGGATGAGGTGGACGCCCTGCACGAGTGGGCCTCCCGGGCCGGGGCCGAACTGGAAACACTTCAAGCAGAGGTTGCGGCGTACGAGCACCGGCGTGAGATCGCCGGCCGTGAACTGCTGACCAGCATCTCGGAGGCCGTCGAGTCCCGATACCCGTTCCTGCGTCACCATGGCGACCGTGTGGGGCGGTATGCCCGCCAGATCGGCGTGCGTATGGGGATCAGCGGGGAAGATCTGGACCTGCTGGCGTTCGCCGGCCAGATCCACGACCTGGGCAAGATCGTGATCCCGGACGCGATCTACCTGAAGCCGGGAGCCCTACAGCCGATCGAGCTCACGCACATGCAGTTGCATGCCAGCCGTGGAGCAGAGATCGCGGGGAGGATGCGCGACATTCCGGAGCAGCTCGCGGAGGCGATCCGTCACCACCATGAACGATGGGACGGCGGTGGTTACCCGGACGGCCTGTCAGGGACCGCGATCCCCCTCTGGTCGCGCATCATCGCCGTGGCGGACGCCTACGACGCCATGACGGAGGAGCGCCCGTATCGCGCTGGGCCTCGCTCACACGACGAGGCGATCAGCATCCTCCGCGACGGCGCGGGAACGCAGTGGGACGCGGCGGCCGTGGCCGCCTTCCTGGACGTCATCCAGAGTGGAGAGGTCGCGCCGAAGGGGATCATCCTCCAGATGCGGCGCGCTTCATCGGAGGACTGACGCCCGCAGTCTGTTCCCAAATGCCGACGACGTGGGATGGGAGTCTACTACTCGGCTGCACTGAGGATGACCACCTCGCAGCGCTTGACCTCGGTTCGCCCGTTCGTGATGCAGATATCGTACCCTGGACCACCATCGATCTCGTCGCGGCCACGCCCGCCGACGATGTAGGAAGTGTCGCAGGTACGAGTATCTCCGCCGCACGAACGCTGGGAATGCTCTGTTGCTGCGGAGCATCGGGTAGGAGAGCGGCAGATCACGCTGGAGATCTATGCCGGGGTGCCGTCGCCAGACGGCCCAGACGTTAAGCGACGGATCGGGCGATTGGGTTGGCTCCCCGACGTGGATTCGAACCACGAACCTAACGATTAACAGTCGTTTGCTCTACCGTTGAGCTATCGGGGAACGGAACTTCAGAAGTGTGACGCCTCCGCCCGGCTCGGGCAAGAGTGTCACTGGCTGGCGGACCAGGATTCGAACCTGGGCTAAGGGATCCAAAGTCCCCTGTGCTACCGCTACACCATCCGCCAGCGGGCCCTCAGCATCTCAACCCTGCCATGCGCGCGCTACCCTTGCCCCGTCGCGCCCTGGAGCGCGCCGCGCAGCCCCGGAGGTTCACCGTGTCGGACGCCTACTACATCGAGCCCGTGGAACCCGTGCTGCGCCGGTTCGTCGAGGACTTCCGCAACATCGTTGCGCGGGAGCGCGGCAAGCCAGGCCTCCTGGACGCGCTGAAGGCGCCGACCGAGGCGCTGCTGTACGACCCCTCGTGGATCACGGAGGCGTTCCGGCAGCCCGTCCCGGACACCACCGCCTCATGGGCGGTCTACCGCTCGCAGGACCCGGACCTCTGCATCTTCTCGATGGTGGTGCCGGCCGGCTCCATGACCCGCGTCCACAACCACCTCACGGACGGCTGGGTCGGCCTGGTGCAGGGCGCGCAGGTGGAGCGGAAGTACGTCCGACGTGACCGCGGCGACCGCGAGGGGTACGCGGAACTGGAACTGCTCTCTGCCGACCCGATCCGCCTCGGCGAGTTGACCTGGCTCAAGCACCCGGACGAGGACATCCACCAGGTGGTGACGGTGTCTGATACGCCTTCCGTGTCGCTGCACGTGCTGTGCAACGACCTGGGCACCGTGGAGCGGCAGTCGTTCGACCCGGAGGCGCACGGCGTCGAGAACTTCATCTCGGGCTACACGAACATCGCCGGGGGCGCGGGTATCGGCAAGCCGTAGTCGGCGAGCGCCGCGCTACTCGAAGGGGATGCGGTAGAAGCGCCGCACCGCGTCCTCCCACGCCGTCTCCATGAACCACTCGCGGTCCATCAGCGCCAGCGTCTGCGCCAGCATGCCCGGCATCGTCGCGATGCGTGCGCCCTCCACGAAGTACGCCTCGTCCCGAGGCGGGAAGCACGCGCGGTGGCCCCAGTCCCACGGGATCAGGCCGGTGGAGACGCGCGCGGCCTCCTCGCCGGCCGCGAGGGCGCGTGTACGCTCGGCGATGCCTGCGCGGCGCTCCTCGATCAGTTCGGGGGGGACGGTGAGTGCCGCCTCGTCAGGGGAGGTGATCGCCTCGCCGCAGGCATCACAGGCGCGCCAACCGCCCACCTCCGTGTCGCCAACGGTGGTCATGCGGGGCACCTCGGTGGGGGCGCCGGCGGGCGCGCCAGCGGGCGAAGTGGTCGGCTGGTACCGGGGGCGGGACTCGAACCCGCACGGGAGTTACCCGGCGCATTTTGAGTGCGCTGCGTCTGCCATTTCGCCACCCCGGCAGCGATGCGCCCTGATCGTAGCGTGCGAGGCGGCTAGCCCTCCAGCGAGGTGTCTTCGTCGCCGTCCGGAAGGTCGGGCAGCGCCGGGTGCTGCGTCTCCGGGTGGGTCAGGTAGGTGACCACCTGTGTGGCCGCGTCCAGGAACGGCAGCAGCACCAGGTTCGCCCCCGCGTGGTAGAGCGTCTGCGCCGCCGTCATGCTGTGCGCGGTCAGCGCGACGCGCCCGCCGAAGCCTCGGACGTGGAGCGTGTGGAGCAGGTGCATGCCCAGGTCAGGCTGCGGAAGCGTGGAGACGACCCAGTGCGCATGCGTCGGGATCATCGAACCCATCTCCGGGTCGTCGACATCACCGTAGTACGCCGCCAGGCCGCGTTTCGACCAGGTGCGGACCACCTCCGGATCGAAGTCGATCCCCTCGACGCGATAGCCCTGGTCCAGCAACTGTTGCGTGATCGCGCCGCCGAACCGGCCGAGGCCGATCACGACGAAGTCGATGCGCGCGTCGGCGACCTGCGCGGACTCCTCCGCGAACGCGACGCGGCGCTCGAAGATGGACAGCAGGTGCTGGATGCGGTCGTAGATCTGGTGGGAGTAGATGATCAGGTACGTCGAGAGTGTGATCGTGATGATCCCGACCAGCGTGATCAAGCCCAGCGTGTCCTGCTCGATGTGCCCGACCGACACGCCGAGCGCGCCGAGGATCAGCGAGAACTCGCTGATCTGCGCGACCGCCAGTCCGGACAGGAAGCCGGTGCGCTTCCGGTAGCCCATCACCCCCATGATGATCATCACGATCAGCGGGTTGCCGACCAGCACGAAGACGGACAGGACCAGCGCCGGCACCACCTGCTCGCCCAGGAGGGAGAGATCGAGCCCGGCACCCAGCACCACGAAGAAGAACACCAGCAGGAAGTCGCGCAGGCTCATCAGCCGCCCGCCCAACGCGTCACGGAACGGCGTGGAGGCGAGCGACACGCCGGCGAGGAAGGCGCCGACCTCCCGGCTGAACCCGAGTTCCTCGCCGCCGACGGCCAGCATCATCGCCCATGCGATGGCGCCGAGGACCAGGAGCTCCGGTGAGCGTCCCAGCGTCCGGAACACGACCGGGATCACGAACCGCATCGCGAAGAAGATGCCGCCCACGAAGGCCAGACCCTTCGCGGTGATCTCCAGCGCCTCCCGCACCGGATCCGCCCCGCCCCCCGTGCCGAACGCGGAGATGCCGATCATCACCAGCACCACCACGATGTCCTGCACGATCAGGAACCCGACGGCGATGCGCCCGTGCAGGGAATCGATCTCCCGCTTATCGGACAGCAGTTTCACGATGATGATCGTGCTGGAGAAGGTCAGCGCGATCGCCACGTAGATCGCGGGCGTCACGCCGAAGCCCAGCAGCAGCGTGAGCCCGAATCCCACCACGGAGGTGAACAGCACCTGCCCGAGCCCCGTGATCAGCGCGACGAGGCCGGTCGCACGGATCTCATCCGTGTCGAGCCGCAGCCCGACGACAAACAACAGCAGGGCGATACCAACAGTGGAGAGCAGTTCCCAGGCGCCGTTCTCGCTGAGCAGGTTGAAGCCTGCCGGGCCGGCGGCGATACCGACCGCGAGGAACGAAACGATCAACGGCTGCCGGAGCAGCGTGCCGATGGCGCCCGCCGCAGCAGCCAGCACCAGCAGGGCGGTGAACTCGATCAAGAGGTCGTGTTCCACCGTCTGCGCCGTCCGTTGCTGCCCTGATCGTTTCCTGACTGCCGGATACGACCGGCCCACCGAGGATAGGCGATCAGGCCGCGGTCGCCGCTAGACTCCACCCGATGGCCACGCCCCCACCCCACCTGCGCCGCCGCCCACCGCCCGAGGCGCTGGCGTGGGTGGAGCGCGCGCTGGGCGCAGGCACCCGCGTCACCTCCGTCCGGCGGCTCCGCGGTGGAACGTCCGCAGCGGTCCACCTCCTGGGCGTGAGCGGAGCACCGCGCGGCCTGGAGGCCGTCGTCCTCCGGCGCTTCGTCCGGACGGAGTGGTTGGCCGAAGAGCCGGACGTAGCCGAGCGGGAAGCGCGCGTGCTGGGCGCACTCCGGCGCAGCGGACTGCCGGTGCCGGAGTGTCTCGCGGCCGATGTGACGGGTAGCGAGTGCGACGTCCCGGCTGTCCTCATGACGCGCGTGCCCGGACGTATCGAACTCCAGCCGCGTGACCTGTCCGATTACCTCCGCCAGCTCGCGTCGTTCTTGCCGGCGCTGCACGCCCTCGGCACCGTCGAGGGTCTTCCCGTCTACCGGCCGTGGTTCCGTTCCCGACCGTTCGAGGTGCCTGCGTGGTCCAGGCGTCCGGACCTCTGGCTGCGGGCGAACGAGCTGGCCTCGGCGCCGCCGCCTGACGTCACACCCACGCTCATTCATCGCGACTACCACCCCGCGAACACGCTCTGGCGCTACGGCCGGCTCAGCGGGGTGACGGACTGGGTGAACGCATGCAACGGCCCACCCGGGAATGACGTCGCACACTGTCGGGTGAACCTCAGTGCACTCTTCGGCATCGCCGCCGCCGAGGAGTTCCGGGAGGCGTACGAGAGTGTCGCGGGCGTGAGCCAGCACCCGTACTGGGATCTCCTCGACGCGCTGGATACCAGTCCGCCCGCGTCCGGCCAGTGGAACGATGCCGGGCGGATCGACCTCACGAACGACGTCCTTCGCCCCCGCGTCGAGGCGTACCTGGAGGGGCTGGTGCACCGTCTGAATTGACCGCAGCGGGCAACGAAACGGCCCGCCTTCCGGCGGGCCGTCGTTCGTGCGATGGAGCGGAAGACGAGGGTCGAACTCGCGACCTCCTCCTTGGCAAGGAGGCGCTCTGCCACTGAGCTACTTCCGCACGGCCTCGATCATAGCGCGGAGCCGGTTCGAGGCAACCCGCACCGGCGAGGCTCGCTATCCCTGCTGCTTCTGGGCGTCCTGCGCGGCCTTCGCCTCCCGGGCGCGCCGGGCCGCCTCGCGCTCCTCGCGGGTGGCCTCCCACCACGCGTGCCAGCGGCTGCGGGGCAGAGTGCCCGCCTTGAACATGGCGAGCGTCTCCGCGATCGAGCGGTCGACGGACTGCTCCAGGTCGGCGAGCGTCGTGTTGTTCATGAACAGCCGGTCGGAGGCCGGCTCGCGCTGCTGCCACGTCCGGGCCGCGTCCAGGCGCTGGCGTGCCTCCGCCTCCGAGAAGTTGTTACGCGTCATGAGCCGGGGCAGCGCCACCTCGTAGTCCGCGCCCACCAGCCAGGTGGCGTCGCACCACTCGGAGTACCCGGCCTCCATCAGGTTCACGGCCTCGAGGATCGCGATCTGGTCCGGACCGAGTTCGGCGCGCCAGGTGTTGATGACGTGGTGCATCTCGCCGGCGATGTCGCCGATCGCCCTCGTAAGGGCGCTCATGCGCTCCTGGTTGCCGAACACCTTCGACCCGATCAGCTTGCGGTCGATGTACCCGTCCGCACCGATCACCTCCTCACCGAACTCAGCGACGATGCGGTCGAAGCCCGGCTTGCCCGGGTCGTACATACGGTGGACGACCTTGTCGGCGTCCGCGTGGATCGCGCCGTACTTCTCCACCAGGTAGGTGCACAGGTAACTCTTTCCGGTGGCGATGGAACCGGTGACCCCAAGAACCAGCGGCATGCAGCGATCCCTCCCGTGGCCCGCGTTCGGCGGTACTCGCCGCGCAGACTAGCGGAGGCAGCCGCGTGCGGCCACCGCGAACGAGGCGTTCGAGGTCAGGCGGGCACCTTCCCTGAGATGCCGGCTGCGTGCAGCCGGTCGATCTCCCCGGCCGTCAGCCCCAGGACCTCCTCCAGCACCTCGTCCGTGTGCTCACCGAGGAGCGGCGCGCGCCCCTGCGGCACGGCGCCCCGCATCCGCAGTGGCTGGCCCATCAGTTTCACAGTGCCGTTCACTGGGTGCTCCACCTCGTGGATGAAGCCGCGCGCTCGCAGGTGCTCATCCGTGAACAGGTCCAGCGTGTCGAAGACGTAGGAGCAGGGCACCCCCGCACCAGCCAGGATGTGCATCGCCTCCTGCTTGGTACGGGCGAGCGTCCACGCCTCGATCTCACGGCGCAGCTCCTCCAGGTGGGTCGCACGCGCGGCGGGCGTGGCGAAGCGCTGGTCGGTCAGCAGGTCCTCGCGCCCCATCGCCGCGCACATCGCGTCGAACATCCTCGTGGTGGCCGGGAAGATGAAGACGTAGTCGTTGGGGCCGCCGCCGCGGGAGCGGTAGAGCCCGCCGCCGGTGCGTCCGCGTGTGGGGCCGTGCCGGCCCGCCGGCTCCTTGCCCCAGGCCGGCAGGTCCAGAGTGCGCAGGAACATCGTCGCGGCCTCCTGCATGGAGACCTCGATCACCTGCCCGAGGCCGGTGCGCTGCTGCTCCACAAAGGCGGCAGTAATGCCCAGAGCGGCCTGAATGCCGGTGCCGGAGTCACCCATCGTCGGGCCAATGACCTGCGGCGGTCCGTCCTCGTCGCCGGTCGTGGAGAAGGTGCCGGCGGCCGCCTGCGCGACCCAGTCGTAGACCTTGTAGTCGCGGTAGGGCCCGCTCAGGCCGAACCCCTTGATGCGGGCGTAAATCAGCCGGGGGTTGAGGGCGCAGAGGATGTCAGGCGTCAGGCCCAGCGATTCGATCACGCCGGGGCCGTAGTTCTCCACGAACGCATCGAAGTGCGGGATCAGCCGCAGGAATACCTCGCGGCCGTGCTCGCTCTTCAGGTCGAGGACGACCGAGCGCTTGTTGCCGTTGTAGTTCATAAAGTACTGAGGATCGCCGGGGTGGCCGTCCAGCCCTCTGCCGGTGTTCCGGCCGGGGTCACCGGAGGGGCCTTCGACTTTCACGACATCCGCGCCCAGCCACGCGAGGTACTGGGTACAGGAGGTCCCAGCCTCGTACTGCGTCATGTCCAGGACGCGCATACCGGTGAGTGCAGCCATGGCACGGTGCTCCACGCCGGGGAGATATCCACAGGCTATCACAGGCGTGAAGGCCCGAAGCGAGCAACGCCCGCTCGCCGAGGGTGCTAGAGGCCGAAGATGCCGGGGTCGCGCTCCGCGATCGCCGCGGCCAGGCGTTCCAGCCCCACCTCGTGCACCACGCCCATGCGCTCACTCGCGGGCGGACCGGCGGCGCCGATCGCGAACACGGCGAACGAAAGCAGGAGCGACGTGGCGTAGTCGCGGTGACAGGCGTCCAGCGTGTAGCCGGTGACGCCCTCCTCGCGCAGGCGTTCGTAGTAGCGGAGGAGCAGGGCGTCCTCGTGCTCCCGCCGGAGCGAGGGCTCCAGGTCCAGCCCGAGGAAGTAAGCGATGTCGTATGTGCCGCGGCCGCGGCAGGCGAACTGCCAGTCAAAGGCGACCACGCCCGGCTGGCCCTCCGAGCCGTCAAAGAAGACGTTGTCCAGCCGGTAGTCGCCGTGGAGCAGGGTGAGCGGGCCCTCCGAGATCCGTTCGAGGAGCGCCGGGTACGCCTCGACCGCGCGGTCGAGCACCGGGTGGGCCTCCTGCGCCACGCGGTCGCGCACGGCCTCCCAGGCGCGTCGGAAGGCGCCGTGCACGGGACGGGCGCGATCGAGGCCCACCGTGGTGAGCGGCAGCCACGGGTGGTCGACGATGACCTCGTCTCCCCACCAGCGGGCGTGCATGCCGGCGGCCGCGTCCAGCGCGGCTTCCGCCTCCGCAACCATGCAACCGGCGACCTGGTCGACCTGGCGAAGCCGCCCGAGGTCTTCCAGGAGCAGGAGTGTCCGCTCGCCCTCGAAGGCGGCGAAGTACGGCTCCGGCACGCGCAGCGGGCTGTCGGGCGCCAGTTCCAGGTAGAAGCGCGTCTCGCGCTCGTACCAGTGCTGGAACGCGGCGACGCCACGCGCGGAGGGGTGGGAGGCGGGGAGTTTAGCGACCATCGTCGCCGGGCCCTGCTCGCCCTGGTACTTCAGCCGCAGGCGGAACGTCTGGCCGTTCACCCCGGCGCGCTCCGTGAGCGCCTCGACCAGGACGGCGAAGACCCGCGACCGCTCTGTCAGCACGCCCCACTCGCGAAGCGCGGTCGTGAGCCACGCGGCCGTGATCTCGTCCGGCCCGCCGGGGATCGGGGGATGGTCTGACATGGGCGCATCATAGGCGGCAGGGCTACCGAAGCGCCTCCAGCAGCGCCGCCGCCTCCGCCAGCCGGTCCTGCGCGGCGCGCACCCCCCGACGCACCGCATCGAGGTCCGCGTGCACGGCGCTCTCATCCCCTCGCACGAGGGTCGCTCGCAGGAGGGCGCCGGGACAGGCGGTCGCCTGCGCGAAGCCTCGCCCGCTCGCATCCGCCGACGGCGTTTCGCCGTGAGGGATCACCGGGAGGACACGGCCGGCGATCCGGTCCACCTCGCCGAGGGCGGCCCGGACGGCGGCCACGGTGCCCGCGACCGGCAGCTCGGCCTCGAAGTTGCCGAATGCACACACGCCGACCGCCTGCACGTTCCACCGCTCGCCGGTAGCCGGGTCGCGCCCCATCGTGTGCGCACGCTGCGTCCCCCACTTCCCCACGGCGTACAACCGCCCCGAGGGGAATGCGAGGTAGTGGTAGCCCGGCCCGATCCCGAAGCGCGCCTGGTGGTCGCGTGCCAGCGCGTCGACCTGAGCGATCTCTTCCGCGACCGTCGCGGACGCGTCGAGCGGACGGCCGTACCAACCGCCAGTGTGGTGGAGGATCACCGCGCGGACGGGTAGCCGCCCGCGGTCCAGCGTCCAGCGCGCCGGGCCGCCCTCCATATACGAGTCGAGGTGGTAGCGGTTTGTCAGGTCCGTCGTCGTCATCGCACCCTCCGCGGATGACGATGGGCGAGGCACGCACGAACACGAACGGCGGAGTGTCAGTCCCCGGCGAGCAGCGTTTCCAGGCGGGCTGCGACCTCGACCAGCGCCTCGTCGCCACCGAAGCGACCCGCGAGTTGCAGGCCGAGGGGCATGGCCTCCACGGAGCCGGTCGGGATCGTGATCGCGGGCAGCCCGGCGTGCGTCCACGGCAGGTTCATGGCCGGGTCGCCCGTCGAGCGCAGGCCCACAGGCGCAGGACCGTTGGCCGCCGGCATCGCCCAC
>JAUXUW010000287.1 GCA_030684635.1 Dehalococcoidia bacterium
GTATTCGTTTGGCTCTCTGGACGTGTACTGCCTGATCATGCTCTGCTTGTTTTCAGTAGAGCGGATGATTACTTCTTCGGGGTGTTGCATTCGCGGGCGCATGAGGTGTGGTCGCTGCGGATGGGGACGTGGCTCGGTAAGGGCAACGATCCGCGCTACACGCCGACCTCCACGTTCGAGACGTTCCCGTTCCCGTGGCCGCTGAACACGCCCGACTCCGCCCTGACGCCGGAGCAGGCCGCGCACCGGGACGCCATCGGTGCCGCGGCGCAGGCGCTGGATGAGGCGCGGTCGCGCTGGCTGAACCCGCCCGAACTCGTGCGGGAGGAGCCGGACGTGGTGCCCTCGCTCCCGCCACGGCTGATCCCGGTGGACGAGGATGCCGCCAAGGAACTCGCGAAGCGCACCCTCACGAACCTCTACAACGCCCGCCCCACGTGGCTCGCGAACCTCCACGCCGACCTCGACCGCGCCGTCCTCGCCGCCTACGGCTGGCCGGAAGAGATCGAGGAGGAGCCGATGCTGGCGGCGCTCCTCGCGCTCAACCTCCAGCGGGCGGGGCAAGGCTGACCACGGCTGTTATCATCCCGCCCGCGGGCGGACTGCCCGAGGGTGATCGACGGGGAAGAGGAGACGGCTGATGCCGAACCACCTGGATGGCAAGACGGCGATTGTGACCGGCGGCGGACGCGGCATCGGGCGGGGGATCGCCCTCGCGCTGGCCGGGCAGGGCGCGCGCGTCATCGTCAATGACTTCGGCGGCAACGTGGAGGGCACCGGCGCCGATACCACCCCCGCCGACGACGTGGTCTACGAGATCAAGCAGCGCGGCGGCATCGCGGAGGCGAACTACGCGGACGTCTCCGACCACCGCGCCGCCGAGGCGCTGGTGGGCCAGGCGATCAACACCTGGGGCCACCTGGACATCCTCGTGAACGTCGCGGGCATCCTCCGCGAGCGCATGATCTTCAACATGACGGAGGAGGAGTGGGACGCGGTGATCCGCGTGCACCTGAAGGGCACGTACAACACGACGCACTTCGCCTCCATCCACTGGCGCTCGGAGCGTCGTGGCGGGCGGCTGATCAACTTCACCTCCACCGCCGGCATCAACGGCTCGCCGGGCCAGCCGAACTACGCGGCGGCGAAGGCCGGCCTGATCGGCTTCACGAAGTCGTGCGCGAACGCCCTCGGCCGCTACGGGGTGACCTCGAACGCGATCGCGCCGGGCGCGGCGACGCGCATGACGGACCGAGGCCGGGCGAACGCGGACGCGACGCGTTCCGGCAACGCGGAGAGCGCCCGCGCCGCCGGGAGCGAGCGTGACCCGGAGAACGTGGCGCCGATCGTGGTGTACCTGTGCTCTGACGAGGCGGCGAACGTGTCCGGCCGCACCATCGGTGCTTCGGGGTACCGCGTGAGCCTCTACAGCGACATGGAGATCGAGCGGGAAATCTACAACGACGGCCCGTGGGACGTGGACCGGCTGTTCGACCTGGCCCCGAAGTCGATCTTCAAGGGCCTGGAGCCGCCGTCCGGCGATCTGCTCCGCACCGGCGCCTAGTCGGTCGCTCGGCGCGACCGCCGGGGGCTGCCGCCGTCGTCTGCGGCGGGTCGAGCGGCGTCGAGCGGGACAGCGGCAATCACAGGAGGGGGGCGCGAGAGCGTCCCCCTCTGTGCGTGCTCGCGGCCGCCGCGGATCCGCTCATCGAGGGGGTCGAGGCGACGAGTGGGGCCGCATCGGGCGCTTCGCGCCCGGAGCGGGCATCGCTCCCGCCCTCGAGCCTCCCGCCAGCAACGGCGGCAGCCCCTGCCCGTCGCGGCGAGCGACCGCGAATGAGAGAGATTGAGGGGTGTAGCAGGGGCCCGAGTGCGCGCCGTCACATCTGCGTCACAGGGCCTGCCGACAGCCCTCGTACATCGCTTGCAGCACCCGATGACGGCGGCGGAACGACCTCGGGATTCCAGATTGGCCGATTTCAGGCAGCGACCGAGGTGGGATGGGGAGTACTCGGTGCGGGTCTCTCGGCTCCGTCCGGCTCCTCCCTATATGCGGCCGAGAACGCCCGAGAGTCCGGACAGCGAGGTTGCCCCGGGTACGCCGTCCGCGGTTCGATAGGGGTGGAGGATCCCGAACTGCCTCAGACCGGGGGGAGACGGGGATCCAGGGCAGCGCTTGGTCGCGCCCGGAAGGCCAGACCCTCGGGTGCTGGAACGCCTCCCCGCTGCCGTCCGTCCCGTCCGTCCGTCGTTACTGGTGGGTGCTCGGAACGCGCTGTTCCCGGGCATTGCTGTTCCCGTCCCGCTGGCTGGCAGCGGAGAGGAATGACCCCGCCCATGACCGATCACGAGCGCACATCGCACTACTGGAGCCGCCGCGTCTCCCGCCGCGGCGTGATCCGCGGCGTCGCCCTCGGTGGCGCCGGCCTCGCCGGAGCCGCCCTCATCGGCTGCGGCGGCGACGACGTCACCTTCACGGACTCGCCGCAGACCGGCGACGTGACCGCGACGCCCGGC
>JAUXUW010000288.1 GCA_030684635.1 Dehalococcoidia bacterium
GCGCTGAGCCTGGTCTACCTCTCCGACGCGCCGTGGAACGAGTCCTACTACAAGAACGCGGAACTGGACACGCTCATCAACCGGGCCCGCGGCATCAAGGACCAGGAAGAGCGCACCGAGGCCTACGGCCGCATCGAGCAGATCCTGATCGACGACGTCCCGCGCATCGTTACCTCGTTCCTACCGGTGTTCATCGGCATGACGAACAAGGTCGGCGGCGTGGCCGCGCACCCGTCCAACTGGCTCTTCCTGAACCGCGCGTGGCTCAAGCCGCAGGGCTGATCACCGATTGAGGGCGGTAGTGAGGCCGCGAGGGTGAACCATAAGGTCGCCCTCGCGGCGCACGACCGACGGGGGCGCATTCGAGTGCATCCGAGAGATTAAGTGGCGTAGCGAGGGCGCCAGTGCGCGCCGTCACATCTACGTTACAGGGCCTCCCGATAGTCCTCGTACATCACTGGTAGTCGTCGATGACGGCATCGGATCGCATCTGCCGTCAACATTGGCTGATTTCAGGCAGCGACCGGGGCGGGATGGGGAGTACTCGGTGCAGGTCTCCCGGCTCCGTCCGGCTCCTCCCTATATGCGGCCGAGAACGCCCGAGAGCGCCCCGCGGCGCGTTGCCCCGGGTCGTCTGGCTCCCTAACAATGGTGGAGCAGCGCCGAACTCCCCCACCGGGGGAGACGGGGGACCCAATCCAATGGGGTGAATTCCGCGGCTTGCCGCGGATAGGGCCGGAACCCCCGGTCCGAACCCGTCAGCTAACCCCGCAGGCAGACAAAGGGGCCCAGGGTGCAAACGACGCAACCCGCCTAATTACTGGACTGGTCGCAGGCGGCCACCGCCCGGGCATTCGTATGCCCTCGGTGTCCCGTCTCACCGCCATCGCGCTCGGCATGTGCTGCCGGGCTCGGACGGCGTTTCCCTGCGGCCGGTCCTCGGACAGAGAGGAACACCCACCCATGACCGATCACGAGCGCACCTCGCATTACTGGAGCCGTCGCGTCTCCCGCCGCGGCGTGATCCGCGGCGTCGCCCTCGGTGGCGCCGGCCTCGCCGGAGCCGCCCTCATCGGCTGCGGCGGCGACGACGTCACCTTCACGGACTCGCCGCAGACCGGCGACGTGACCGCGACGCCCGGC
>JAUXUW010000296.1 GCA_030684635.1 Dehalococcoidia bacterium
GGCATCCCCCTCTCCCACCGGGAGAGGGGGTGGCCCCCGGCGTAGCCGGGATACCCGGCTGGCGGGTGAGGGCGGGCACCCCGCGCCCGCGATGGCGTGTCGGGATGCTCAGGCCGTCGGGGCGTCATCGCGGTGGACGCAGAAGAGCCCGGCATAGGCCGGGCTCTTCGTGTGTGCAGCGAGCGTCACCGGAGGCGGCGGCAGCCCTCGCCCGTCGCGGTGAGCGACCCGGGGTAACGCCGTGATGGGGGTGGAACCCCCATCACAATGCATCCCCCTCTCCCACCGGGAGAGGGGGTAGGGGGTGAGGGCGGGCGCCCCGCGCCCGCAACAGCCTCTCGGGACGCCCTCGGGCCGATCGGGGGCTCATCGGGGCCTCGCGGGCCGGCGGCGGGTTTCGACAGGCTCACCGCGCGCGGAACGCAGAAGAGCCCGGCATGCGCCGGGCTCTTCGTGGTGTATCGAGCGCCGCCGAAGACGGCGGCAGCCCCCGCCGGTCGCGGCGAGCGACCGCCTCGGTCATTTCTTCGAGGCGCGCGAGCGGTCGTTCTGGTTCAGGATGACCTTGCGCAGGCGGATCGAGTGCGGGGTGACCTCCAGGCATTCGTCCTGGCGGAGCATCTCCAGCGCCTGCTCCAGCGAGAAGGCCCGAGGCGGGATCAACTTCTCGGTGGCGTCCGAGTTGGACGAGCGCATGTTGGTGAGCTTCTTCTCACGCGTGATGTTCACGTCCATGTCGTCCGCGCGGGCGTTCTCGCCGACGATCATCCCCTCGTAGACCTCGATGCCAGGGCCGATGTAGAGGGAGCCGCGGTCCTGCAGGCTCATGATCGCGTAGCCGGTGGACGGGCCGCTGCGGTCGGCGACCATGGAGCCGGTGGCGCGGGTGCGGATCTCGCCGTACCAGGGCTCGTAGCCGTGGAAGACGTGGTGCGCCAGGCCGGTGCCGCGCGTCTCCGTCAGGAACTCGGTGTGGAAGCCGATGAGGCCTCGTGACGGGACGATGTAGTCCAGGCGGATGCGGCCGGAACCGTGGTTCACGGTGCGCTGCAGCTGGCCCTTGCGGAGCGCCATCACCTGCGTGATCACGCCCAGGTACTCCTCGGGCGCGTCGATCGTCATCTGCTCGACCGGCTCGTGGGTCTTGCCATCGACCTGCTTCGTCACCACCTCGGGGCGGCCGACGGTCAGCTCGAAGCCCTCGCGGCGCAGCGTCTCGACGAGCACGGCGAGCTGCAGTTCGCCGCGGCCCTGCACGATCCAGGCGTCCGGGCGGTCGGAGGGCAGCACGCGGATGGAGACGTTGCCGATGACCTCCGCGTCCAGCCGGTTCTTCAGCAGGCGGGCGGTGAGCAGTTTGCCCTCCCGGCCGGCGAGCGGCGAGGTGTTGATGCCGATGGTCATCGACAGGCTCGGCTCGTCCACGCGGATGACGGGCAGCGGGCGCGGCTGGTCCGGGTCCGCCAGCGTCTCGCCGATGGTGATCTCCGACATGCCGGCCACGGCGATGATCTCGCCCGGCCCCGCCTCCGCCGCCTCGACACGCTCGAGCGATTCGGTGACGTAGAGCTCGGTGACGCGGGTGGCCTGGATGCTGCCGTCCTGGCGGCACCAGGAGACCATCTGGCCCTTGCGGATGGTGCCGTTCATGACGCGGCAGATGGCGAGCCGGCCCAGGTAGGGGGAGGCGTCCAGGTTGGTGACCAGCGCCTGCAGGCCGTGGCCTTCCTCGAAGGACGGGGGCGGGATGCGCTGCAGCAGCAGGTCGAAGAGCGGCTTCAGGTCCGTGCCGGGCACGTCCTTGTCCAGCGAGGCCTGGCCGGCGCGGGCGTTGCAGTAGACGATCGGGAAGTCGAACTGCTCCTCGGTCGCGTCCAGGTCCAGGAAGAGCTCGTAGACCTCGTTCAGGACTTCGTCGATGCGGGCGTCCGGGCGGTCGATCTTGTTGACGACGAGGATGACCGGGAGCTGGTTGGCGAGCGCCTTGCGGAGGACGAAGCGGGTCTGGGGCAGGGGGCCCTCGGACGCGTCGACGAGCAGGAGGACGCCGTCCACCATCGTGAGTCCGCGCTCGACCTCGCCACCGAAGTCGGCGTGGCCGGGGGTGTCGATGATGTTGATCTTCACGCCGTTGTAGGTGACGGCGGTGTTCTTCGCGAGAATGGTGATGCCCTTCTCGCGCTCCAGGTCCGTGGAGTCCATCACGCGGTCGGCCATTTCGACGCGCTGGTCGATGTGGCCGGACTGCTTGAGCATGCCGTCCACCAGGGTGGTCTTGCCGTGGTCGACGTGCGCGATGATGGCGACGTTGCGCAGGTCGGTGCGCTCTGCGCGAGGGCCCTCGACGCGCCCGGTATCAGAGGCCCGGGCATCGGCGGTGACGGTGGTGGACTGGTCCATGGGGACTCCCGGCGAGGCGTGCCGCCTCGCGATGTCTGACGAGATCTCGTGTGTGGTGAGGATCAACCGTAGCAGCCCGCACCCTCAGGGCCGAGGGGGTACCTACGACCTCGGGCGGTGCGGGAGTGAGAAGAAGAAAGCCCCGGCGCATTGCGCCGGGGCTTTCCATTCGCTCGGGGGCCATCCGATGCGTCTTACGACGCTGCCCGGACGAGCGGGTTAGTCAGAACTAGTAGCGGCTGCCGCCGCGCGAGCCGCCGCCGCCGTAGACACCGCCGCCGCCGCCGCGGTTAC
>JAUXUW010000298.1 GCA_030684635.1 Dehalococcoidia bacterium
CTGACCGCTTCGATGAGCGGGTCGAGGTCGCCGTCCATGACGCGGGGAATGCCGTGCACCGTCAGGCCGATCCGGTGGTCGGTGATGCGGTCCTGTGGGTAGTTGTACGTGCGGATCTTCTCTGACCGGTCGCCAGAGCCGACCTGGCTCTTGCGCAGCGCGGACTGCTCCGCGTCCTGCTTCTCGCGTTCCAGCGTGTAGAGTTTCGCGCGCAGGTGCGCCTCCGCCTTCGCGCGGTTCTTCGCCTGGGAGCGCTCGTCCTGGCAGATGACCACGATCCCCGTGGGGTTGTGCGTCATGCGCACGGCGGTGGCGACTTTGTTCACGTTCTGGCCGCCCGCGCCGCCGGAGTGGTAGATGTCGATGCGGACGTCGTCCCAGTTGATGTCCACGTCCACCTCGTCCACCTCGGGCATGACGGCGACCGTGGCGGTGGAGGTGTGGATGCGGCCCTGCTGCTCGGTCGCGGGTACGCGCTGGACGCGGTGCACGCCGGACTCGAACTTCAGCCGCGAGTAGGCGCCCTGGCCCTGCAGCTCGAAGACGATCTCGCGGTAGCCCCCCGCCTCGTTGGCGCTGGAGTCCATGATCTCGACCTTCCAGCCGCGGCGCTCCGCGTAGCGCTGGTACATGCCGAAGAGGTCGGAGGCGAAGAGGCCCGCCTCGTCCCCGCCGGTGCCGGCACGGATCTCCACGATCACGTTGCGGTCATCCGCCGGGTCCTTCGGGAGGAGCGCAAACTTCAGGTCCTGCTCCAGCCGGACCATGTCGGCCTCCAGCTGGACGGACTCCTCGTGCGCCATCTCGCGGACGTCGGTGTCGGGGTCGTTGGCGAGGCTGCGAGCCTCCTCCAGCCCCTGACGCGCGGCCAGGTACTCGCGGTAGATGGCGATGATCGGCTCCAACTGGGAGCGTTCCCGCGCGATCTCCTGCATGCGGCGGTGGTCCGCCAGCACGTCAGGATCCGCGAGGAGCCGGTTCAGCTCATCGAAGCGGGCGTCGAGGTCGGCAACGCGCTCAAGCATGTACTGAGGATAACAGCGGCGTCAGTTAGGGTCGGTGCTGGGATGGGAGCCACAGGGATCGATCCGGACAACCCGGTCGTCCGCCTGGTGATGCAGTCGAACGAAGCGGAGGTCGCCGGTGACCGCGACCGCCAGCGCGCGCTGCTGCGCGAGGCGTGGGAGGCCACCACGACCCCGTACGAGCGCGCCGTCGCCGCGCACTACATCGCGCGCATCCAGCCGACCCCCGCCGGCTCGCACCACTGGAACCGGGACGCCCTCGACCATGCGCGCCAGGCGCCGCCCGAGGCGGTCCGCGCCCTCATGCCGTCGCTCCACCTCGCCTTCGCGGAGTCGCTGGAGCGCGTCGGCTCTCTCGCCCGTGCCGCCGAGGCCTACCGCGACGCCATGGAGGCAGCCTCGAGCCTCCCGGA
>JAUXUW010000305.1 GCA_030684635.1 Dehalococcoidia bacterium
GGTCCAGGCGGACCGCCTCGCCGCGCTCCAGCGCCGGTGCGGCGAGGCGCAGCAACTGCTGGTCGAGCGCCTGGTCGATGCCGTGGTCCTGCGTGGTGACGCAGCGCGTCGCGACCTCCGGCCCCACCTCGGGCCGGTAGAGGATGGCGGAGAGGTCCAGGCCTTGCGCCTTCCAGTGGCCCACGGCCTTGCGCATGTCGAGCAGGTCGCTGCGGCCGATCATCTCGTCCATGGAGCGGAAGCCGAGTTCCGCCATGTAGCGGCGGATGTCCTCCGCAATGAAGCGGAAGAAGTTGACGACGTGCTCCGCCTTGCCCTCGAACCGCTCGCGCAGCACGGGGTTCTGCGTCGCGATGCCGACGGGACAGGTGTCCAGGTGACAGACGCGCATCATCACGCAGCCCATGACCACCAGCGGGGCGGTGGCGAAGCCGAACTCCTCGGCCCCGAGCAGCGCGCCGATGATCACGTCGCGCGCGGTCTTCAGCTGCCCGTCCACCTCCACACGGATGCGGTCGCGCAGGCCGTTGAGGACCAGCGTCTGCTGCGTCTCGGCCAGGCCCAGTTCCCACGGCACGCCGGCGTGCTTCAGCGAGGTGAGCGGGCTGGCGCCCGTGCCGCCATCGTGGCCGCTGATGAGCACCACGTCCGACTTCGCCTTCGCGACGCCGGCCGCCACCGTGCCCACGCCGACCTCGGCGACCAACTTCACGCTGATACGGGCTCGCGTGTTCGCGTTCTTCAGGTCATGGATCAGCTGCGCGAGGTCCTCGATGGAGTAGATGTCGTGGTGCGGCGGCGGGCTGATCAGCGGCACGCCGGGGGTGGAGTGGCGCGTCTCCGCGATCCACGGGTACACCTTGTGGCCGGGCAACTGGCCGCCCTCGCCGGGCTTCGCGCCCTGCGCCATCTTGATCTGGATCTCGTCCGAGTTCACCAGGTACTCGCTGGTCACGCCGAAGCGGCCCGAGGCCACCTGCTTGATGGCGCTCCGGCGCGAGTCGCCGTTCGGGTCCGGCGTGAACCGTCGCTTGTCCTCGCCGCCCTCGCCGGTGTTGCTCTTCCCGCCGATGCGGTTCATCGCGATCGCCAGGGTCTCGTGCGCCTCCGCGCTGATCGAGCCGTAGGACATGGCGCCGGTCTTGAAACGCTTGAACAGCGACTCCGCCGACTCCACCTCGTCGATCGGGACCGCGGGGCCCACGGGCTTGATCTCGAAGAGGCCGCGCAGGGTCGCCAGGTGGCGGCTCTGGTCGTCCACCAGTTGCGAGTACTCGCGGAAGATCTCCTCGCGGCCGGTGCGGGTCGCGTGCTGGAGGCGGAACACCGTGTCCGGGTTGAACAGGTGGTACTCGCCGTCGCGGCGCCACTGGTACTGGCCGCCCCAGTTCAGGTCTTCCAGGCCGCCCTCCCGCGTCGGGAACGCGCGACGGTGGTGCGCCAGCGACTCCTGCTCCACCTCCTCGATGCCGATGCCGCCGATGCGGGAGACGGTCTTCGTGAAGTAATGGTCGATGAAGTCGGGCGAGAGGCCGATGGCCTCGAAGATCTGCGCGCCGCGGTAGGACTGCACCGTGGAGATGCCCATCTTGGACATCACCTTCACAACGCCCTTCTTGAGCGCCTTCAGGTAGTGCTTGTGCGCCTCGTGCTCGTCGAGGCCGGCGTCCACGTAGCCGTCCTGCTGCAGCCGGGACAGGCCGTCCAGCGCCAGGTAGGGGTTCACCGCGCCGGCGCCGTAGCCGATGAGGAGCGCGAAGTGGTGCACTTCACGCGCGTCGCCGCACTCCACCACCAGCCCGACCTGCGTGCGCTTCCGCACCCGCACGAGGTGGTTGTGGAGACCCGCCACCGCGAGGAGCGACGGGATCGGCGCGTGCTCGCGGTCCACGCCTCGGTCGGAGATCACGATGATGCGCGCACCGTCGTGGAGCGCCGCGTCAGCGGCCTCGAAGAGCGCGTCCATCGCGCGCTCCAGCGCCTTCGGGCCGTCCGCGGGCCGGAAGAGCATCGGCAGCACGGTCGTGCGGAAGTCCGGGTGATCCTGTAGCGCCTTGATCCGCGCCAGTTCCTGGTTGTCGATGAACGGGTTGTCCAGTTTCACCAGCTGGATGTCGGACAGTCCCTGGTCCAGCAGGTTGCCCTCCGGACCGATGACCGTGTTCACGGAGGTCACGAGTTCTTCGCGGATCGCGTCCAGCGGCGGGTTGGTCACCTGCGCGAACAACTGCTGGAAGTAGTTGTAGAGCGGCTGGGCCTGGCTGGAGAGGACGGCGATGGGCGTGTCCGTGCCCATGGAGCCCGTGCTCTCCTCCGAGTTGGTGACCATGGGGCCGAGAATGTACTTGAGGTCCTCCAGGCTGTAGCCGAAGGCCTGCTGCTGGGTGAGAAGGTCCTCCCCCTCCAGGCGCGGCGCGGGGGCGCCCTCCGCCAGCGTCTCCAGCGGGTGGACGTGTTCCGCCAGCCATTCGGCGTACGGGCGGGAGCGCGAGAGGCCGAGCTTCAACTCGGCGTCATCGATGATCCGCCCCTCCTCGAGGTCCACGAGGAACATCTTGCCCGGCTCCAGGCGGCCGGTGCTGAGGATGCGGTCCGGGTCGATCGGCAGCACGCCCACCTCGGACGCCATCAGCACGATGTCGTCCTTGGTGACGATGTAGCGGGAGGGGCGGAGACCGTTGCGGTCCAGCACGGCGCCGATGGCGCGGCCGTCCGTGAACGCGACGGAGGCGGGGCCGTCCCACGGCTCCATCACGGTGCTGTAGTACTCGTAGAAGGCCATCTTCTCGGCCGGCATGGTGGTGTGCCCGCTCCACGCCTCCGGGATGAGCATCATCATCGCGTGCGGCAGGGACCAGCCGGCCTGCACCAGCAGTTCCACGGCGTTGTCCAGGATGGCGGTGTCGCTGCCGTGCTCGTCCACGACCGGGACGATCTTGTTCACGTCCGGGAACAGCGACGACTCGAAGAGGGCCTCCCGCGCGGTCATCCAGGTGAGGTTGCCGCGCAGCGTGTTGATCTCGCCGTTGTGGGAGATCATCCGGTACGGGTGGGCCAGCTTCCAGCTCGGGAAGGTGTTGGTGCTGAACCGCGAGTGGAACATCGCGAGGGCGCTGACCACCCGTGTGTCGGAAAGGTCCGGGAAGTACTGCCGGAGCTGGTTGGTCGTGAGCATGCCCTTGTAGACGAGCGTGCGGGACGACAGGCTCGGGAAGTAGATGAGTTCGCTCTCCCGGATGCCTGAGCGCTCGATCGCCTTCTCGAACCGCTTCCGCACCACGTACAGGCGGCGCTCGAAGGCGTCCTGGTCCGGCTGGCTGGCGCCGCGCTGGACGAACACGTGGAGCATGTGCGGCTCGGCGGCGAGCGCGCTCGCGCCCACGTCAGCCTTCGCAGAGTCGGTTGGCACATCGCGCCAGCCGAGGACATGCAGGTCCTCTTCCTCGGCCAGGCCCGTGAAGAGCGTCATCACCTGCTGGCGGGTCGCCTCGTCCTTCGGGGTGAAGAGCAGGCCCACGCCGTACTCACCGGCGTCCGGGAGGTTGATCCCGAGGTTCGCGCACTCGTGTCGAAAGAAGGCGTCCGGCACCTGGATCAGCAGGCCGGCGCCGTCGCCGGTGTTCGGCTCCGCGCCGGACGCGCCTCGGTGGTTCAGGTTCTCCAGCGCCAGGATGCCGTCCTGGACGATCTGGTGAGAGTGCTTCCCCTTGAGGTTCACAATGAAGCCGACACCACAGGCGTCATGCTCAAACGCCGGGTTGTAGAGTCCCTGTGCTGCGGGAAGGCCCGACGCGCTCATGAGATGACCCTCCGGGCGAAACCATCGGTCGACACGGCGGCGATACGGCTGTGAGCGATCGACTTCATCTGCAGTCTCGTTTCGGGGCGCGCCGTCTCACCTTTCCGCAGGGGGATTGCAGATAGTACCGCAACCAGAGCCCCCCGAAGGGAGAAAACGCAGCCCCGACTCCTATCTCGTAGGAACACCTTTGCGCCTTTTGTCACAAGGTGTGCGGACTATAACCGATCGGAAACATCTTGCCCATATGCCCGGCGCACCCCGTGATACGCCGGTGCCGAGCGATGGAGGGGGTCATGGATGCACGGTGATCTGGCCCACCGATGGCTCCCCCACCGCGCGACGCGCCCTCCCGTTCACCGGCCTCGTCTGCCGGTCCGCGTTCGACCGCGTCACGGTGACCACGGTGGACGAGCCGCGGTATGTGGACGTCGCCCACTCGCTCATGGGGGCACCGCCGGCGCCTAACAATCGGACGGAGAACGCCCTCCGGGCTCGCGGAGCAGATGCAGGCTGTCGCGAGCCTCCCCGGGCGGGTGGAGGGTGTCCCGCTCGCGGGCCTCGCCGGGGCCGAGATCGTCGGGCTCGCCGAGCGCCTGCGCCCTGACCTCATCGTCATGGGCGCGGCGGGTGGGCGCGCGATCCGGATGGTCGCCGGTGGTGTCTCAGACCGGATCCTCAAGGAGACGCACGCCTCGGTGCTGGTTGCCCGCCAGCGTCGCCCGGTGGGTGGTTGAACTTCAGTAAACCGCTGCGGGCCCCGCTGCTGCGCAGACAGGGTGGATGTTACGGTGAGCGCTAGTGAGCCCCGCTGAACGACCACTGAGGGCCCGGTGGGGCCGCTGGCTGCTCGTGGCAGTCGCGGGAGCGTGTGCCCTGGTGGCCGGGCCGGTCTCCGCCCAGCAGGCTCCGCCGGACGAGGCGCCGAAGGACGCGCCGCGCCGCATCACCTCGCTGGAAGACCTGGGCTTCAACGACCGCGCCGCATTCGGCGCCTCCGCGCAGCTGGACTTCTTCTTCTCGGGCTCGGGCGACTATGAACTCGCGGATGGATCGCGCATTGTCGTCGACCTCACGCACTCCAACCTCCTGAACCCGGACTCCTCGGCCGTCGCCGTCTCACTCAACGACCGCCCGCTCCAGGCGATCCGGCTGGACGAGACGAACATCCGCGGCGGCACCTACGAGATCCCGGTCCCGCGCGACCTCATCTTCCCGGCGTTTAACAAGCTCTCGTTCACCTTCAACATGACGACGGGGCTGTTCTGCGAGTCGCCGGCCAGCGCCGCCCTCTTCGCGACCGTCCTGAGCAGCACCTTTTTCGAGATCGACTTCGCCCAGGACCCGCCGGTCCCCGCGCTGGAAGAGCCGAACCTCGCCGACTACCCGTACCCGTTCTTTGAGCCGGGATACCCGATCGTTGCCCCCGTGATCATCGCCATCCCGGAGAACCCCACCTCGACCGAAATGACCGCGGCGTACCGGCTGGCCACCGATCTCGCCACGCGGGTGTCGTTCGACCTGGACCTGCTGAATGTCCGCACGGTCGGCACGATTACGCGGGCAGACCTGGCGAAGAGCCAGTTGATCCTGATCGGCAACGCGCAGCGCAACACCCTGCTGGGCGAAGCGCTGCCACGGACGACGGCGACGCGGGCCGCCGACGGGACGCTTACCGTGGCCGGCCGCGACCTGACAGAGAACGCCGGCTACCTCGCCCTGGTCGTCTCTCCGTGGAACCGCCTCCTGAGGGCGATGCTCGTTACCGGCGACACGGACGCCGCCATCAAGCGTGCGGTGGACGCCCTGACCCTGGCCGAGTCGTCCGCCCTGTTCGCTGGTCCGGAGGCCGTCCTCACCGAGGCGATCATCCCGCCGCAGGAAGCCGCGTTTCAGGCCGTGTTCACCTTCCGCGATGCCGGCACGGGCGAGCAGACGTTCCGGGGCGGCTCCGGCACCGCCAGCGTCGGCTTCTCTTCACCGGCCCCGGCTCCCGACAGCACCGGCAAGCTCGAGCTGATCGTCTCGGTCCCGGAAGACCTCGACCGCCGGCGTTCGAACCTCATCATCACCCTGAACGGCCAGACCGTCGCCACCGTGCGCCTCAAGGAGGAGACTCTCCGGCGCACCACCTACCGCGTGGACATCCCCGGCGATGTGATCCGCGTCGGGCCGAATGCACTCCAGATCCAGGCGAACCTGTACGACTCGCAGTCCCTCGTCCTGGCGCCCTGCGAGTCCTCGGCACCCGAGCGCCTCTGGATCACCATCCATGATGACTCCGCGATCTCGCTCCCCAGCGCGTCCACTACCAGCGGCGGGACTGACCTCGGTGGCCTGCCGTTCCCCTTCGCCGGCCTCCGAGGCGTCCGCGAGACCACCTTCGTGATCGACGCGACGAAGCCCGAATCGTTCCGCGCGGGCATGCTGGCGGTGATCGCACTGGGCCGGCGGTTCGGCGCCATCAACGACTTCGAGGTCGTGCCCGCGTTGAGCGCGAGCCC
>JAUXUW010000156.1 GCA_030684635.1 Dehalococcoidia bacterium
ATCCTCGAGGCCGGCGACCTGGTCGATGCGTACCGGGAGGTGTGGCCGGACGCCGTGCAGTACACCTGGTGGGACTACCGGATGGGCCACTTCCACAAGAACCTGGGGCTGCGCATTGACCTCGTGCTGGCAAGCCGTTCGCTGGCGCCGCGCCTCAGGTCGTGCGCGATCGCGCGGGACTTCCGCAAAGGCGCGAAGCCGTCCGACCACGTCCCGCTGCTGCTGGAGATCGCGGACGCCTAGCGCCGTCGGGGCCGGTCCGGGAACACCATCCAGGTCATGAACCGGGCGAGGCGGGCCGCACGCCGGAGGCGGACGCGCAGGCCGCCTCGTTCGCGCGGCTGCGCCGCCAGGTTGCGCAGCGCCTCCGCGAACCCCTCGCGCACCGGGTGGCCGTGCCCGGCGAGTCCGAAGCCGGTCGCGTCCTCCGAGGCGAAGCGCGCGAGCGTCGCCAGGTATTCCGCGTCGTCCACGTTCGCCGCGGCCAGCGACCGCGCCAGGCCGTCGTGGTGCGAGATGACGAGGTCGCCGACGAACGACACCCCCGCGCGACGAGCGATGTAGCAGGTGGACCCGCGCGTGTGGCCCGGCGTGGGGACGGCCTCGATCCCGGGCGCGACCTCGCTGCGCTCGTGGATCGGGAGGTGCACCGGCACGGGCCCGGACGGGGGGCCGCGGCGCTGGAGGGCGGGGGCCACGCGCCAGCCGCCGGCACCATTGGCCTCGCAGTCACCCTCGCCCAGCGCGATGCGCGCGCCGAGTGCCTCCGCGACCTTCGCCGCCGCCGCCACATGGTCGCCGTGCCCGTGCGTCAGGAGCACGAGCGCCACCGGCGCGCCCGAGGCGATCGCGCGCGCCTGCTCGACGATCGCGCGGGCGTTGGCGCTGAACCCCGGGTCGATGACGGCGAACGAGCCGTCATCGGCGCGCACCAGGTAGGCGTTGCAGCCGCGGGTGCGCTCCAGCCACCAGACGCCGGGTGCAAGTTGGACGGCCACTAGGTCAGCGTCGGGTCGGGCGGGTAGGAGCCGTAGATGGCCAGGGGGCCGCGTTGGCGGCGGAGGACGCGCTGCCAGAGGGTCCCGGGGTCCTCGGTAAACGGGTCGTTGGGCTCAGCATGCACCACGAACCACGCGTCCTGCGAGATCTCGCCTTCCAGTTGTCCTGGTGTCCACCCGGCGTAGCCGTGGAAGATGCGCAGCGCCTCGATCAGTGGCGCCGCCTCCGCGCTCGACACGGCCAGGTTCACGAGCCCCACACGCTCGGCGACCGGCGTCCACCAGTCGAGTGGGGCGCCCTCGGCCACCCGGCCCAGCCCGAGGATCGAGTTCGGCTGCACCGGCCCCCCGACGAACAGCGCCGCCGGCGGCGAGATGTACCCACCCCAGGCCAGTGCGATATCGGAGGCACGCGCCTCCTCGGCACGATTCAGGATCAGCCCGAACGCGCCGTTCTCGTCGTGAAAGCAGATGTAGACGACCGTCCTCGCGAAGTTCGGGTCGTCCAGGATCGGGGTGGCGACGAGGAGGCGTCCGGCAAGCATGCCTGTCATGCCTCGATCATCTCCGGGCGAGCGCGATCCGGCCAGCGGCGGGCCTTACGCTGGTGGTGACGCATGCGATGGAGGTCGGGATGACATCAACCGGGGTGATCGAGGCGACAGACGAGACGTTTGAGGAGCGGGTGATCAACGCCTCGCACGAGCGTCCGATCGTCGTGGACTTCTGGGCAACCTGGTGCGGGCCATGCCAGACCTTGAGCCCGATCATCGAGCGCGTCGCCGGCGAGCACCCGGAGGTGCAACTGGTGAAGGTGAACGTGGACGAGAGCCCGGCGGTGGCGCAGGCGTTCGCGGTCCAGAGCATCCCGGCGGTGATGGCGTTCCGCGGCGGCCGCGTGGACAGTTCGTTTCTTGGCGCCATGCCGGAGCCGGACGTGCGCGCCTTCTTCGACCGCCTCGCCCCGTCCGAGGCCGGCCGGCTCGTGCAGGAGGCGGAGGCGGCGCTGGACGCGGGCGACCTCGCCGGTGCGCGTGCAGGTTTCGAGGCGGTGCTGGCGGCCGAGCCGGAGAACGCCGCCGCCGTGGCCGGGCTCGCCGGCATCCTGATCCACGCGGGCGATTTGGACGGCGCGGAGGCGCTGCTCGACCGGGCCGGGGCCACGCCGCAGGTGACCGCTCAGCGTGCCTATCTCCGCTTCGTGCGCGGCGCCGTTGGCGTCGACGTAGCGGCGATGGAGGCGCGCCTCGCGGCGGACGAGGACGACGTGCCGGGCCACTACGCGCTGGGCTGCGTGGAGGCTGCGTCCGGACGCTGGGAGGAGGCGCTGGAGCACTTCCTCGCGGTGGTCATGTTCGACCGCGCCTATGCGGAGGACGGTGGGCGGCTGCGCGCGCTGGACGTGTTCGCGCTCCTTGGTGACGAGGACCCGACGACGCTGGAGTACCGTCGCCGCCTGACGATGTTGCTGTTCTAGCGCCGTCCTGGTACGTGCCCCGCACCGGCGAGGCCGGGCGCGTCACGCGTGCGGGTGGCCGTGCAGCGACAGCGGTTCCAGGCCGTGGGCGAACAGCAGGTCGGCGTCGTTCAGCACGTCCACGCTCGGGCGGTCCGCGATCACGCGCCCACCGTCCAGCACCACTGTCCTCGGCAGGCTGTCCGCGACGAGCGCGAGGTCATGGGTCGCGACGATCACGGTGAGCCGGAGGCGGTCGAGCAGCTCGATCAGTTCGCGCCGCGAGCGGGGATCAAGGTTCGCCGTCGGCTCGTCCAGCGCGATCAGCGGCGTGCCCATCGAGAGCACCGTGGCGATGGCGACGCGCTTCTTCTGACCCAGGCTCAGATGGTGGGGCGCGCGGGCCTCGAACTCCTGCATCCCCACAGCGGCCAGCGCGTCCCGGGCGCGCGCCAGCACCTCGTCGCGCGGGAGGCCCATGTGCAGCGGGCCGTAGGAGACATCCTCCAGCACGGTCGGCGAGAACAACTGGTCGTCCGGGTTGGAGAAGAGCAGGCCGACCTTCGCGCGGATCGAGCCGAGCGTGCGGTCGTCCAGCGTTTCACCGAACACGCGCACGCTGCCGCCGGTCGACCGGAAGATCCCGTTCAGGTTCAGCAGGAACGTGGACTTGCCCGACCCGTTCGGGCCGATCAGGGCGATCTTCTCCCCTGGCTCCACCCGCAGCGAGATGCCGTGCAGCGCCTGCGTCCCGTCCGGGTAGGCGAATCGGAGGTCCTGCACGTCCAGGGCTGGCGCATCTACCTGGGTCACCAGCGCACCCCGATCTGCACGAGCACGGCGCACGCCACGAACGCCGAGGCGCCCACGAGGTGGGCGGCGGGCAGTGGCGGGTCGGCGAGAAAGATGTGATCGCCACGGTAGCCGCGCGCCTGCATCGCCGCGTAGACGCGCTCGCTGCGCTCCAGGCTGCGCACGAAGAGCGACCCCGCCATGTGCCCGGCGATCCTCGCGCGCCACAGGACGGTGCCGCCGCCGCGCTGCCCGGGCAGGCGCGCGCTGCGGCTGTCGCGGGCGCGCAGCATACGTTGTGCCTCCTCGCCGATGACGAAGAAATAGCGGTAGGTGAAGAAGATCGTCGCCACCAGGATCCTCGGCAGCCGCAGCCAGCGCAGCGCCCGCAGGATCTCCACCATCGGCGTGGCCGAGACCAGCAATACCGCGACGACCACCGACAGCCACGACTTCCCGAGGATCGTCGCCACCGCGCGGATGCCCTCATCGCTCGCGGTCCAGCCCAGGAGCGGCAGCGTGAACACCGTCTCGCCGGGCCGGGTGAACACGAGCGGCACCGCCGCCAGCACGAACGGCAGCGCGAGGAACGTCCGCCGCAGCACGAACCACGGCCCGAGGCGCGACGCGAACACTACGGCCAGCACGGGCACGGCGAGCAACCCGAGGGCCGCCCAGTCCGCCTCGCGCGTGGCGCTGATCGCCAGGATGTAGGCGAAGGCAGCCGGCACCTTCGCGCGCGCGTCCGCACGGTGGACCGGGCTGTCCCGCTCCGAGTACCGGTCGACCACACCGGCGAGGCTCACCTGGCACCTGCGTCGGGCTCGGTCATCCTCGTCGGGTATCGGACGCGGTGCCGGTGTCCCGGCGGCGGAGCAGCACGCCCGCCCCGAGGCCGATGGCGCCCACCACGGCGATGCCGACGATGCCGGCGAGCGCGGTAGACAGCCGCTCGTTCTCCACGCCGGGGATCGTGTAGTCGCGCAGGATCTCGTAGCCCGGGTCTTTCGCCGTGTCGATGAACTCGTGGTCCTCGGCGACGCGCTCAAGGCCGTCCGGGTCGCCGGAGGCGAGCCAGGCCGAGGAGACGGCGACGACCACGGCAATCGCCACGCCGACGAGGATGAGGCTGCGGTTACGCCCCATGTACGTGCTCCGGGACCGTTGCGGCGCGGGGGATGAGGTCGGGGCGGGTGGCGCCGACGAAGCCGATCGCGGCGGCGGTGATCAACCCCTCGCCGATGCCGATGAGCGCGTGGACGCCCGCCAACGCCGGGAGCACCACCTCGAGTGGCGAGGTGTCGGAGGCGGCGAGTTGGAGCGCGGTCGCGACCGCGGAGGCCTCCACGGAGAGCCACGCGGCGACGAACGCAACCACCAGCAGGGGCGCGGCGCTCTTCGCGAACGGTTTCGCGACCGCGTACAGGCCGGCGCCGATGAAGGCGGTGAGGATGCCCATGTTCAGGATGTTCGCGCCCATGACGGCCATGCCGCCGTCCTGGAACAGCACCGCCTGCAGGCCCACCACGGCCGTCATCACGATGATCGCCGCCCACGGCCCAAGGAGGATCGCGGCGAGCGCGCCGCCGAGCAGGTGGCCGGAGGTGCCGCCTGCGACCGGGAAGTTCATCATCTGCGCGGCGAAGATGAACGCGGCCATCACGCCCATCAGCGGGACCGCGCGCTCGTTCAGCGAGCGGTTCGTCATCCGTACCGCGAGCGCGAGCACGGCGATGGTGACCACCCAGCCGGCGATGGCAATCGGGGTGGACAGGAACCCGTCCGGGATGTGAAGCCCCGGTCCCGGTACCTGTTCCGGCAGCGCGACCGCGACACTCAGGATCATCATTCGCCCGCTCCCGCTGCACTTGCGCGGCAGTCGGCGCAACGTCCTCGCAGCGCCAGGTGGCGCACCGCGACATCGAAGCCGTACGACGTGGCGAGTTCTCGCTGGAGTGCGCGGACCGAGGTCAACGCGACCTCCGACTCGCTCCCGCAGCCCTCGCAGGTCAGGTGGTGGTGATCGGCGCGATCCGCTACCCACTCGAAGCGCATCTCGGACTGGGGCGAGCGGACGGCCTGCACCAGACCGGCGGCTTCGAGTGCCTCGAGCGCGCGGTAGACCGTGGAGCGCGCCATCACGGGCCGTCCCGCGTCCGCTTCCAGCGTCGCGTGCACTTCGTCGGCGGTGCGGTGGCCACCGGAGTGACGCAGCGCCTCAGCCACGGCAGCGCGCGGCGAAGTCCGGCGGAGGCCCGCCTCTCGGATCGCACGGTCGGTGTCAGCGCCGCAGCTCATCGTCGCTCCTGCGATTGTTCGCATGTAGAGGCTATCCACCTCGTCAAGGCGGCGCCATTGCCGCCCCTTCATGCGCCGGGTGGGATGGCCGGGTTGCGGAGGCGTGGCGCAGGGCCGGACACTGGCAGCCCGGGCTGTATGAAGGGCGAGCGTGCCGATGTCTTCGATCCTCGAGACGTATGTGGCGATGCATGGCGGTTCACGGACGCTCGCCGAGCAGGCGGCCACGGTCTTCCCCTCTGGCGTCACGCACGATGCGCGCGCCTTCTCCCCGTTCCCGGTCTACGTGCAGCGCGCCCAGGGCCCGCGCAAGTGGGACGTGGACGGCAACGAGTACGTCGATTTCATCGGCGGCCACGGCGCGCTCCTCCTGGGCCACAACCGGCCAGAGGTGATGGCGGCGGCGCGGGCGGCGATGGAGCGCGGGACGCACTTCGGCGCCAGCCATAACCTGGAGATCGAGTGGGGCCAGCAGGTCATCCAGATGGTGCCGTGCGCGGAGCGCGTCCGGTTCACCTCCTCCGGCACGGAGTCCACGATGATGGCGCTGCGCCTGGCGCGCGCCTACACCGGCCGTGAGCGGGTCGTGAAGTTCGTGGAGCACTTCCACGGCTGGAACGACCAGCTGGTCGGCCGCCTCACCGAGGAGGACGAGCACCCGCACTCCGTGGGCGTGCCGGACTCCACCTACGACAACCTTACCGTCCTGCCCGCCGGCGACATCGCGGCGCTGGAGGCGACGCTGAGCGCCCGCGACACGGCGGCGGTCATCCTGGAGCCCACCGGCGCGCACTGGGGGACCCACCCGCTGTCCGCCGACTTCCTGCGGGAGGTGCGCCGGCTGACCTCGGCGACGGGCGCCCTCATGATCATGGACGAGGTCATCACCGGCTTCCGGATGGCGCCCGGCGGCGCCTCAGAGCGGTACGACGTGCTCCCTGACCTGACCACGCTCGCGAAGATCCTCGCCGGTGGCTTCCCGGGCGGCTGCGTCACCGGACGCGCCGAAATCCTCGACTTCATCGAGATGCGTGATGGGGACACGGACTGGAACGCGCGACGGCGGATCTCCCACCAGGGGACGTTCAACGCGAACCCGGTCTCCGCGGCCGCCGGTGTCGCCGCGTTGCGCCTGATTGCGGAGGGCGACCACTGCGCGCAGGCGGACCGCACCGCCGCGGCGCTCGTCCACGGGCTGAACGATCTGTTCCGTGCTGAGTCCGTCCCGGGTTCGGCATGGACCGCCTCCAGCATGTGGCACATGAACCTGGGCTACGACGCGCCGTACCCCGGCGACGTTGAATGGGACTCGCCGGAGGAGCCGCAGGGCGTTCTCCCGGCACTCATGCGCCCGCTGCGGTGGGCGCTGTACAACCACGGCGTGGACCTCATGGGGAACGGCGGCATGGTCTCCAGCGCTCACGGTGAACGGGAAGTCCACGACACCGTGCAAGCCTTCCGTGCCGCAATCGGTGACCTCCGTGGTGAGGGATTGCTCGGCTAACCAGATTCAGAGTCTGCCGAATCTCCTGCAGCCGATCTCCATAACGACAGATTGTGGGCGGTATCACGCCGGGCGTGCCTGTGGATAAGTCGGGGGACGCGCGGGTGTTGTCGGCCGCCCTGCGCTGACATACTCCGGTCGTGCGGGGGAAATTCATCCGCGCCGTGCAGCAGTCAATGCTGCGAGGCGCACTCGTTGCGGTCGCCGGCTTCGGTCTGTCGCTTGCCCTCGGGGCGGGCGCTTTCTGGTTGGCCGGGACATCCGCCTCCGCGGTCGCCGGTTCCATCGTTGGCGCGCTTCCCGACTCCACGCCCACTGAACTCCGCTCTGTCACCATCCCCACGCGCACGGTGGCGAGCGAAGCGGTGTCGGTGGTGCTCGTGAGCGAGCGCGCGCTGGAGGCCAGCCGCTTGGCCGAAGCCGAGGCCACCGCCGAGATCCCGCTGATGGCCGTCCCGGTCGCCGCCGCGACGCAGGCCGTGGTGGCGGCACCTGCTCCGGCGGTGGCTCCAGCCCTGGCGCCGGGGGAGCGGGCGACGGCCTCGCTCTCGTTCTACTACTGCGAGCCGGGCGTGAAGGGCCTCCACCCAGGCGACGGAGGCGGGTTCTGTGGCGCGATGCGGGACGGCTCGGTCGTCTACCCGGGTGCCGCCGCCTGCGACTACGCCTACCTCGGGCAGCAGTTCCGGATCATCGGCGACCCGCTGGACCGGGTGTACCGCTGCGCGGACACCGGGAGCGCGGTGCATGGGATGCATCGCGACATCTGGTTCTACAACAGCGATGAGGGCTGGGACTGGCAGCATCTCGTCGGCCAGTCGGTCGTGATCGAGATCCTTCCCTAGCCATCTCCTGCGCACCCTCGGCGGTCCCGCAAGCGAATCTTCATCGGAAGTTCACCCGGCCATGGCCGGGTGGGGTTGCTTCTGTCCTCAACGCACGTCATGATCGTTTGTGCAGGCACGCACAAACGCCGGGCCTCCCCGGCTTACGCACCCACCACCACAACCCCCCGGGCCGTGCGGCCCCTGGAAGAGACGGACAACGAGATGACGACGACTGACGCCGCCCGCCGCGAGATGCGGTCCGACATCGGCCAGCGCATCCGCGATTGGCGCCTCCGCCGCGAGATGTCGCAGGCGGACGTGGCCCGGCACGCGGGGATTACGCAGGCTTCGCTCTCCAATTACGAAAAC
>JAUXUW010000157.1 GCA_030684635.1 Dehalococcoidia bacterium
GCTTGTCGTGCCCACCGTGCTGGCCTCGCCCCGCCCTCCGTCTTCAGCTGCCATCGAAAGGAGCCAGGTGAGCGTGTCTACCGTTGTGTCGAACGCGGTCGCGTCGTCAGAGGTGTCAGATCCAACGACATACGAGGCGAGGTGTGTGCTTGTCACGGTTGGTCACCCTCGGTGGCGAGTTCAATGGCGTAGTCGTGCAGCTCCTGGAGCAGGTCGGGAAGAGTCTCCGGCTTCAGCGGGGTCGTCGTGGGCGCCGTATTGATGTCGAGGTCAAGCCGTGTCACCACTCCGAGATCCGTTTCTGTGGAGGTTCCCGTGGGGAGGTGAACATTCATCGCGCGAACTGTCATCGACGACCACGCCACGAGTCTGTTGACCGTTACCTCGGAAAGAACCCGTGAGGGCCGCTTCCGATTGATCCGGAATACGAAATCGGAGGTTGTTACGGGATCGACCTTTACCGCAACTAGCGATGCAACGCGGGCAGTCGACTCGACGAGGTTCGCGGCAGGCGCCACGAGTACGAGTCCGAACGCAACCCGCAGCGCGGGGCTAGCCTCAGCCAACCAGCCGCGAAGCGTCTCAAGGAACCAAGCGGTGGGACCGCTCCAATCGCCAAGTGTGGGGGTGGCGTCCTCCCACTTCTCCACAGGTTGGAGCAGCCAATCCGTGCGGTTTGGGCTGACACGAAGCGTGAGTGCGGATGGGACGCCAGGGAGAACCTCGAACTCGCCAACGCGCGTGGAGGTGTCCTCGCGGGGCTCCGCAGTCAGGCGGTCAGGCTTCTGGTGGAAGACCTGCGTCCACCATCTCTCCGCGTCGCTCTCAGCGATCGGCTCAGCGGGGAAGATCGTGAGCCTGAGACTGGCCACTTCCCATTGGAAATCTGGCACAGGACAGTACCTTCCTGGTGGGTGCACACTTCGCACTGACCCTATAGTGCCACCCGGAGGGGCCTTCAAGGAGTATACGGCTCACCTGCCGCCTCTCTCTCCCCTAACCCCGCCCGCCGGTACACTCTCCGACCATGACCACCTCACCCCACGACCGCGTCGCCGAGATTGAGCGCGAGGGCCTCGAGGCGCTCGCGGGCACCTCGGATGAGGCGGCGCTGGACGCATGGCGCGTCCGCGTCCTCGGCAAGTCCGGGACGCTGACGGGGGTGCTCCGAGGGCTGGGCGAACTGCCGCCGGAGGAGCGGAAGGCGCTGGGCGCCGCCGCCAACCTCGCCAAGAACGCCCTGGAGGCCGCGCTGGAGGAGCGTCGCGAGACGCTGCGGCGCGCCGCGCTCGCCTCGGTGGAGGCGGACGCCCTCGACGTGACGCTGCCGGGCCGGCCGGCGCCACGCGGGCGGCTGCACCCGATCACGCAGGTGCGACGGCAGATCCTGGACGTGTTCGAACGCCTCGGGTTCCTCGTGATCGAGGGGCCGGAGGTGGAGCTGGACTCCTACAACTTCGACAGCCTGCGTATCCCGGAGCACCACCCGGCGCGCGATATGTGGGACACGTTCTGGTTCGACGAGGAGGTGGACGGCAAGACGCCGCTCCTCCTGCGGACGCACACGAGCCCGATGCAGGTGCGCTTCATGGAGACGCACGAGCCGCCGATCCGCGTGGCGGTCCCCGGCCGCTGCTATCGCTACGAGGCGACCGACGCGACCCACGAGTGGATGCTGGAGCAGGTGGAACTCCTCGTCATCGACGAGGGGGTGTCGATGGCGAACCTGAAGGGGACGCTGCAGGAGTGGGCGCGGCAGATGTTCGGGCCGTCACGCAAGGTGATGATGCGCAACTCCTACTTCCCCTTCGTGGAGCCGGGCGTGGAAGTGGCCGTGGACTGCTTCGCCTGCCCCGGCGATGACCCCTCGTGCTCCGTGTGTCGAGGCAGCGGCTGGCTCGAACTGATGGGCGCGGGCATGGTGCACCGCGACATCATCGAGGCGCAGGGCTACGACCCGGAGCGTTACACGGGCTTCGCCGCCGGCATGGGCGTGGAGCGCGTCGCGATGGTGCTCCTCGGCGTCTCCGATATCCGCGACTTCCACCTCAACGACCCGCGCTTCCTCGCCCAGTTCTAGGTCGCTCGCCGCGACGGGCAGCGACGGCTCCGGCGGCGGGGGCGGTCGTGCCTCGGCGCGCGTTGTAACCCTCGGCCCGGAAGCATCGGCGGCAGCACCCGAACGACGCGGCGAGCGACCGCCCTCGTGCGTCCCGGGCGGTCGAGGTGCGTGCGTAGGGCTGTCGCCCGCCGCTGCGCGGCGCGCCCCTCACCCCCTACCCCCTCTCCCGGTGGGAGAGGAGGTAGGGGGTGAGGGGGCTCCGCCCCATCACGCA
>JAUXUW010000316.1 GCA_030684635.1 Dehalococcoidia bacterium
CCGGCATCACACGCCCGCGGGACTTCCAGGGCAAGACGTACGGCGGATACGGCGGCCCGCTGGAGAACGAACTGCTCGACCGCCTCGTCGAGTGCGACGGCGGCGACCCCTCGCTCGTGAAGCACGTCGAGGTCGGTAACATCGACTACCTCGCGGGGATGGACCAGGGCCGCTTCGACTTCGTCTGGGTGTTCGAGGGCTGGGACGCCCTCCGCGCTCGCGAGATCGAGGGCCGGCCGATCACCTCCGTCACGTTCATCGACTACCTCGACTGCATCCCCGACTGGTACACGCCCACGATCATCACCAGCGCGAAGACGCTCGCGGAACGGCCGGAACTGGTGCGCGCCTTCCTCGCCGCGACCGCGCGCGGCTACCAGGTCGCGATCGACAATCCGGAGCTGGCGGCGACGCTGCTGCTGCAGGCGGTACCGGAACTGGACGAGGCGCTGGTGCGCGCGAGCGCGACCTACCACGCTTCCCGCTACGCCGACGAAGGCCGTCCGTGGGGGGCGCAGGAGGCGAACGTCTGGATCCGCTTCGAGGCGTTCCTCCGCCAGTCCGGACTGCTGCAGGTGGATGTGGACCCGGCGGCCGCCTTCACCAACGACTTCCTGCCGGCGCAGTAAGCCCATGACGGACGCGCCGGCGATCGAAGTCGATGGGGTCTCACTGACCTACCCGGGCCGCCCCGCCGTGGTGGCCCTGGGGGACGCATCGCTCACCGTTGAGCGCGGCGCGTTCGTGAGCCTGGTCGGGCCCAGCGGCTGCGGCAAGAGCACGCTGCTGAAGGTGCTGGCGGGGCTCGTACGTCCCGACGCCGGCACGGCGCGCGTCGGTGGGCAGGACACCACGGGAAGCGCGGGGCTGGCGGCGTACATGCCCCAGCGCGACCTCCTGCTGCCGTGGCGGCGGTCGCTCGGCAACGCCGTGCTGGGCGCGGAACTCGCCGGCGTCCCCGTCGCGACGGCGCGAGCACAGGCGCGCGCCCTGCTGGAGCGCTTCGGGCTCGATGGGTTCGAGCGCGCCTGGCCGGCGGAGCTCTCCGGCGGCATGCGCCAGCGGCTGGCGCTGCTGCGGACGTTCCTGACGCCACGAGACGTGCTGCTGCTGGACGAGCCGTTCGGCGCGCTGGACGCGCTCACCCGCCGCGAGATGCAGGAGTGGCTGCAGGAGGTGTGGCGGCAGGACGGCCGCTCCGTGCTCCTCGTGACGCACGATATCGAGGAGGCGCTCGTCCTCTCGGACGCGATCTACGTGATGTCCGCGCGGCCGGGGCGCATCGTGCGACGGATCGAGGTCGACCTGCCGCGTCCGCGTGGGGCGCTGGACACGACCTCGGCCCGGTTCGGCGCACTCAAGGCGCAGGTGATCGAGGCGCTGTCCGCCGGCCGCTAGCCGCGTCGGACGGCCGTCGTGGTCAGGCCGCGGCCCGCTGCTGGAGCCGCGCGATGATGCGGCGCACCTCATCGATATCGCTCTGGATGGTGCTCGCGGCCGTGGCGAGCCGCTCCTCGGCCTCCGCAGGCGTTCCGTCGGTCAGCGCGCGCCGCGCCACCTCGATCATGAGGCTGGCGGCGATGAGGTCCTGAAGAAGGCCGTCGCGCAACTCCAGGGCCAGGGTTGATCGGTGATCAGGCATCGGTCCCTCCCTCCTCGATCGGAGCAGGTATATCCATGTAACGCCCCTTGGCGAGGATTCGTTGGGGTGGGAGATCAGGGTGATCCCTGATTTCTGGTGGCGCGGCGCGGACAACCCAGCGACCATCGATCGCATGACCGGTGTGCCAGGCTCACTCGATCTCTCCGATCCTGCGCTGCGTGGCCTGTCCACAGGCGAAGCGCAGGCGCGTACCGCCGCCGGGCATCACAACGTGGACAGCACACCGCAGCGCACGGACGGGGATGTTGTCCGCGCGAATACGCTCACCTTCTTCAACATGCTGCTCGCGACCATGATCCTCGCGCTGCTCGTGGTCGGTGAGTTCCGGGACGGACTATTCGTCGGCGTCGTGGTGGCCGCGAACGTGGCGATCGCCACCGTGCAGGAACTGATCGCTACGCGCCGCCTGCGCGCGCTACGCGCACTCACCCAGCCCACCGCCGTCGTGGTCCGCGACGGTGTGGAGGAGTCGATCCCCGCCGTCGAGGTGGTGGAGGGCGACCTGCTCAGGCTGCGCCCCGGTGACCAGGTGGTCGCGGACGGCCGTGTAGTCGCGCGGACCGCAGAGATTGACGAGTCGCTGCTGACGGGCGAGTCAGACTCGGTGCGCCGTGGCCCCGGCGAGGAGATCCGCTCCGGTTCCTTTTGCATCGCCGGCGAGTGCTACTACCGCGCCGAGTCCGTCGGCGCGAAGGCCTACGCGGTGCGCCTGGCCGCGGACGCGCGCCAACTCGTGCGTGTCGCCACGCCGCTGACCTACCGCTTTCAGCGCCTGCTCCGCGTACTACTGATCGCGACGGGCGCGCTCGCCGCGGCTCTGTTCATCCAGTTCAACTTCGCGGACCGTGGCCTGGCCGAGTCGCTCAAGGCAACCACGGCCACGGTCACCACCGTGGTCCCGGTGGGGCTGCTCCTCGGCATGACCGTGGTCGCCGCCGTCGGCGCGCTCCGCGTGTCACGCTCCGGCGCCATCATCCAGCAGGTCGAGGCCGTGGAAGCGTTGAACTACGTGGACGTGATCGGCCTGGACAAGACCGGCACGCTCACCACGAACCGCCTCACCTTCCAGGGTGTCCTCTGGGCTCCGGGCGCATCGCTGCTGGAGGGCTGGCTGGGCGCGTTCGCCGCGGCGAGTGCCGGCACCAACCGCACCGCGGATGCGCTGGCGAGTGGCCTGGCGCACACCTCGAACGGCGCGAGGCCGACTGGTGCGGTGCCCTTCAGTTCCGCGCGACGCTGGAGCGCGCTACGCCTGGAACGGCAGGGCGAGGAGCACACGTTCGTCCTGGGCGCGCCCGAGACGGTGCTGGTGGGGCGCGGGCCACGCGAGGCTGAACTCGTCCGGGCGTACCAGGCGGCGGCAGAGCGCGGCCTGCGCGGCGTGGTGTTGGCGGAGACGCGCGGGCTGCCCGACCCGGATGTGCCGCTGGCAGCGGTC
>JAUXUW010000160.1 GCA_030684635.1 Dehalococcoidia bacterium
CTCGGACATGATGGACGGGCGCGTCGCCGCGATCCGCGAACGCCTCGATGAGGCCGGACACACGGCGACCCCGATCATGGCGTACAGCGCGAAGTACGCCTCCGCGTTCTACGGCCCGTTCCGGGAGGCCGCCGGCTCCGCGCCGCAGTTCGGCGACCGGCGTGGCTACCAGATGGACCCGCCGAACGTGCGCGAAGCGATCCGCGAGGTGGAGGCCGACATCGAGGAGGGTGCCGACATCGTCATGGTGAAGCCCGCGCTCGCCTACCTCGACGTCATCCGCGCCGTGCGTGACCGCACCGACCTGCCGCTCTGTGCCTACAACGTCTCGGGCGAGTACGCGATGGTGAAGGCGGCGGCCGCCAACGGCTGGCTGGACGAGCGTCGTATCGTCCTCGAAACCCTCACGAGCATCCGGCGTGCGGGGGCGGACATGATCATCACCTACCACGCGAAGGACGCCGCCCGGTGGCTGCGGGAAGACGTGCGCTGAGACCGCGTGCCGAAGGTTCGCGAAGCCATTGAACTGATCGAGGTGAACGGGTGGTACCTGGTGCGCACGCGCGGCAGCCATCGCCAGTACAGGCACGACAGTCGGCCCGGTCTCGTCACGATCGCCGGCCACCCATCCGACGATCTGCCGCGCGGTACATGGAATAGCATTCTTAGACAGGCCGGATTACGGGAGCCGAGCGACTCGTGAAGTACATCGTCGTCATCGAGCGAAGCGACGTGAACTACGCGGCGTATGTCCCGGACCTGCCGGGCTGCGTTGCGACCGCACCGACGCGTGACGAGGTGGAGCGAGAGATCCGCGCGGCGATCGCGTTCCATCTCGATGGGCTGAAGGCGGAAGGGCTGCCCGTGCCGGTCCCGGGCACGTGGACTGCCGAAGTTGAGGCCTCGTGACTGACGCGCCGTTCGACCCCTCGCGGATCCGTGCCGTCGCGTTCGATGGCTATGGGACGTTGTTCGACTTCGACATGCTGCAGTTCCGTGTGGAGGTGTCCCGCCTCCTTGCCGAACAGGGGCTCGAGGTGGACCACGACGCCTTCTTCGAGACCTGGCAGAAGTCGTACCGGGTCGCGGACGTGTGGGATCAGAGTGACCGCACCGACCTCGGCCCGGCCGGGTGGCCGACCGACCGCGCTTTGAACGGGCCGCTGCCGCCCTGGCATTCGCAGTGGGAGATCTGGCGCCGCCAGTTCCAGGCCGCCCTCGACACTCACGTCCTCGACGGCGACTCGACCGCCGCCGCGGACCGCTTCCGCGAGGCGCTGTCCGTTGCGGCGGCCTATCCCGAGGCGCACGGGACGGTGGACGGTCTGGCGCAGCGTGGGCTGCTGATGGCGCTGCTCTCTAACGCCGACGAGGACTTCCTGCAGAGCGCGCTGTCGCGCGCGCGGTTGCGCTTCTCGATCATCCAGTCGTCGGAATCGCTCCGCGCGTACAAGCCGCACCGCGCGATCTTCCTCGCGCTCTGCGAGCGCGCGGCCTGTCACCCCTCGGAGGTGTTGTACGTGGGCGACTCGCCGTTCGCAGACATCGCCGGCGCGCGCAACGCCGGGCTGCGCACCGCCTGGATCCATCGCACCGACCACCCTCTGCCCGCCCACATCGCGCCGCCGGACGTGCACCTCGAAACCCTCGACGGGCTGCTCGACCTGCTGCCGGGACGCGAAGCGTGAGCGCGAACCGCGAGGGCTCGCGACGCGCCATGGAGCGCGCCCGCCGCGTGCTGCCCGGCGGCGTTGACTCGCCGGTACGCGCGTACCGGGCCGTCGGTGGCGACCCCGTTGTGATCGCGCGCGGCGCGGGCGCGCTGGTCTGGGACGTCGATGGCAACGAGTACGTCGACTACGTTTGTTCCTACGGCCCGCTGATCCTCGGGCACGCGTATCCGCGTGTCGTAGAGGCGATCCGCGCCGCCGCCGGCCTGGGCACGTCCTTCGGCGCACCGACTGAGGCGGAAGCCGCGCTCGCCGAGCGGGTGGTGGCCGCGGTGCCGTCGATCGAGATGGTGCGGTTCGTCTCCTCCGGCACGGAGGCGGCGATGAGCGCGATCCGCCTCGCGCGCGCCGCGACCGGCCGCGACCTCATCCTGAAGTTCGAGGGCTGCTACCACGGCCACGCGGACGGGCTGCTTGCCGCCGCTGGCTCGGGGGCAGCCACCCTCGCGCTCCCCGACTCGCCCGGCGTGCCCGCCGCGTTCGCCGCGCAGACGCTGCTCGCGCCGTACAACGACCTCGACGCCGTGCGCGCACGGCTGGAGGCGCACCGCGACGCCGTCGCCGCGATCATCGTGGAGCCGATCGCCGGCAACATGGGGATGGTGCTGCCCGTGGCGGGCTTCCTCGCCGGGCTACGCACGCTCTGCGATGAGTTTGGCGCGCTGCTCATCTTCGACGAAGTGATCACCGGGTTCCGCGCCTCGTACGGCGGCGTGCAGGCGCTCGAGGGCGTCCTGCCCGACCTCACCGTGCTCGGCAAGATCATCGGCGGTGGGCTGCCGGTGGGGGCGTACGGCGGCGCGCGCCACCTGATGCAGCAGATCGCGCCGGAGGGGGCCGTCTACCAGGCGGGCACGCTCTCCGGGAACCCGCTGGCGATGGCCGCCGGCGCGGCCACGCTGGACGCTCTCCACGACGACCCGGACGCCTACCGGCGCCTGGATGAATTCGGGCGGCGGCTGGCGGACGGGCTGCGGGAGGCGGCGTCCGAGGCAGGCGTGACGCTGACCGTGGTCCAGTCCGGCTCCACCCTCACCCCGTTCTTCCTGCCGGAGGCGCCCCGGAACTACGAGGAGGCGAAGCGCGCCGACACTCGCGCCTTCGCCCGCTTCCACGGCGCCATGCTGGATCGGGGCGTCCACCTGCCGCCCTCGCAGTTCGAGGCGTGGTTCCTCTCGCTCGCCCACGACGAGGGGCACGTCGCACGCACGATCGAGGCGGCAACCGAGGCGTTCCGGGCCGCTCGGGGCTAATCCGGCGGGCTCTCGGGGGCTCTGGCGGCCGGTGCCGTGCCTCGATTGCCGCGGGATCGCCGTGACCCTATACTGACGGCGTATCCGCGCACCCGCGTGATCGGTTGATCGATGCGCCTCTCGTGTCAGCAGGAAGACCTGCATCGCGGTCTGTCCGCCGTTTCCCGTGCGATCCCCGCACGATCGACCCTGCCTATCACGCAGCATGTGCTGCTGGAGGCCGAGGGTGACTCGATCACGCTCTCCGCGACCGATGCGGAGACCATCGCCATTACCTACCGGATTACCGCCAGCATCGACGAGCCCGGCTCCATCACGATGCCATCCCGCCTGCTGGCGGACTTCGTCGGGACGCTGCCGCACGAGTTGATCAACATGACGCTCGCTGAGCGCTCACGGCAGGTCAGTCTCTCCTGTGCGCGCAACACCGCCTCCATCGGCGGCATGGACCCGGACGATTTCCCGCCGATCCCGTCTGTGCAGGGCGCCGACGCGATCAACATCGACGCCGCGCGCCTCCGCGCCGCGATCGCCCAGACCGTCTTCGCCGCCGCCACGGACGACTCGCGCCCGGTGCTGACCGGCGTGCACTTCCAGTTCAAGGACGGCACGCTGCGGCTCGCCGCCGCGGACGGCTTCCGCCTCTCCGTCCATACGATGGAGATCGACTCGCAGGTGGACCGCGCGGCGATCGTGCCGGCGCGCGCCCTCGGCGAGCTCGGCCGGCTCCTGGTCGAGGCCAGCGAGGGCCAGGTGGCGATCACCTTCAACCTGGCCGGCACGCAGGTGCAGTTCGATGTCGGGCACGCCCGGCTGATCGCGAACCTGATCCAGGGCTCGTTCCCGAACTACGACCAGTTGATCCCCGCGAACTACAACACACGCACCGAGGTCGCGGTCGCTGAGTTCATGCGCGAGACCCGCATCGCCTCGATCTTCGCGCGCGACGGCTCCGGCATCGTGCGCATCATCGGCACGCCCGGTGAGGGCAGCACCCCCGGCCGCCTGGTCATCACCGCCCGCGCCGACGAGGTCGGCGACAACGAGGGCATCATGGACGCACTCGTCGAGGGCGCGGAGTCCAAGATCGCTTTCAACGGCCGCTACCTGACCGACGTCCTGAACGTGATCGACACCGACCGTGTCGCCATCGAGACCACGTCCCCCTCAAGCCCGGGCGTCCTCCGCCCCGTCGGCAACGACCGCTTCGTGCACGTCGTCATGCCGATGTTCGTTCAATGGTGACGTAATCGGGCCTGTCCCATCTGACGATTCAGAGCCTGCTCGGGCGCCATCCGGTCTCTCCGCCTGGACTCCTGTACCATGCGGCTGCCTTTCGGAGCACCCCGCGAAGGGCTAGGAAAGCAGTCACGGATGACGAGCGCGCCGCCCGAAAGCGAACTCGAAACAGAACTCACCGAGGAGACCGACGAGGAAGAGGCAACCAGCTCTTCTTACGAGATAACGGCGTACCCGGCTGACTACACACTCAAGGTTCTGAACGACAAATGGACTGATGGACAGTTCACGATTCCGGACTACCAACGGAACTACGTGTGGAACCGCCCTCAGGCCAGCAAGCTCATCGAGTCGTTTCTCCTGGGCCTGCCCGTGCCGCAGATCTTCCTCTACAAAGAGCGGCGGTCTCCTCAGCTTTTCGTGGTCGACGGGCAGCAACGACTTCGGACAATCGCTTCGTTCTACTCAGGCCGCCTGCCGGATGGCCAGTTGTTCACGCTTCATGGTGTCGATCCGCGCTGGGTGGGGAAGACTTACGCAGATCTCGATAGCGACGACCAAACCCGCTTCGATGACACCGTGTTGCGCTCGATGATCATTCAGCAGATAGACGCGAACGATCAGTCGAGCGTCTACCTCATCTTCGAGCGGCTCAACACCGGCGGGACTCAGCTCAATCCCATGGAGGTTCGGAAGGCGGTTTACCACGGACCGGCCTACCAGATGCTTGACCGCCTCAACGGTCTGAGCGCCTGGCGAGAACTTCTGGCCCAACCGCGGGCAGATGCCAGATTGAAGGATGTTGAGCTGATCCTACGCGTTATCTCCCTCGCGCGAGGATGGGAACAGTACACAAAGCCCATGAAGGGTTTCGTAACGGCGGGAATGATTCAGTTGCGATCGATGTCACAGGAGCAGCGAGACACGATTGAGACTCAGTTCAAGGTCGCGGTCGAGCGTGCGCGCGATCGCCTTGGTGCTCGCCCGTTCCACGTGCGCGGCCGTCTCAACGTCGCTGCTCTCGACGGCATCCTTGCTCCCATGATGATCCTAGGCGAACAGGTAGGCTCGAATACCCGCACTGCGTACGACTCGCTGTTGGAGGACGAGGAGTTCCTCGCGGCCATCTCGATCAGCACGAGCGATGCGGACACGGTAAAGCGGCGGATTCGTCTCGCGTTAGCGGCTCTGGCAGAGTGAGCGGCCATGGTCTCTGACCTCCTCCGCACGGAGACGGCGGTCGAAGCCTGCCGGGCGCACCTGACCGACGCGGCCGCTGCAGGAACGCCTATCGACGCCTACCTCAGTCGATATCTCGCGGTGATCCTGTGCGCGGAGCTCGAAGAAACGATCCGGGAATTGGTACACACGCGGGTGCAGCAGCAGAGTTCGGCAGATGTGCTGGCGCTCGTTCTCAAAGTCGCACGGAACATCGTCCGAAGCGCTGATCATCAAGAGGTTCGGGATGTCATCGGCTACTTCGGTAAGCCGTACGGCGATCGGTACGTCACCGAGATACTGGCGACGGCCCAAGAGAGTGGCGTTGAGGCGCTAAACAACCTTGTCAAGGCAAGGAACGATATTGCGCATCGCACTCCACCAAACCTGACGCTTAGTGAGATCGAGACGGCTCTGGTTGCGGGGAAGCACGTTCTCGCAGCGGTGCGGAAGGCGTTGGAAGTCGCGTAGCGGGACAAGCCGACCCGAAGACGACGTCAACGCCGATCCGTGCGCCTCCTGCGTGGTATGAAGAATCCATCCGCTTCGGTTGCAGGCTGCCCCGGCGTCGCATGACCAACCTCTCAGAAATCCGCGAACTGTTGCAGCGATATGGCCTGAGGCACCTGTACGGCAAGATTCTTGCCACCAACGACAACAGTAAGCAGCAGATCTACCTCGGTCAGAGCTACGGGATCCTTCAGGGCCTGCCGTTCGAGCTTCGCGACATCCCCCTGCCGACGGGCCGGGCTCAGCTGTACGGCTGGCCGCGCTTCTCCTGGATGAACGACGCGGGTGACCTGGCGTCGGCGCCGCAGACGAAGTTCATCCTGTACCCGCAGTATCCCGAGGTTCGGCTGTCGGGCTTCCTACGCGGCGCGAAATTCGGGCCCGACTCACTTCGTCAGCGCCCGGCTCGGGACTACCCCCCGCGTTGCCTGCTGCTCGGCGTCACCGACGACGGTCAGATCATCGGGTACGTCGGCGCTGCGCCCGACCCTCTCGTCGACGAAGTCGCAGCTCTGCTTGGCAGCGACGCGCACGTCGCGCTTCGGGAGATCGAGTTCGATGTCGAGCTCGACGCGCGTACCGACCTGTTGCGGCGCCTGCGAGCGATTCACCTGATGGGTTGGATCTCCGGGCGACGGCACACTCGCAACGGCACGATCGCCTACAACAGTCGCAACGGCGGCGGTTACACGCTGGAAGCGATGTTTGGAATCTCGTCAAATGGCATCGGCGAGCCCGACTTCCGCGGCTGGGAACTGAAGCAGCACGCGGGCTCCGTGATCACGCTCCTCACTCCTGAGCCGACCTCCGGCTTCTATCGTGAGCACGGCCCCGAGGCCTTCGTGCGTCGATACGGCTACGCGGACAAGAACGGCGAGCCCGACCGCCTGAACTTCGGTGGCATCTATCGAATGGGCCAGCGGCACGAGACGACCGGCCTCACGCTCTCACTCGAAGGTTTCGATGCTGC
>JAUXUW010000001.1 GCA_030684635.1 Dehalococcoidia bacterium
GACCGCGGGAAGACTACCCGCTTGATAGGCCAGAGGTGTACGCACAGCAATGTGTTCAGCTGACTGGTACTAATGGTCGAGGGCTTGACCTTCTTTCAAGCACGCATCGTGATACCGGCGTGCGCTGTACGCGCAGCAGGGTTCCGCTCTAGCAGTATTTCGTTGGCCGGGGTGCCGGCACGGACGCGGGATGGAGCAGTGGTAGCTCGTCGGGCTCATAACCCGAAGGTCGGGGGTTCGAATCCCTCTCCCGCTACCAGAACGATTCGCAAGGGCGGGGCCACGGGGCCCCGCCCTTCGTTGCCCGCACCGAGGCGCTTGCCGGCCCAGGACATCGGAGCGTGCGGCGCCGATCGAGGTCCTTGAGCGTTGCTCCCCGGAGGCCGGGGCGTGGGCGGGATTCTTGAGGAAAAAGTGCCGGGCGGGTGGCCGGAGGGCTTGCCTGTAACGGGCGATCGACGCAATACTGCTCTTCCTGGTGGTTAGAGCGCGGCGGACCCACCCGTTCTCATTCCGAACACGGAAGTGAAACGTCGCAGCGCTGACAATACTGCCCTGGCAACGGGGTGTGGAAGATAGGCCACCGCCAGGACGATGCAGGCCATCCGGGAGCACCCCGGATGGCCTGCTGCATACATGGGGATGTTTCATCCCGGGCCGGCGGCCCCTCCGCCATGCACAGTGGCCTTCGCCTGGAAGGCCGGGGGAGTCATCCCCTCCGTACCGTCATTGGCGCAGACGGCGGCGTGCTACGATGCGCGCCGCTCTGAGCCGGACGAGTCCGGGTCCGGGCACATCCCGCTTGGAGGCAGACCGCAGTTGACGAATCAGACCACCCCCGCCGCTGAGATGGACATGGCCGCGCTCCTGGAGAGCGTGGAGATCGCTGAGCCGAGGCAACTACGCCGCGGCGAGGTGGTCGAAGGCACCGTCATGAGTGTGGACCGTGACGGCGTCCTCGTGGACATCGGCTTCAAGTCCGAAGGCATTGTCCCGCAGAGCGAGATGCACTCGCTCGGTGCGGACCCGCTGACCAAAGTCCTGCCGGGCGAGCGCGTGCTCGTCTACGTCCTTCAGCCGGAAACGGCCGAGGGCCAGGTGGCGCTCTCCATCGACCGCGCTCGCGGCGAGCAGGGGTGGCGCGTCCTGCAGGAGCGCTTTGAGTCGGGCGATATCTTCGAGGCGGAAGTCACCGGCTACAACAAGGGCGGCCTCCTGGCGAACGTGGAGGGCGTGAACGCCTTTATCCCGATGTCCCAGGTGGTTGGCGCCAAGCCGGGTACGGACGGCACCAACCCGCTCTCCGCCCAGGTGGGCCGCGGCCTGCGCCTGAAGGTGATCGAGATCAACCGCCGGCGCAACCGCGTCATCCTGTCCGAGCGCGCGGCGCTCCAGGAGTGGCGAGCGGAGCAGAAGGACCGGCTGCTGGACGAGCTCGCCGAGGGCGAGATCCGCGCCGGCCGCATCACCTCCATCCGGAACTTCGGCGTGTTCGTGGACCTCGGCGGCGCCGACGGCTTGGTGCACCTCTCTGAACTCTCCTGGGACCGCAACGCGACCCCGGAAGACCTGTTCCATGTCGGTGACGAGGTCCAGGTCTATGTGATGAAGGTGGACCAGGAGACCAAGAAGATCGCCCTCTCCATCCGGCGCGCGTCGCCAGAGGAGTGGGAGCAGCTCATCACCCGTTACCAGGTCGGTGACGTGGTGCCGGGCGTCATCACCAAGCTGGTCGCCTTCGGCGCCTTCGCCCGGCTGCCTGGCCCGGTGGAGGGTCTGGTGCACGTCTCCGAGCTGGTGGACCGCCGGATCGGCCACCCGGAGGAAGTGGTGGAGGAGGGCGACATCGTCCCCCTGAAGATCGTGCGCATCGAGCACGACCGTCACCGCCTGGGCCTCTCCCTGCGCGAGGCGCGCAACGAGGCGCTCATCCGTGGCTGGCAGTTCGATGCGGACGGCCGCGTGACGGCCGTCCCGGAGGACGCCGCGGCGTCCTTCCAGGACGAAGTCGCCGCGCTGCTTCCCCGCATGGCCGCCCGTGCCGCCCGTTCGGCGGAGGAGTCGACCAAGCGCCAGCAGGTGCAGCAGGAGCGCGAGACCGACTACAGCGGTGGCAACACCGGCGGTGGCGGTGGTGGCGCCCAGCAGCAGCAGCGGCCGGCCATGCGTGACGAGGCACCCGTGCTGACGGCCATGCAGGCCGCGATGCAGCAGGCCCAGGCCGAGCTGCAGCAGCAGCAGGACCAGCCCGTCGCCGAAGCGGTGACTGAGGCCCCGGTTGCCGAGGCCCCGGCGGCGGAGGCTCCGGCCGAAGCGCCGGCAGCGACGGAGGCCGCGACCGAGGCTGAGACTCCGGCTGAGGCCGAGGCGGAAACGAAGAGCGAAGACCAGGCGTAACGCCTCGGTTGGTTCAGAAGGTTCAGCGCGCGCCGGTTGGGACACACTCCAACCGGCGCGTTGCTCCTTCGGGTGATGGCCGGGTGCCGTGTGCGGCATCCGGGGAACACCCCACAGACGAGGGCCCATCCCCGGGGCCACGATGGATCAAGATCCCAGTTACCCCGTGTATTGGCGGGGCAGGCTGCACCGGTTCGGCCCGTAGGGCGGAACCGGGCGCTGTGGTAGCCTTGATGCATGGGAACGGACGGAGCCGGACATGGCTGACCGATTCGACAAGTTCACCGAGCGCGCACGCCGCGTCCTGACACTCGCTCAGGAAGAGGCGCAGCGGTTCAATCACAACTACATCGGCACGGAGCACCTTCTCCTGGGGCTCGTACGCGAGGGTGACGGTGTGGCCGCGAAGGTCGTCGCCAACCAGGGCGTGGATCTCAACAAGGTGCGCTCGGCGGTCGAGTTCATCATC
>JAUXUW010000007.1 GCA_030684635.1 Dehalococcoidia bacterium
GCCGGCGCGGCGCTGGCCGGGGGTGGCGGCGGCCTCGGCCACGTCGAGCGCGGCGAGGGCGTACCAGGCGGGGAGGGCGCTGAGGGCGAGCGCGAAGGCGATGGCGCTGTCGCCGGGGCCGGGGTCGGTCGCGCCGGCCTCGGTGCGGAGGAGCAGCCAGGCGACCGCGACGGCGCTGGCGAGCAGGCTGGCGAGCGCCATCGTGCCGAGGTCCAGGGCGAGGGCGCGCACGCGCCGGCCGCGGAGGGCGGGGGCCTCGGGCGCGGCGGTGGTGCGCGAGGCGGGCAGGGTCATGGTCGGGACGGGCATCGATGGCATGGGGACGATGATATCGCGGACACTGGTGGCACCGGGCGCGCGTCGCACGCCTCGCGTGATTCGCGCGATTCGCATGATGGAGCCTGCATGGGACCGACCCGGTCGCGCCTCGTTGTTGTCGCCGCAGCCCTCGCCGCGGCGTTCCTGCTCGTGCTGGGCGCGGTCGCGCTGCGCGACCGGCAGGCGGGCGACCGCTTCGACCTCCTACGGTGGCAGATCGACGCCGCGCCGGGGAAGGTGCTCGCGCTCCTCGGGCGGCCGTTCCGCGACGACCCCGACCCGGACGAGGCGGTCCGGCGCTACTTCGCGCCGGGCGCCACCGAAGCGGAGCGGAGCGCCGTGGAGAACGCGGTGGAGGCGGCGATCGAGGGGCGCATCGATGCGGTGCTGGCGGAGCTGGGCGTGAACGCGCGGGTGCCGCTGCCCGCCTCGGTCATGCCGCCGGTGAACGTGGAACTTGCCGCGCCGCCGCGCGTCCTCGTCGTTTCGCCACGCGCCGAGATCCGCCGGGAGCGCGTGGTGCTGCTGCGCCCCGACCTGACGCTGGCCGACGCGGAGGGGATCGAGGCGACGACGGAGGCGGAGGACGCCTCGCGCTCCGCGATCGTCGTGGGCTCCGGCGGGGTCGCGACGTACCCGGCGGTGGTCGTGAACAGCGGGTCGTACGCGGCGACGGTGGAGACGGCGGCGCACGAGTGGGTGCACCACTACCTGGCGTTCTACCCCCTGGGCATCCGCTACTTCACCTCGGACGACCTGCGGACGGTGAACGAGACGGTCGCGGACATCGTGGGGGAGGAGGTGGCGGCGCGCGTCCTCGAGCGGTGGGGGGACCCGACGGCGGACGTCTCTGCCGGGGTGGCACCCACCGCGACGCCGTCCGGCACGCCGGCGGTGGATCGGGACGCGGTGCTGCGCGACCTGCGGCTAGAGGTGGACGCGCTGCTGGCGGCGGGACGGGTTGACGAGGCCGAGGCGCGCATGGAGGCGGTACGCCTGGAACTGTGGGAGGAAGGGGTGCGGATCCGGCGGATCAACCAGGCGTACTTCGCGTGGTTCGGGACCTACGCCGCGCGCCCGGACGCCATCGACCCGATCGGGGCGCAGTTGCGCGCGGTGCGTGCGGGCTCAGCGAGCCTCCCGGACTTCCTCACGCGGGTGCGCGGCGTGGGGTCGCGGGGGGACGTGGAGGCGCTGTTCGAGGCGGTGACGGGGGCGAGGAACTAGCGGGAGGTGAGCAGGCGGCGCACCGCCGCGCCGATCCGGCTGGCGACGCTGCGTCCTCTGCGCGGGATGCGGACCCGGCGATCGCCGACGTGCGTGCCGCAGGCCTCCTTGAGGGCCTCGAGGCGTCCGGACGCCGGGGCAGCGGGGCGCGGCGATGTGTCCATCCCGTTGATCATCGCGCGCCCCCCGTTGTGGTCAATCACGCCGCTGCCGGTCAGTTGCTGGTCTCGTTCTTGACGACCACGAGCCGCTCCGCGCTGACCTCACCGTAGAACTGGTCCACGGCGACGACCCGAAGGGTATACGGCCCGTCCGGGGAGAGGGTGGTGTCCCACGCCGCGATCACGCCGTTGACCACCGAGCCGGGGTAGATGCCGATCACGCTGTAGGAAGCCGGGGTCAGCCCCGCGCCCACCTCCACGCGCACCTGGCCCACGCTGGGCGAGGCGGCCGTGCCTGACACGTTCACCCGCCCGGAGATCACGGAGCCCTCCGCCGGGGCGGTGATGGTCACCGTCGGCGAGGTGTCCTCCGCCGGCCCCTGGCCGCTGTTGTTGACGCGCACGGGGATGGTGTAGAGCCGCTGGCTCAGGACGGCGTCCAACAGGCGTACGCGGATCGTGTAGTCGCCGTCCGGCACGGACAGCGTGTCCCACGTGGCCAGGACGCCGCTGGTGACCGGCGTGGTCGAGGCTCGGAGCGTGAGCCACGCGGACGGCGCCACGCCACGGCCCCACTCCACCGTGTACCGGACGAAGTCGTCCGAGGCGGCGCGGCCGCGGATTTCCAGCAGCCCGCTGACGTTCGCCGAAGGCGCCGGTGTGTCGATCCGCGCGAGCAGCGGCCCCGCGTCCGCGGCCGACCCCGGGCCCAGGAGCGAGGCGATGCCGAAGCGCGCCGCCCACTCGTAGACGCCGGCGCCCCACTTCTTGATCTCGTCCGCGGGCATGACCAGGCGCACGTCGTTGCGGACGAACTGGGCCGGCGTGAGTGCCGTGGCGCGGAGCCCGGTGCGGGTGTCGATCGGCACCTCCTGCCACCAGGTGTCCTGCAGCGCTCCCAACTGATCCTCGTTGCCCGGGATGATCTCGGCCGCGTAGAGGCTCTTGTAGCGGTTGATGGGCGGGCACAGTTTGGTCGGGAGCATGCCCGACGGCCAGCACACCTCACGCTCGACGATGCCCGGGGGGCGCTCAAAGGGGGTCGGCGGCGCCTCGAGGTAGGCGAGCGCCTGGACCATGAAGTCCTTCCAGGCGCGGAGGGAGACGGAGGTGGAGGTGATGCCGACGATCGGCGCGTTGTCCGCGTTGCCCGCCCACACTCCGGCGACCAGTTCCGGGGTGAAGCCCAGGGTCCACGTCTCACCGATCTCGCGGGAGTTGTCGAAGGGCTCGCTCGTGCCGGTCTTTGCGCCGGACGGGTAGCCGTTCGGCAGCGACAGCGCGTTGCAGGCGCCGTAGGTGATGCACTGGTTGCGGCCGTCCGAGAGGATCGAGGTCACGAGGTAGGCGTACTCCGCCCCGACGACCTGCCGCTCGACCGGCTCGGTGAACTCGTACAGCACCTTGCCGTCCGGGTCGGTGACCTTCAGGATCGCGACCGGCTCCAGCGTGCGTTCGCCGGCGTCCAGGGCGGGCGTGACGATCGCCTCCTGGCCGCGCATGACGCCGTTGCTGGCCAGCACCGCGTAGCCGATCACCTGGTCCAGCAGCGTGATCTCGCCGCCGCCGGTGGTGAGGGCGGGGCCGTACCCGAGCGGGTTGTCCAGGGTGGTGTAGCCGACGCGCTTCAGCGTGTTGATGGTCTCCGGCACGCCGGCGTAGATGATCGCCTTGATCGCGGTGATGTTGAGCGAGTTGCCGAGCGCGCTCGCGGCGGTGATCGGGCCCAGCGTCTGCGAGATCGGGTCGCGCGGTGCGAACGCCTCCCCGGTGGAGAAGTCCACGATCTCGAACGGCGCGTCGATGATCCCCGCCCCAGTGCCCCAGCCCTTCATGAAGGCCGTCATGAAGGTGAACGGCTTGAGCGTCGACCCGGGGGAGTTGAGCGCGACCGCGTTGTCGTTGCGTCCTTCGATGTCGTCGCGGAAGTAGTCGCGGCTGCCGACGTACGCCAGGAGCTGGCCGGTCCGCGGGTCCATCGCGACGAACGCGCCGTTGAACAGGTTCGCCTGCTCGCCGTAGTCGGTGACGTACAACTCCACGATGTCCTCAGCGATGTGCTGGAGGCCGAGGTCGAGCGACGTGATGACCTCCAGCCCGCCGCCATACAGCGCCGTCTCGCCGAAGCGGGCGGTGATCTCGTCCGCGATGCGGCCGAGGACGAAGTGCGGCGCTTCGATGTCGAAGCGGCTCTGGCGGAAGATCAGCGGCGTGGCGAGCGCCTGGTCCGCGTCCGCCTCCGAGATCAAGCCTCGGCGCACCATCAGGTCCAGGACCTCCGCCTGGCGCGCCTTGGTCAGGCTGGTCGGCGAGAGGCGGCCGGTGCGGGAGTCCAGGTTCGCCGGGCTGAAGGGGTTGTAGACCGCGGGCGACTGGGGGATGCCCGCGAGCATGGAGGCCTCCGCGAGCGTCAGCGCGCTCGCCGGCTTGCCGAAGTACCCCTCCGCCGCGGCCTGGATGCCGGTGTAGATGCCGCCGTAGGAGATCGAGTTGAGGTACCACTCCAGGATCTGGTCCTTCGGGTACTTCTCGGTCAGTTCGACCGCGATCACCATTTCCTTGAGCTTGCGGTCGAGCGAACGCTCCTCGCGCTCTTCGCGCGTCATGTAGACGTTGCGCGCGAGCTGCTGGGTGATCGAGGAACCGCCGGAACCCTCGAAGAAGCCTTCGCCGCCGACCAGGAAGGGGGCGTAGTTCTCCACGCCGGCGCGGATCGTGCCGCGGAGGTTGATGCCGTTGTTGTCGTAGAAGTCCGGGTCCTCCACCGCGATGGTGGCGCTCTTCAACCACTCTGAGATCTGTTCCAACTGCACCGGCCGGCGCAGGCCGCCCAGTTCATCCACGAACTCGTACATCAGGTCGTGGTTGCGGTCGTAGATGCGGGCGCCTCCGCGCGAGTAGCGCGCGATCAATTCCTCCGCGGGGATGACGTCATCCGCGATCGCGTTGTACTGGTTCAGGCCGTACATCGCGCCTGCGCCCGCGACGCCCACGCCGAGCGCCAGGAGCAGGAAGAGGACGCCCGCGATCCCGAAGAGGACACGGCCACCCTTGCCGCCTTTGCCCATCCCCCGGCGGCGCCATCGGCGGCGCATGGCCGTGTGGGAGGCGCTCACGAGGGCGTCCCGTCCCGGCGCAACACCACCAGGTGCGACAGCCCGAAGCGCCGCAGCGGGTTGTGCTCCGCCCAGTAGCAGAAGCGGCGCACGGCCTTCGCGAGCGTCGCGCTGCGCGCCTCGATGTTGTCGAAGCCGGGGTAGACGTAGGTGTGGTCAACGATGCGCAGCGGCTGGCCCTCGATGAGGCGGCGCCAGTCGCCGTGGCGGTAGGCGCGCGCGTGCGGCACGAGGCGGTCGCGCAGCGACGAGGGCAGCCAGTTCACCAGCGGGATGTTCCCGAAGATGTACTTCCCGCGCAGGTAGATGCCGTGGGTCTCGAACGGGTAGAGGCGGTTCGGGGCGTAGAGGACACAGGTCCCACCGGGGCGCAGCACACGCGCGATCTCGGCGAGCGTCGCGCGGTCGTCCGCGACGTGTTCGATGACCTCGTTCAGCACGATGACGTCCAGGGTGCCGTCCTGAAAGGGGAGCGACTCGCCGGCGGCGGCGAAGAAGCCCTCCACGCCGGCGGTCTCCGTCTTCGCGACGCGCTCGCGCGCCTCGACGAGCCGGTCGGCGGCGATGTCGCTGCCGAGGGCGCGGGCCCCGTGGCGGGCGAAGGCGCGGACGTACTCACCGAGGCCGCAGCCGAGATCCAGCACGCGCCGGCCCTCAAGGGAGACATAACGCTCGATGAGCGCGAGCCGGCGCTCCTGGCCGGAGCGCCAGACGAAGGAGGGGTTGCCCAGGCGTGCAGCGTCAGGCTGCTCCGGGCCCGGCCGGGACGCCATCGCATCGCGAGGCGGCACGGCGGGGACGGGGGAATCTGTCATTGCGGCTCCAGGCGCCCGTCCGGCATGTTCGGGTCGGCCATGCCCGGCACAGCCGGGCGAGATCGCCCGGCCCGGCAGCGGACCAGGTGTGGTGGGAGTACATCCATCGTACGTCCTCTGGCCCGGTGGGGAAGCCACTTCTAGAATAGCCTTCAGCACGAGACGGTCGACCATGTCCGCGTCGCCCGGCGCACCGGGCGAGGAGCGTTCGCATGGCCCTGACGCCAGCAGAAGTCCGGCACATCGCCACGCTCGCGCGCCTGGCGCTCTCCGACGACGAGATGTCACGCCTGGGCACCCAGCTCTCCGCGATCCTCGACCACTTCGAGGTGCTCAAGGACATCGACACGGAGGGCGTGCCCCCCACGGCGCAGTCGCTCGATCTCCACAACGTGCAGCGAGCGGATGTCGTGACGCCCTCGATGTCCGCGGCCGACCTGGAACTGAACGCGCCGCGGGTGGAAGACGGCTACCTGCGTGTGCGGGCGGTGCTGGAGTAGTGGCGACCATCGACCTCGGACGTACCGCCCACGAGCACGCCGCGGCCCTGCGCGCCGGCGAATACACCGCGCGCGCGCTGGCGGAGGCGACGCTGGCGCGCGTCCACGCGCAGGACGGCGACCTGAACGCCTACATCACGTTCACGGACGACCTGGCGCTCCAGCAGGCGGACGCCGCGGACGCGGCGCTGAAGGCGGGGCAGGGCGGGCCGCTGACCGGGATCCCGGTGGGCGTGAAGGATCTGATCGGCACGAAGGGCGTGCGCACGACCGCCGCATCCAACATGCTCGGCAACTTCATCCCGCCCTATGACGCCACCGTGGCGCAGCGGCTGAACGCCTCCGGCGCCGTCACCATTGGCAAGACGAACCTGGACGAGTTCGCGATGGGCTCTTCCACGGAGCACTCCGCCTTCGGCCCGACGAAGAACCCGTGGGACCTGGCGCGCGTGCCCGGCGGCTCCTCGGGCGGCTCCGCCGCGACCGTGGCGGCCCGAGGCGTGCCGATCGCGCTGGGCACCGACACCGGCGGCAGCATCCGCCAGCCGGCCGCGCTCTGCGGCATCCTGGGGCTGAAGCCGACCTACGGCCGCGTCTCCCGCTGGGGCGTGGTCGCGTTCGCCTCCTCGCTGGACCAGGTGGGGCCGTTCGCCCGCGACGCGGAGGACGCCGCGGCGCTCCTGGGGGCGGTCGCCGGGCACGACCCGATGGACTCGACGAGCGCGCCGCTGCCGGTGCCGGACTTCACGGAGCGCTTCGGGCGGGGGTTGGACGGCCTGCGCGTGGGCGTGCCGTCCGACTTCTTCGGCGAGGGGCTGGAGGACGGGGTGCGCGAGGCGCTGGAGCGCTCGATCGACGTGCTGGCGGCGAACGGCGCGGTCATCAACCGCGACATTACGCTGCCCACGGCGCAGGCGGGCCTGACCGTCTATTACATCATTGCCCCCTCGGAGGCCTCCGCGAACCTCGCGCGGTATGACGGCGTGAAGTACGGCTATTCCTACCTGGACGGGCGCAACGCCGAGGATGAGATGTCGCAGACGCGCGGCCGTGGCTTCGGCGCGGAGGTGAAGCGGCGCATCATGCTCGGCACGTACGCGCTCTCCGCCGGCTACTACGACGCGTACTACCTGAAGGCGCAGAAGGTGCGGACGCTGATCCGGCGGGAGTTCGACGCGGCCCTCGATCAGGTCGATGTGATTCTGACGCCCACGAGCCCGAACGTGGCGTTCCGGCTGAACGAGAAGCTGGACGCCCCGCTGGCGATGTACCTGAACGACCTCTACACGATCCCGGTGAACATCGCCGGGAACCCGGGCGTGAGCCTGCCGTGCGGCTTCTCCGAGGGGCTGCCGGTGGGGATGCAGTTGATCGGACGGATGTTCGAGGAGTCCACGCTCCTCGGCGCGGCGCACGGATTCGAGCGCGTCACGGACTGGCACCGGCAGGCGCCGCCGGAGCGCGGGTAACCCCGCGGGACGCCGATCCCGCCGTCTGCTACTCTCCGCGCCGATGACTAACGGACCGACCGGACGTTTTGGCCTCCCGCGCCGTGATGAGAACGGCTCCGGGCCGCCGCGTCCCCCCGGGGACGGCGGGTCCGGCGGCGGCGACGAGGGCTCCGACGAGCCGCAGGAAGACATCACGCTCTCGATCAAGGGCGTCCGCGCACGCGAATCGCCGGACGCCGAGGGCGAGGTGGAGGTCGAACTCGACACCACGCGCGGCGCGATCATCTTCGACATGACGGTCGCGGAGGGCAGCACGGGGGTCGCGGTGTTCCTCGGCGGCGCCGGGGGCGGGAACCGCGGCCCGGCGGACGACGTGTACGTGCGCCTGAGCCACATGCTCGTGCCGAAAGGCGTCTCCTCCGTCCGCGTCCGCTACCGCGAGGCGGGCGAGTGGGAAGAGTGCCTGGCGGACGCGCTGGCGGCGTGCTCCTTCCTGAAGGGCGTCGGCGCGCAGCAGGTGGTGCTCATCGGGCACTCCTTCGGCGGCGCCGTGGCGATCAAGGCCGGCGAGATGTCGTCGATCGCGACCGCGGTCTGCTCCCTGTCCACGCAGCGCTTCGGCACGTTCGAGGTGGAACGCCTCGGCAAGCCGCTGCTGCTCATCCACGGCTCCCGTGACGAGGTGCTGGACAAGGCCGCCTCGGAGGACGTGTTCGAGCGCGCGGTGGACCCGAAGCGGCTGGTGATCCTCCCCGGGGGCTCGCACAGCCTGCGCGAGCACCCGCAGGAGGTCTACGACCTGCTGATGGACTTTGTGGTCGCGAACACCTCGCGGCCGGCGGCGGACGCGTGATGGCTCATAACGAGGCCTTCGCAATGGCCTTTTCTGATGGTGCTATTCTCACGAGGGTTTAGGCCCTCATCGGCTCCCCCGCTTGCAGCGGAGGCTGCAGCCGGAACCGAATTCGTCGATGACCCCGAGGGGTCCACGGGGCGGCTGTATGCCGGATGCCGTGGGCAGCAGGATGGGACGAAACGATGACGACGGACACACCCCAGCTGGTTCCCGGCCTGGAAGGCGTTCCCATTGCGGAATCCGCCATCTCCCTGGTCAACGGGCAGGCGGGGCGGCTTTCCTACCGCGGTTACTCCATTGAGGAACTGACGCAGCCGGGCGTCACCTTCGAGGAGATCGTGGCGCTCCTGTACGACGGCGAACTGCCTCGGGCCGAGCGTATCCAGCAGATGACCCGTGAACTGGAAACGCTCCGCGCGCTGACGCCGGAGCAGATCGAGTTCGCGCGGAGTGCGGCGAAGATGACGCACCCGATGTTCGCCCTGCAGGCGGCTGTGGCGGCGCTGGGCCCGCGCGACAACAACTTCGAAGTCAAGGTGGACACCGTCACGCAGCGGGGGCTCGCCCTCGTCGCGAAGACGGGGCACCTGGTCGGGTTGATAGCGGAGGCCGCTGCCGGCCGCCCGTACACCGGCCCGAAGCCGGGCGAGTCGCACGCCGAGATGATGCTGCGGATGATCACGGGCAAGACGCCGAGCCCGGAGCACCTGCGGGTGATGCAGGCGCTGTTGATCCTGCAGGCGGACCACTCCGCCGGGAACGCCTCCACGTTCACCTCGCGGGTGGTCACCTCCACGAAGGCGGAGCCGGAGGCGGTGGCCTCGGCCTCCATCGGCGCGCTGTCCGGGCCGGCCCACGGCGGTGCGAACGAGCACTCCCTGCGCCTGTTCCTGGAGATCGGCGACCCGGCCGGCGCTGAGGCGAAGATCGAGCGATTGCTCGACGACAAGTACAAGATCCCGGGTTTCGGCCATCGCGTGTACCACGTGAAGGACCCGCGCTCGAAGGTGATCCAGGTGCTGGCCGCCGAGGTGGTGAAGCCGGGGACGAAGGAGCACGACCTCTACCAGATCGCGCTGACGGTCGAGAAGGTGGCCACGGAACGCCTGGGCGACCGCGGGCTGTTCCCGAACGTGGACCTGTTCTCGGGCTGCGTCTTCGCGGCGATCGGGATGCCGATCGACTTCTTCACGCCGGTGTTCGCCGCTTCCCGCACCGCGGGCTGGATGGTGAACATGCGCGAGCAGTGGGACTCCGGCAACCGGATCTTCCGCCCGGCGCAGGTCTACACGGGCTCCGGCGACCGCGCCTTTGTGCCGGTGGCGAAGCGCTAAGCGCGCTTTCTCGCTCTGAACCCATCGAGGCCACCCGCAGGGGTGGCCTCGTTCGTTGGGCGAGGGGCGACGGGCGGGGCGGTGGGCCCTCGGTGAGCGATGTGATGGGGAGGGGCCGCCGCATCACGGCTGGGTCCCGGTCGCTGCCGCGACGGGCCGGGGTGTGGGGGCGCGCGCGGCACACCTCGGGCTTATCGGGGGGGGGGTGGTTGGACTGGCGGTGCGCTTCGACGGGCTCAGCGCGAACGGACTCGGGGGCAGGGATGCGCGAGCGGTGTTGGGCTTCGCCCGCGATGAGCCGTCGATGAGTGATGTGAGGCTGTAGCGGGCGCTGCGCGCCCGTCCCTCACCCCCTGCCCCCTCTCCCTTCGGGAGAGGGGGATGTATGTGATGGGGCTCCGCCCCATCACGGCTGGGCCCCGGTCGCTGCCGCGACGGGCCGGAGTCATGGCTCGTGCGTGCTCGGGTCGAAGGCCGCTTCGACAGGCTCAGCGCGAGCGGCGCCGGGGGAGGGATGCGCGAGCGGTGTTGGACGAGATCGCGTTCAAGTACAACAACGGGGACAACGAGCACATCTTCCGCGAGGCGTTGCGTGTGCTGGTCACGGCCAACCCCATGACGTACGCGGAGCTCATCGAGGGCTAGGCCCCATTAGCCTCGGCGTGTCGTCTCGCGATTTCCTTTTGGACTGACTCTCCCCATCCGACTTGCTTCACGCGCGCTGCGAGGTTCGATTGTCTGAACGCCGGGTCAGCGATGAACGAACTGAGTTGTCCCCTCAGCACAGCGTCGCGCTGTAGCCAGTCTGCGAAGCGGTCAACTGACCAATCGAAGCCGGCTTCGTGCCCACCTCGTGCTATCCACGTAAGCGCCCATTGGTACTTCTCATAGAGGTCGCCCACCAGAGCGTCGAATGGAGTCGGATCCTTGCCGTCGAGACCGTTCTCGACGGCAACTCGCGCGTTCTTGACGGGTTCGATGATCGCCCTCGTTAGCAGGATGCCGTAACTCGGGAACACTCCGTCCATTCGCGACATTGGCGCTTCGACAGACCGCAGCAGATCGAGAGCGATGTCAACGGCGGGAAACATCGATGTTGCTGCGAACTGTCGGAGTCTCCGTTCCGCGACTTGTTTGTCTCTCCACTGTTCCGCTGCTTTTACTGCCTGCGCGATCGAATCGCGCCCCTTGTTGAACTCGGTGTGCAGACCGGAGCCGTGATACGCGGCGCCACTCAGCAAGCCACTGAGCGCTACGTCGAGCCGTTGATTGCTCTCGATCCACTGCTTGACGATCGAGGAGTCCCAGTCCATCGGCAGGTCATATCCCGCGATGTTGATCCAGGAGGCGATCTCCACGTACTGCTCGTACAGATCGTCCAAGACGGCAATGAGCGGCGTGTCCCCCGTCGGATTGGACAGACGCTGCTCAACCCGCTCCTTGATCTGGCGTGCTGGGAGCAGCAACCGATGAAGGAGTGTGGTGTACCTGCTTGCCCATCGGATCGTGCGTTCGTCCTGCCGTGACAGGGCCTCGATTACCGCGTGCGCGGAGTCGTAAGCAGGGATGAAGGTCGAGCGGGTGAAACTCACCAGAGCATCTGGGTCGGATGGTGGCTTGGTGATTCTGGTAATAGGTCTGTGGAACGCGATCCGCCGGGAGACCTCTGATCCGCCGACCAGGCCAGCCTGATAAAGAGCGACGATCCCAGAAGCACTTACCACCGCCATAGATGGAGCCCAAAGGGAGCCGTGGCCGTCGGATTGGAAGATGAGCGTTTCAATGAAGAGAAGGAGCAGGGCACATAAGGCCCACCAAAACCACTTAGGTATTGGATCGCCCTTCGCAGGGCAAATCACTTCGAGTAGCACACGCCCTCCCCACCCTAGCAGTCATGCTCGGCCGCCTTTCGGGAGGGTAATGGGCGTGCGACAGGTATAGAATCCCAGATTTGTGATGGGGCTCTGCCCCTGGGCCCCCCTCGCTGCCGCGACGGGCCGGAGTCAGGGCTCGCGCGTGCTCGTCCCTGCGGGAGACGGGCAACCACAGCCAGGCGAGCCGAACCGTCAGGTACTGCGGAAGGGGCGCGGCAAGCGGGAGCGCGTCGGCGTAGTGGATCTGTATGAGCCAGTCCTGTTCGTGGCGCCGGCGATTCCATGCGTCGGACGGTAGCCGCGGGCGCGGGCGGTGCCGTTGACGAGCCTCGCCCGGCACGGTAGTTTCCCCGCATGGAAATTGCCGCTGTAGGAAATGAAGCGAGCGACTCGTTCGCGGCGCTCGCCGATCCGGTGCGGCTGCGCATTCTCGACCGGCTGCGTGCGTCGGATGCGACCGTCTCGGACCTCGCCGCCGACCTGGGCGTTGCGATGCCGTCAGTGTCGAAACACTTGAACGTCCTGCAGCGAGCCGGCTTCGTCGTGCGGCACGCCGAGGCGCAGCGCCGGCGCTGCAGCCTCGATCCCGAAGGGTTCAGCCGGCTCGCGGAGTGGACGCGGCACTACGAGTTGATGTGGGCTGGCCGACTCTCGCGGCTGGAAGCCGTCCTCGGCGATGGCGAGCGCGACCAATGAGCGCGGACATGGACATCACCCGTCGCGCCGACGGGATCGGGATCAAGCGACGGCTGCGCCGGGCGCCGTCCAGCGTGTTCGCGGCGTTCGCGAACCCCGAGACCCTCGCGCGGTGGTGGGGGCCGCCAGAGTGCCCGATCATCGACAGTTCGATCGAGTTCCGGCCCGGGGGTATCTGGCACTACCACCTGCGCTCGGTCCATTCCGGCGCCGAGGCATGGTCGCGAGCGGTGTTCGAGGAGATCGTTCCGGATCGCCGCATCGTGTTCATCGAGACCTCCTCAGACGCCGCAGGCACCATCACTCCTGACCGCGCGCCCGCGCACACGACCATCGAGTTCGTTCCGGAGGGCGCAGGCACGCTGTTGGTCATCGACGTGCGCCACGTCTCCGAGGCCGAAGCGCTCCGAGCGCTCGATCGCGGGGTCGTGCTCGGATTCATGCGCGCCCTGGATCAGCTCGAAGTTCTTCTCACGCAGGAAGAGGAGGCCGTGCAATGAGCGAGGTCGGCTCCGCGGATGGCACCCGCATCGGCTACGAAATCAGCGGGACGGGACCGGCGGTGATCCTCGTCGATGGGGCGATGTGCTATCGCGGCTCCGGCCCGATGCGGGGCATCGCCGCCGAGCTCTCGTCGGGCTGCACGGTTGTCCTCTACGACCGGCGAGGTCGCGGCGAGAGCGGGGACACGCCGTCGTACCGGGTCGAGCGGGAGATCGACGACATCGAGGCACTCCTCGGCGTCATGGGTGGGCGGTCGGCGCTCGTCGGCATCTCGTCGGGCGGCGCGCTCGCGACGCTCGCGGCCGCTCGACTCAGGTCCGCGGTGAGCCACCTCATCGTGTTCGAGCCGCCGTACCTGCCGGAGCCCGCCCGCCCGGCCGCGGCCATGTACACGGCCGAGCTGACCGCAGCGCTGGCGGCCGGGAACCGTGACCGTGCAGTCGCTGCCTTCCTCGCCCGGGTGGGAGCCCCTGCGGAGGCGATCGAGGGGATGCGACGTTCGCCGGCCTGGGCCGGCATGACCGCGATCGCAACGACGCTCGGCTACGACGATGCCGTCATGGCGGATAGCGCGGTCCCGGCTGCAGCATCAGGGATCGTCGCCCCTACCCTCGCGCTCGCGGGAGGCGCCTCGCCGGACTTCCTGCAGTGGGGCGCACGCGAACTCGCCGCCGTCGTTCCCGATGCCGAGTTCCGAGTGCTGCCCGCGCAGGGACACGATGTCGAGGCCGCGCCGCTTGCGGATGCCGTGCGCGACGCGATCTCCTGAGCGGGACCTTTGCGGATGCGCTCTGAGTCGCGGGGGCTCGTTGCGACCGCCTGCCGGTACCGACGGCGATGTGCCCTCGACGAGTGATGCGACGCTGTAGCGGGCGCTGCGCGCCCGTCCCTCACCCGCCAGCCGGGTATCCCGGCTACGCCGGGGGGCTGCCCCTCTCCCTTTGGGAGAGGGGGTGTATGTGATGGGGCTCCGCCCCATCACGCCTGGGCCCCGGGCGCTGCCGCGACGGGCCGGAGTCGGGCTCGCGCGGGCTCGCCAGTTTGGGAGACAGGGACGGTGTCTCGGGGCGTCCTCGGACCGTGCGCGACGCACCTCGGGTTCAGCAGGCTGTGGTCTGACTGACGGTGCGCTTCGACGGGCTCAGCGCGAACGGTATGGGGAAGGCCGGGTGCGACCGCCGGCCGGTACCGACGGCGGCAGCCACAGCCGGTCGCGGCGAGCGACCTTAGCGGAGGCGGTCGAGGTAGTTGATGCGCATGGCGTCGCGGACCTCGGCCATGGTGGCCTGGGCGGTGAGGCGGGCGCGGGCGGTGCCGGCCTCGAGTGCTTCGCGGACCTCGGCCGGGTGGGCCTCGAAGTAGGCGCGACGCTCGCGGATCGGGTCGAGGAAGGCGTTGAGCGCGGCGGCGAGCTTGGTCTTCACCTCGACGTCGCCGACCTTGCCGACGAGGTAGCGCTCCTTGAGGTCGTCCACCTCTTCCACGTTCGGGTTGAACGCGTCGTGGTAGATGAAGACCGGGTTGCCCTCGACGTGGCCGGGGTCGGTGGCGCGCAGGCGGGTCGGGTCGGTGAACATGCCGCGCACCTTCTGCGTGACGGTCGCGGCGTCATCCTTCAGGAAGATCGCGTTGCCGCGGGACTTGCTCATCTTCGCGTCGCCATCGAGGCCGACGAGGCGGGCGACGCGGCCCACGAGCGCCTCCGGCTCCGGGAAGACGTCGCGCTCGAACATGCGGTTGAAGCGGCGGGCGACCTCGCGCGTGAGTTCGATGTGCGGGAGCTGGTCGTCGCCGACGGGCACGAGGTGCGCCTTCGGCATGAGGATGTTGGCGACCTGCATCATGGGGTAGTTGAAGAAGGCGACGGGGACGGACTTGCCCTGCTCCAGGTCGGCCATCTCCGCCTTCAGCGTGGGGTTGCGCTGCAGCATCCCGAGCGGCACCCACCAGGAGAGCCATGTGGTCAGTTCCGCGTGCTCCGGCACCATGCTCTCGATGGTGAAGTGGCTGCCGTTCGGGTCGAGGCCGACCGCGAGCCAGTCCAGCGCGACCTCGATCACTGACTCGCGCACGCGCTCCATGTCGTCCGCATAGTCGGAGACCTGGTAGTCCGCGATGAGGAAGAAGCACTCGTACTCGCGCTGGAGGCGGATCCAGTTCTCCAGGGCGCCCGCGTAGTGGCCCAGGTGCAGTGCGCCCGTGGGGCGGATGCCGGTGAGGATGCGGCGGCGACCGGTGCTGTCCGAGGTCACGGGGGCTCCCTCCGTGCGGTGCCGGTTTTCTCTACCTGATTCGGTACTGCCGGAATTGCTGCGAGAGGGCGATAATACAGGCGAGATCCGCAGCGGGCCACGCAGCCCGCCGGAAGGTGTTACCTCACTGATGCCACGCGCCCGTCTCCTCCTCGCAACTTTCGTGCTGGCCGCGGTGCTGTTCGCGGTGCTGCCGTCATCCGCCTCGGCGGGTGCCGGCGGCGGCTGCAAGGGCAAAGACTGCGAGATCCCGGAAGTCCCGTGGACGCTGATCCTGCCCGGCGCCGGGGCCGTCATGGCCGGCGGCTATTACGCGTTCAACCGCTTCCTCGGCCGCGGCGGCGGGGATTCGTCCGAGGACGAGGAGTAGCGTGATGCCTCGGGCATCCGCGTGACCTCCATTCCCCTGGCTGGGCGTCGAGCCTCGCCGCTCGCGATCGTGCACCGTCACTGGCGTCTGGTGGCCGTCGCGGTGATCGGTGTCGGCCCGTTCGTCCCCTCGATCCTGGCGATGCAGGAGTTCCTGCTGGCGGACAACGCGCTGGGCTTCGTGCCGTTCATGCTGCCGCTGGCCGCGTTCCTGTTCTGGCGGAACGCCCACAGCGACCAGGGGCCGACGAAGCGCGACGTGATCGTGGACCTGTTCCTGGCGGTGCCGCTGCTCCTCGGGGCGTTCTTCATCCTGCTGGTGATCCCGGCGCGCCTCTCCTGGTACTTCTGGCTCAACCGGATGGACCTGCTGGCGCTGCCGATGTGGGTGGCGGCGGTGGGGATCATCTTCCTGGGCTACCAGCAGATGCTGCGGACGTGGCCGGCGTGGTTCGTCCTGTTCTTCGTGTGGCCGTACCCGGCGGTGTGGGTGCAGCGTCTCGCGACGGGGCCCATGGTGGATGGCGCGGCGTGGGTCGGCGCGCTCACCGTCAACTTCCTCCACCTCCCGTACCTCGTGGAGACCGACTACCGCACGGTCTTCTCGACGACTCACCTGCCGGAGGGCGACAACTTTGTCCTGGTGATCGGGCAACTCTGCTCCGGCACGGCGGCCACGCTCGGCTTCCTGCAGGTCGGCGGGGCGATGATGCTGATGACGCGCGGATCGGGCTGGCGCCGGCTTGGCTGGCTGGGGCTGGGCTTTGTCCTCGCGTACCTCTCGAACCTGATCCGGGTGTCGGTGCTGCTCGCGCTCGCCACCGGGCAGTCGCGCGAGCTCGCGGTGAACCAGGTGCACCCGGTGCTGGGGGCGGTGCTGTTCGTGCTGGTGCTCGGCGTCATGCTCGCGCTGATCCGGCCGTTCGGGCTGCGCTTCGACCCGGCGTGGCGCGGCCGCCGCCTGGCCTGGGAGCCGGTGGAGGGTGGAGGCCGCACGCTGCGCCTCGTCCTCGTGCTGGTGGCCGCGGGCGCGATCGGCATCGGCTGGTCGGTCGTGGAGGCGCAACGCCTGGGCTTCATCGGCATCGGCGACGGCGCGCCGATGGTGGCGATCGAGTCGACGGAGACGATCCTGCCGGCGGTGGAGGGCTGGGAGCTGGTCCACCTCTCGGAGATGTCGTGGACCGACCTCTTCGGTCGCGCCTCGCGCGGCGACGTGTGGGAGTACGCGGCGACCGACTGGCAGGAGGGCGATCCGTGGGTGGGCGTGCAGACGGTGATCGCGGAGAACAAGGCGACGCTAGACCGCTACTCGCTCGAGCAGTGCATCGACTTCCACGGGCGTTCACTGGAGGGCCGCACCACCGTCGACCTCGGTCATGGCGTGACCGGTGTGATCCTGCACGACACGTACGAGGATGTCCCCGGCTCTTACCTGTACTGGGTCATGCCCGTGCAACTGCCGGACGGCGAGATCCGCCACGCGCGGATCGCGCTGATCGGCGACATCGATGGGTTCACGAGGGTGATCGAGACGCCGCTCGGTGACGGGACGTCACCGGCCACCTCGAACTTCGGGCGGGCGCTGGAGGACGCGCTGTCGGCGGTGCCGCGCGCGGACCCTGGCGAGGTGCGTGCCACGCTGGACGCCGGCATGATCCAGCTGGCGATCGGCATCGTGAACGAGATGGTCACCACGGGCGGGCCGGGAGCCGGCTATGAAGCGCCATTCGTGGAGCCGACGCCCACGCCGGCGCTGGTGCCGCTGGGCGACCTGCCCGTGACGCCGTCCACGACGCCCTCGGCGACGCCGGCCACGCCGACGCCCACCATCGGGCCGTAGCGCTACATCGAGGTCGGCGCGCTGATCCCCATCAGCCGGAGCGTGCGGGCGAGGACGACACGGGTCGCCTCCAGCAGCAGCAGGCGCGCCTTCGTCAGGTCGGGCTGGTCTGCCTGGATCACGCGACACTGCGTGTAGAAGCCGTGGAACGCGCTCGCCAGCGCCTGCGCGTAGTGCGGCAGGTGGTGCGGGGCGAGTTCGACGACGACCTTCTCGATCACCTCGGGCAGCAGCAGCAGTTCCCGCAGGAGCGCCTGCTCCGCCGGGTGGGTGAGCAGCGAGGTGTCGGCAGCGTCCGAGGACAGGCCCTCCTCGCGCGCCTTCGCCAGGATGCTGGAGATGCGGGCGTGGCCGTACTGGACGTAGTAGACGGGGTTCTCGTCTGACTGCTTCTTCGCCAGGTCGAGGTCGAACTCCATGGTCTGGTTCGCGCCGATGGCGAGGAAGAAGAAGCGGGTCGCGTCCGCGCCGACCTCCTCCACCACGTCCTTGAGCGTGACGATCTCGCCGGCGCGCTTGGAGAGCGGCACTACCAGCGCGCCGCGCTTGAGCGTTACGAGCTGGAAGAGCAGCACGTCGAGGGCCTCGGGGTTGCCGCCGACGGCGGCGACGGCCGCCTTCACGCGGGAGACGTGGCCCTGGTGGTCGGCGCCCCAGATGTCGATGACGCGGTCGAAGCCGCGCGTGATGAACTTGTCGTAGTGGTAGGCGATGTCCGTCGCGTAGTACGTCGGCTGGCCGTCCGTGCGGATCAGCACGTTGTCCTTCGACTCGCCGAGGTCGCTCGAGGTGAACCAGGTCGCGCCGTCGCGCTCGGCGATGTAGCCCTGATCGCGCAGCAGCCCCATGACCGTGCCGTACGGGCCGCCCTCATCCATCAGCGAGCGTTCCGAGAACCAGCGGTCGTACTCGACGCCGATGCCGGCGAGGTCCCGGCGGATCGCGTCGACCATGCGCTCCAGGCCGAGCCGCCCGAGGTCCGGGTCGCCCTCTTCGCCCTCGGGGCGGAGGAAGCGGTCGCCGTGCTCCGCCTTCAGCGCCTCCGCGATCTCCGCGACGTAGGCGCCGGGGTAGCCGTTCTCCGGGATCTCTACCTCGCGGCCGAACAACTGCTGGTAGCGCGCGTACAGGGTGCGGCCGAAGATCGCGACCTGCGTCCCCGCGTCGTTGATGTAGTACTCCTGCTGGACCCGGTAGCCGGCCGCCGCCATCACCGCGGCGAGCGTGGAGCCGATCGCCGCGCCTCGGCCGTTGCCCACGTGGATCGGGCCGGTCGGGTTGGCGCTGACGTACTCGATCTGCACGGACTTGCCGGCGCCCATCGTGAGCGCGGCGTAGTCGTCGCCGGCGGCGATCATGGCGGAGGTCTGCGCGGCCACCCACGAGGGCGACAGGTAGAGGTTGAGGAAGCCGGGCGGGGCCACGGTCACGCGGTCCACCGCCGGGTGCGCCGGGACGTGGCGGCGCAGCGCCTCGGCGACCTCGATCGCCTTCATCCGGGCGAGGCCCTGGATGCGGAGCGGGAGGTTCGCGGAGAAGTCGCCGTGCTCGGGGCGGGCGGGGTGTTCCGTGGTCACGGGGGGCGAGGCGAACTGCGGGAGGTCGCCCGCCGCCTGCGCCGCGTCCAGCGCACGTTCCACCAGCGCGACGATCTCGTCTCGAATCACCGGGCCAGGGCCTCTCTCCGCTTGCAGGGTGCCGCCGGGACGCGCATGGCCCGCCTCCGCGGGCCACATCGCCGGGCGCGCCGCACCGGGGCGCCCGGACGCCAGTGTATCGCGCGCCCTCGGTCGAGGCGACGCGACGAGGCTCGTGGGGGGCGTGACGGCCGAGGGGGCGAATGGCCTGCCGGCAGGCGGACGTTTGTCCCTCGTGCGTATCGGGATTCTGCCGACGATCAGATCAGGCGACCACCACGTTGCCTGTTGGTGCCCCGGCTCGCCCGGGGCGGAGTTTCGACCGATGCACGAATTCGCCTGTGAAGAGATCTTCCCCGGCTGCCCTGACCACCTCCGCGGCGCCACCGTCGACCAGCTGGTCGATGTGGTGGAGCGGCACGCGCGCCAGGTCCACCACCTCCTCTACCTGACGCCTGAGATGGTGGCGCAGGTGCGCTCGCAGGTCTGGACCCTCTGGCCGCCTCGCACCGCGGCGGTCTGATCCGAGGCCCTCTGCGGCGGGCTACGGAAGCGCCGCCCGCGGTCGTGAGGACG
>JAUXUW010000011.1 GCA_030684635.1 Dehalococcoidia bacterium
AGCAGGGGTGATCGCGAGCGAGGCGGCGATGTGGTCGCGGATCATCTCCAGCCATCGCCGCTGCTCATCGGTGAATGCCCGGCCTGCCTGCTCCTGTCGCACCAACCAGCGCTGGAAGCGCTCTTCGACGAGATCGGGGAAGGCGACCAGGTCCGGGGTCAGATCGAGTGCATAGCGGACGATGGAGACCAGGTCAGTGAGCACGCGGTGTGTGCTCCCACGCACCCTGGAGCGGTCGAGCGCCTCGTATGCCGCCCAGAGCTTCTCCGGCGTCCAGCGCTGCGGCGTGTGCTCAATCGCGTGCGCCAGCTCCTTCACGTGGTTGAACGTCGGACGCTCGCGCCACGGCACGCTGTAGAGCATCTGCAGCGCCGTGATCTCATCCCGGTGTTCCTCGATGTAAACGCGGAAGCCCTCCACATAGCCGCGCGCGCGGTCCGTCGCATCGCGGGACGCGCCGGCGAAGAGCACCTCGTCCTTCGTCACCTCGTCGATGGTCTGCTCGTACGACCGCCGCATGTCTACGATCCGCTCTCGCAGCCGTGGATTGCTTGCCAGCGGCATCACCGCTCGTTGCATCAGCTCGCGTGCCGCTGCCTCCACCTCATCCGCCGTCACCACCTCCCGCCCGGTCACCTGTCGGGCCGCTTCAATGTGTCGGTCGGGGTCAGTGGCCTCCACAAGGGAGTGCGTGAGGTCGTTCAGCGACACGCCGCCAGTCGACTCCAGCGCGTCACGGTCTTCGCGGGTGATCTGCCGATTCAGCCGGGCCAGCCTCGACGCGATCGAGGAGACGATCCCCGTGCTGACCTGGCCCACGGCGACACTCTCCAGGAGTGACTTGAGCCCGATCTTTGGTGCACGGTCGAGCGGTTGAGAGTCGTTCAGTTCGGACTCGGTGACGCCCACGGCATCCACAATCACGAAGTGGGTCTTCGTCTTCGCGTCGGGCGTCACGTCCTGGAACGCCGCGTCGTCGATGACGCGCACGCCTCGCCCCTTCATCTGCTCGAAGAACGTGCGGGACTTCGTGGCGCGCATGAAGAAGACGCACTCCAGCGGCTTGATGTCCGTGCCGGTAGCGATCATGTCCACCGTCACCACGATGCGCGGGTAGTAGGAGTTGCGGAACTCGGACAGCAGGTCTTCGGGCTTCCGCTCAGTCGTCCGGTACGTGATCTTCTGCGCGAACTCGTTCCCCTTGCCGAACTCCTCGCGGACGACCTGCACGACGTCGTCGGCGTGCGAATCGTCCTTGGCGAAGATCAGCGTCTTGGGCACTTCGCTGCGGCCGGGGAAGATCTCGGTGAACAACCGGTCGCGGAATGCCTGGATCACCGTGCGGATCTGGTCCTTCGCCAGGACCTTCCGGTCGAGATCGCTCGGGTTGTACTGGAGCGGTTCGTCCGCCTGCTCCCATCGCTCGCGGCGGGTGGCGCGGTCGCGAAAGCCTACCCAGTCGCCCTCGTCGATGGAGCCACCCTGCGCAGTGATGCGCGTCTGGATGCGGTACACGTCGAAATCCACGTTCACGCCGTCGGCGACTGCGCGCGTGTGGTCATACTCCATCACCAGGTTCTGGTTGAAGAAGCCGAATGTCTGATTGGATGGCGTGGCGGTCAGCCCTATCAGGTGCGCGTCGAAGTACTCGAGCACCTGCCGCCAGAGGCCGTAGATGGAGCGGTGGCACTCGTCGACGATGATGAAGTCGAAGGTCTCGATCGGGATCGACGGGTTGTACTCGACATCGACCGGCTGTGACGGTTCGAGTTCGTAGGCGGACTTCTCATCATCCAGCGCATCGAGCTCCTCCCCACGGAGCATCGAGTAGAGGCGTTGGATCGTGGAGATGGTCACCCGCGCCACCGGGTCCACCTTGTTCGATTGCAGGTGCTGGACGTTGTAGAGCTCCGTGAACTTCCGCCCGTCGTCGGGCGTCGAGAACTGTTGGAACTCGTTGAGCGTTTGCCGGCCCAGGTTGCCTCGGTCGACGAGGAAGAGGACCCGCTGCGCTCCCGCGTACTTGATCAGCCGGTAGGCGATGTTCGCGGCGGCGAACGTCTTCCCAGAGCCGGTCGCCATCTGGATGAGCGCCCGCGGGCGATCCTCGGCGAGCGAGACTTCGAGGTTCTCGATCGCTTCCCCCTGCGCAGTCCGCAGCGCGCGCCGGTCGATCGGCGGCATCGAGCGGAGGCGCGCACGGAGGGTCGGGGCAGCGGCCGAGGCGGTCGCCTCCTCCACCCAGCGGGCCAGCGTCTCGGGTCGATGGAACCAGAAGAGGCGTCGGGAACGCGGCGCTGGATCGAGGAAGTTCGTGAACCGTGTCTCGACGCTCGTCGACTCGTACGCGAACGGCAGCCGCTGAAAGCGTGACGGGATCTCCTCGGGCACCCCGGTCACGTACTTCGCGGACTGCTCCTCAACACCTGTGAGCGTGGTCCCGGCCGGCTTCGCCTCGATGCTGCCGACCGGTTCCCGGTCGATAAACAACAGGTAGTCGGCGCGCCCGTGCCCCTCGCGCATCGTGAACTCGCGCACCGCCACGCCTCGGCCAGCCCAGAGGTTCAGGTCCTTGCGGTGCTGGACCAGCCACCCGGCAGCCTGAAGCTGGCGGTCAATCTCGACACGCGAACGCGCCTCGGCTGCGAGGTAGTCGTCGGTGCGGTCGGTGGGTTCGGACATACGAGGGGGCCCCGCGCTACCGGGGGAATGTAACGGCTCGGGACGCTCTTCAGAAGCATCGCTACTTGATAATCCGATTGAGCCTTCATACAGTTACGTGAGGAGAAGGTATGGGGACGACAACCGAACAGCTCACGAGTCTCGTGGCAACGGTGCTGGTCATGGCGCTTCTGGCCTTTGCCCTCCGCGAGCGGCGTCCGTCCGAGTACTTCACCTTCGAGCCACCGAGCCCATCGGCGCTCGACCAGCTCTCGCAGGAGCTTGGAACCATCGGGCAGGCTGCGTGGTATCGCCAGCACGACGCAAGGGGCACCACCGGTGACTCTTAGCGGCGGTTCGCCTCGCGCTGTCGGCTACGTCCGTGTCTCGGACGAGAGCCAGGTCGACGGGCTGTCGCTCGATGCGCAGCGACGCGAGATCGAGCGCTACTGTGCGCAGCACGGCTACCAGCTTGTCCGCTACTACTCCGACGAGGGCGTCAGCGCGCACACGGACAGGATTGATCGTCGCCCGCAGTTGAACGCTCTCGTCGCTGACGCTCGCGAAGGTGAGTTCGATTTCGTCCTGGTCCACACGATCGACCGCTGGGCACGGAATGTCGGTGCTCAGCGGGAAGCACTTCAGATGCTCGGGGATGCGGGCGTCGGCTTCGCCAGTGTCACCGAGAGTATTGATTTCACGACGCCCTCAGGCCGTTTGATGCTCACGATGCTCGGTGGCGCTGCCGAGTTCTTCTCCGATCAACTCGGCGTCCATGTCAGCAAGGCGAAAAGGGAGCGGGCTGAGCTCGGACTCTCAGTAGGACCAATCCCGTTCGGATACGGGCAGCCGGAAGATCCGCGATGCCCACCGCCGCTCCAATCTGACGAGGCGTCGTTCGTCCGCGCCGCCTTTGATCGACGCGCGCGCGGTGAGTCGCACGGCTCGATCGCACGCTGGCTGAACGACGAAGGTGTGAGGCCAGGGCGTCACGGTGGCGGTCTCTGGACCGCGCATCGCGTGCGCGACATGCTCGCGTGTGACTTCTACCGAGGGGTCGTCACGTACAAGGGTGACGAGTTCCCGGGACAGCACGAGGCGATCGTTGACGACGACCTCTTCCTCCGGGTGAAAGCACGCAAGGGCTCACGGAGCCAGCGGCGCGAGACTCACGGGCAGCGAGGTCTACTCCAGGGCCGCATCCGCTGCGGCACGTGCGGTCAAACACTGCAGTCCGACCGGACATACTACGGCGCGCCGATGTATCGGGAGCGCCACAGCAAGCCATGCCCAACTAACGGGCGATCGATCGTTGCCACAGAACTCGACGCACAGGTCGAAGTGATCCTGGAGTCCCTGCGACTCCCGACAGACTGGACGGAGCGAGCGACCGCCGCCTTTGTCGGAGGCCGAACGGGGCCGAGCCAGGAAGCGCTCAAGGAGCGGCTGCGCCGACTCGGTCGGGTCTACCTGTACGGCGAGATGACGGACGACGAGTTCGAGGCGCAGCGGGCGGACATTGAAGCGCAGTTGCGCCAGGCGGACTCGGTCATCCGGCCGAGCCACCATGAGGCCGCCGCGATCTTCGGTGACCTGCCTGAGCTCTGGGCAAGGACGACGATGGACGAGAAGCGCCACATCGCCGGGCTGCTGCTTGACCGGGTCTACGTGGACCTCGACGAGAAGCTCATCACGGCGATCGTGCCGACTGCAGAGTTCGGTCTGCTCTTGCAGCACGCTCTGGAGGCCGCGGATCGAGCCGACATCCTCCTGGTGCCCGTGGAGCACGTGGACGCGCTGGATGCACTCCACGCCTTCGTCACCGGCGATCAGGTGGAAGAGTGGACCTCAACAGACGATCCGGGAGACGGCCACTCGCAAGAGCAGGCCGCCTCCCGAAGGAATGTTGGAGATGGTGGAGACGGGGGAGCATCAATCTCTCCCATCACCAAACGAAATCCGAATCTGGGAGCGGCTCGCGTTCGTAGTTATAGCGACATAAGACATGCGCGATGTGGCTCAGGAGTCAGGGATCCGAGGCGGTGGCGGGTTCTACGTCCCGGGCGCTCGATCGCGACCTCCTGACTGGCACTCTGCGGGGCGCTGTGCCGTGATCCAGCGATAGAGAACGGATGTTCTGGTACCCTGCCGCCAGGCAGGGGAGCCTCCGTAGCATGTCCGCAGTCCAACCCGTCCGGCCTGACAGCCAGTCGCGATCCATCGCCTGCCTGGCGATCCCGTCGCTCGCCTTCCAGTGCGAGTTGCTGGAGCGCCCGGGGCTCGCCGGCACGCCCGTCGCGCTAAGCGACGAGGCCCGAGGGCGCGTGGTGGACCTGACGCGGGAGGCGCGGGTGTTCGGCGTGCGGGCCGGCATGACGCTCCGCGAGGCGGTGGCGCTCTGTCCCACGCTGCAGGTGCTGGAGCCGCGCCCCGCCCTGGTCGCCCGCTACGCGGACAGCCTGGTGGAGGCGATGGGCGCGGTCAGCCCGCTGATCGAGGAGGCGGCGCAGGGCGTCGTCTTCGCCGACCTGCGTGGTACGGAGGGCCTCTACCCGCGCATCGAGGATCTGCGCCGCGCGATCCTCGGCGGGTTGCCGGCGCGTCTGCGCCCACAACTGGGCGTGTCCGGCCACCGGCTCACGGCGCTCGTGGCCGCGCTGCGCGCCGCGCCGTCCGAGGCGGTGCAGGTGCCGGTGACGGAGGCCGGGGCGTTCCTGGCGCGCGAGCCGGTCTCCCTGCTGCCCCTCACGCTCGACGACATCGAACGGCTGCGGCTGCTGGGCATCGACACCTGTGGCCAGTTCGGCACGCTGCCACGCCATGCCGTGGAGGCGCAGTTCGGCTTCCCCGGCGGCATCGCGTGGCTGGCAGCGCGCGGCGAGGACCCGCGCCCGGTGCGCCCGCGTCCGTGGGAGCGCGAGCGGGTCGTGGAGCATGTGCAGGCGGAGCCGCCGCTGATCAGCCGCGAGTCGATCCTCCACGCGCTGGAGCAGATGCTCGGCCGCGCGTTGCGGCACCCGCAGGCGCGCAACCGCTTTGTGCGGCTGGTGCGCGTGCAGGCGGAGACGGAGCGCGGCGGCCTCTGGGAGCGCGAGCAGGTGCTGCGCGAACCCCTCGGCGACCGCGCGCGGCTGTGGACGGTGCTCCACTCGCTGGTGGAGTACGGCGAGTTCCCCGGGCCGCTGTCGCTGGTCACGCTGGAACTGGGCGGGCTGACGCAGGAGAGCGGCCGGCAGCACAGCCTGTTCACGGAGCAGATGCGCCGCCGCGATCAACTGGACGAGATGGTCCGCCACCTGAAGGTGCGCTTCGGCGAGTCGCCGATCGCACGGGTGGTGGAGGTGGAGCCGTGGCACCGCCTCCCGGAGCGCCGC
>JAUXUW010000019.1 GCA_030684635.1 Dehalococcoidia bacterium
AGCAGGGCAAGCCGATCACGATGGTGACGGCATACGACTACCCCACTGCCAAGTTGATCGACCAGTCCGGCATCGACCTCATCCTGGTCGGTGACACCCTCGGCATGGTCGTGCTGGGCTACGAGTCCACGATCCCCGTGACGGTGGAGGACATGATCCACCACGGCAAGGCCGTGGTCCGCGGCGCGAAGCGCGCCCATGTGGTCATCGATATGCCGTTCGGCTCCTACCAGGAGGGCTGGCAGCAGGCCCTCCACAACGCCACCCGCATCATGAAGGAGACCGGCTGTTCCTCCGTGAAGCTGGAGGGCGGCCAGCGCTCCGCGGAGGCCGTCCGCAAGCTCGTGGAGGCCGGCATCCCAGTGATGGGCCACATCGGCCTGACCCCGCAGTCCGTGAACCAGGTCGGCGGTTTCAAGGTGCAGGGCAAGACCCCGCGCGACGCCGTCCACCTGATCGGCGACGCCGTCGCCCTGGCGGAGGCGGGCGCCTACGCCATCGTCCTCGAACTCGTGCCCACGGCGCTGGCGCACATGATCACCCAGCGCGTGAAGGTGCCCACGATCGGCATCGGCGCCGGGCCGTTCTGCAGCGGCCAGGTGCAGGTCTGGCACGACATCCTGGGGCTGTACGACGACCTGAAGCCGAAGCACGCTCGCCGGTTCGCCGAGATCGGCGAGCAGATCAAGGCCGCGCTCACCGAGTACCGCGAGCAGGTGGAGGCCGGCGCCTTCCCCACGGCGAACGAGTCCTTCTACATGGACGAGCGCGCCCTGGAACTGATCCGCCGGATGACCCCCGGTGCGGACGAGGACATGAGCGAGGCCGAGCGGGTGCTGCGCGAGATGGAGACCACCTCCATCCCGCAGGCGACTCCGCAGCAGGCCGAATAGCCTCGCCTGCCCGAGGGATCCCGGAGCACCGCGCCGGCATGCACGTCGCTCGCACCGTCGCGGACTTTCGCGCCGCCCACGCCGCCCTCACGGGGACGCTCGGCCTCGTGCCGACGATGGGGTACCTCCACGAGGGGCACCGATCGCTGATGCGGCGCGCCCGCGCGGAGTGCGACGCCGTGGCGGTCAGCATCTTTGTGAACCCGACGCAGTTCGGCCCGAACGACGACTTTGACCGCTATCCCCGGGACGAGGAGCACGACCTCGCGATCTGCCGGGAGGAGGGCGTCTCGCTTGTCCTCATGCCTCCCGTGGAGGAGATCTACCCGGAGGGCGCGACCACCACGGTCAGTGTCGGGCCGCTCTCGACGACCCTGGAGGGCGCCGCGCGTCCCGGGCACTTCGACGGTGTTACGACTGTGGTCAGCAAGCTGTTCGCGATCGTCCAGCCGGAGCGCGCCTACTTCGGCCAGAAGGACGCGCAGCAACTGATGGTGATCCGCCGCATGACCCGCGACCTCCTGCTTCCCCTCGAGGTTGTCGGCTGTCCGACGGTGCGAGAGCCGGACGGCCTCGCCCTCTCGTCTCGCAACGTCTACCTCTCCCCGGAGGAGCGGGCGCAGGCGCTCTCGCTCTCTCGCGGCCTCCGTCGTGCCGAGGCCGCCTGGGCGGACGGTGTCCGTGATGCGGAGGCGCTCCGCGCGCTGGTGCGCGAGGAGATCGAGGCGCAGCCGCTCGCCCGCATCGACTACGTCTCGCTGGCCGAGCAGGGCTCCCTCGCCGAGTGCGCGGGGCCGGTCACCCGGGACGCCCTCCTGTCGCTCGCGGTCCGGTTCGGCAAGACCCGACTGATCGACAACGTGCTCCTGGCGGTCTGACCCGAGGCGCCGCAGGCACCCAGGGCCCCTGGACGCCCTCGACGGGCGCCCCTCGGCGGGCGCCGCGCGGCCGTGTCTCAAGGGGTGCAAACTGTTAGCATGCGCTCTCAGATGTAGTCGCGCGGGCATCGCCTCGCGCGCCCGATCGTGGAGGTCGCAGGGTTGTCCGGTCACTCCAAATGGGCCTCGATCAAGCACAAGAAGGCTGCCACCGACGCGAAGAAGGGGCAGATGTTCACCAAGCTCGCCCGTGACATCACGATGGCGGCGAAGCAGGGTGACCCCGACCCGGAACTGAACGCCGGCCTGCGCCTGGCTATCCAGAAGGCCAAGCAGGCGAACATGCCGGCCGACAACATCGACCGTGCGGTCAAACGCGCCGCGGGCCTCGGCGATGCCGCCAACCTCGAAGAGATCACCTACGAGGGCTATGGCCCCGCCGGTTCGGCGGTGATCGTGCATGTCGTGACCGACAACCGGAACCGGACCGTTGCGGAGGTGCGCTTCGCGTTCTCGCGCGCCGGCGGCAGCATGGCCGACAACGGCGCGGTCTCCTGGCAGTTCGATAACCGCGGCGTCATCCTCCTGAACGCCGCCGGGCGCGACCTCGACGAGGTGCAGTTGCAGGCGATCGAGGCTGGCGCGCTGGACGTGGACGCGACGGACGAGGCCTCTGTGGAGGTGATCACGGAGGCGGCGGACCTGCACCGCGTCCGCGAGGCGCTGGAGGCTCAGGGGCTCGTGGTGGAGAGCGCCGACCTGGCGCCGATCCCGCGGAACCGCATCACCGTTTCTGAGAAGGACACGGAGGCGGTCTTGCGCCTCCTGGACCGCCTGGACGAGCTGGACGACGTGTCACGAGTGTTCTCGAACGTGGAGTTCGACGACGCGGTGCTGGAGGCGATCGCGGGTTAGCCTGTGATCTCCACGGCACTGGTCGGGGTCCGCTTGAGGGGGCGAGATGTCCGAGCGCAGGCCGCCGCTCCCGCGGCGCGTATTGGGCATTGACCCGGGACTGGCTGTGACCGGATTCGCCGTCGTGGACGGCCGTGGATCCGGCGGCACGCTGGTACATGCCGGTGCCTTCCGCACGCGCGCCGCACTCCCTCGCGCCGAGCGCCTCCACCGCATCCACGATCTCGTCGCCGCGCTCATCGCGGAGTACGACCCCACCGATGTGGCGATCGAGCAGCAGTTCGTGGCCGAGAACGTGCGCTCCGCGATGGCGATCGGGGAGGCGCGTGCTGCGGCCATGGTCGCCGCCGCGGCCGCCGGACGCCCTGTGTTCGAATACGCGCCGGCGTCCGTGAAGGAATCCGTGACCGGCTGGGGCGGCGCCCCCAAGGAGCAGGTCCACCAGATGGTGCTCCTGCACCTCGGCATCACCGAACTGGACGGCCCCCTCGATGTGTCCGACGCCGCGGCGATCGCGCTGACGCGGCTCGCCGATGCGCAACTCGAAGAGGCGATGGCCCGATGATCGCCGCGCTGACCGGCACCGTGACCCACTGGAACGCGGAGACCGCGACGGCGTGGGTGCTCGTGCAGGGAGTGACCTACGAGGTACGCATCCCCGCCTTCGCCGCGGACTGGATCGCCTCCGTCCTGGAGCAGGGCGAGACCACCGTGCACACCTACTACCACGTCTCGGAGCGCCAGCCGGCGCCGCTGCTCGTCGGCTTCCAGCATCTCGCCGAGCGCGAATTCTTCCGCAAGTTCATCGAGGTGCCGGACGTCGGACCGACAAAGGCGGTTCGCGCGCTGACGCGCCCGGTCTCCGAGATCGCCCGCTGGATCGAGGCCGGGGACGTGAAGGCGATCCAGCAACTGCCCGGCATCGGTCAGCGGCTGTCGCAGACCATCGTCGCGCAGCTGACCGGCCGGCTCACCATGGAAGCCCTCCTCCGCGACGGTGTGGTTGAGGCGCCCACGGCACCGGTTGCGGGGCCCGACCTCCGCGAGGACGCCGTCGAGGCGCTCGTTTCGCTCCAGTACACGCGCCGCGACGCGGAGCGCGCAGTGGAGCAGGTACTGGAATCGCGCCCGGATGTGCAGGCGCTGGAGGACCTCCTGCGCGCCGTGCTGGAGCAGCAGGCGCCGGCGGGCAACCCCTCGTGAGGCTCATGGTCCGTCAGCGCTGGCCACTCATCGTCGCGCTCGCGTTGAGCGTGGTGCTTGCGGTGCTCGATCGGCGCAGCATCGAGTTGTTCGGCTGGAGTTTCATGGGGCTCAGCCACGATGCCTGGGGGGCGATCGGCACGCTGCTCGCGGTGGCGCTGGCGCTCCAGTTGCTCCTGAACAGCCGCTCGGCATTGCAGCGTGAGCGACGTCTCGTGCGCACCGCCGCCCAGCTGCGGGAGGTGTCCGCAGAACTGGACCGGCTGGCGCGCACCGATCCCCTCACGGGCATCCTGAACCGCCGTGCGTTCTTTGACCTGCTCGGCATCGAGTTCCGTCGCTCGCGACGGTATAGCCGGCAACTGTCCGTGCTGATGCTGGACCTGGACAACTTCAAGCGCGTGAACGACCAGTGGGGACACCCGTTCGGCGACTACGTCCTCCAGAGCACCTCCCAGATCGTCGCCTCAAACGTCCGCGAGTCAGACATCATTGGCCGGTACGGTGGCGAAGAATTTGCGGTGGCGTTGCCGGAGACGGGCCCGGAGCAGGCGGTCATCGTGGCGGAGAAGCTCCGTCGCGCGATCGAGGTGTTCGCGTTCGAGTCCGATGGCCTCCCGCCGCCTGAGGATGCGCCACTGCGCATGACCATCTCGATCGGCGTCTCCTCGCTGCCCGTCGAGCCCGACCATGACGATTTCGAACTCATCCACCGAGCGGACCACGCGCTGTACGAGGCGAAGCGGGCCGGGAAGAACCAGATCGTGCTGTTCGGACAGGGCATGACCAGCAGCGGCGAGCCGGTGTCACCACCTCGGCCAGAGCCGGCCTAGCCGCGCGGTACACTGGGATCCGCACCATCCGGGGGCTCCAGTGACCGTTTCCGACCCACCTTCTGCCCAGGGGCAGCCCTTCAGCCTTGTCTCTGACTTCCGCATGACCGGCGACCAGCCGGGCGCCGTGGAGGCGCTCGTGGGCGGCCTGAAGGGTGGCCTGCGCGCGCAGACGCTGCTCGGCGCCACCGGCACGGGCAAGACCTTCACCATGGCGAACATCATCGCCCAGTACCAGCGGCCCACGCTGGTGCTCGCGCCCAACCGCACGCTCGCCGCGCAATTGGCGCAGGAGTTCCGCGAATTCTTCCCGCAGAACGCCGTCGAGTACTTCGTGTCGTACTACGACTACTA
>JAUXUW010000028.1 GCA_030684635.1 Dehalococcoidia bacterium
GATGCGTTGAGCCTCGCCGGGAAGGCCGCGCAAGTTGCCCTGGGGGCGGCGCTGGTCTGGACGTGGCGGAAGGGTGGCGAGCCGGGCGCGCCTGTCCGCACGGCACGCTCCTGACAGAGACGTGATGAGCACTACAGCACGTCGAGCAGCTGCACTCCTGGCGATGATGATCGGGGCACTGTCGGTGGCTGCCGGCACCAGGGCAGCGCAGGGATGGCAGCCCGGGTACACGGTCCTGTCGTGGCTCCCGATCTACAACCTCGCCATGGGCGCGTGGACGGTCCTCGTCCCCACCGTGCTGATCTGGATCAGGAGTCGCTACGCGGTCCCGGCGTCTCTCGGGACGCTCGGTGTCCACGTGAGCGTCTTACTGCTCCTGGCTTCGGGCGTTGTGGGCACGCCGGCACGGGAAAGCATGCTCGCGATGGCGTTCCGCGTTGCCACCTGGCTGGTCATCGTCGCGCTGCTGGTGCTCGAACGACGACGTGGCTTCTCAAGACGCGCCAGCGGTGAGCGGCGAGGCGTGTAGCCCGCCCCGCCTCGCGCAGTGCTAGGCGGGCGGCGCGACCGACAGGCGGCCCTGCACGCTGTGCTTCGCGATCAGGCCGGCGATGAATCCGGAGGCTTTCGCCTCCTCGACGAACGCGCGCAGGAAGGCCGCGCCCGCCACGTTCGCCTTCGCGGTGCCCACGGCCTGCTGCACCGCCGCGAACTGGCCATCGAGGATGCGCGCACCGGGGAGGTTCTGGACGTCTTCGGCCAGACCGGGCCGCAGGCCGGCGTAGGCCTCCAAGCCGTTCGCCACGAAGTGTTCGAACACGTTCTGGCCGGCCTCCAGCCGGACGAGCGTGGCGTGCCTGATGTTGCGTTCAAGCCAGAGGCCGTAGGCGCTGCGCGCCGAGACCGCGATCCGCACCCCGGGCCGGTCGACCTCCGCGACCGTCGCGAGCGAGGAACCCGGCGGGACCAGGTAGGTCGCCTCGATCTCCACATAGGCGGGGCTGAACTCGATCTGTTCCGCGCGCTGCGGCTCCGCGCCGATCAGGGCGATGTCCCAGATGTTGGTGCCGGCGGCATCGGCGACCTCGCCGGGCGACTTGAAGGGGATCAGTTGCAGCGGCACGCCCAGGCGCGCGGCGATGGCCCGCGCCATGTCCGGCGAGACCCCGTCCGGGTCGCCCTCCGCGGTACGGCCGGTGACGAGGAGGAAGTTGCCCATGTTCACGCCGGCGCGCAGCACGCCGGTGGGCGCGAGTTCGGCCCTCGCCTCATCGGAGAGTGGAATGCTCGAGAAGTTGACCATGCGCGGGAGTGTAGCGAGGCCTCGCGCCGGGGAGGTCGGCCGTGCTGGTAGGTGATGGTGGCGTGACGCCAGTCGGGGTGTAATGACCTGTCATGTCTCAGCGCCCCCACCCCGGGCGCCAAGGACGAAGGAGTGCCATGAACATCTTCAGGCTGAGCCTCGGGCTGCTGGTCGCCACCATCCTGGTGGTCGTCGGGGCGCAGAACACCCAGTCGGTGGCGTTCCACTTCCTGTTCTGGGAGACGCGTTCGATGCCGGTGGTGCTCGCGCTGGCGCTCGCCGTGTTCCTGGGGGCACTCCTCGCCTGGATCGTCTCGATCCCTGGGCGCTACCGGGGGATGCGAAGCCATCGCGACCTGCAGCACCGCGCCGAGCACGCTGAAGAGGCGGAGCGGGCCGGGCACGCCCAGCAGGTCGAGCGCGCGGCGCAGGACGAGCGTGCCGCACGAGACGAGCAGGCTGCAAAGGCCGAGCAGGCAGCGAAGGCTGAGCAGGCGGAGCAGGCGGAGCGCGAGAAGGCCAAGGGATAGGGCGCCCGCGCTCCCTGCCCCCCGTGCGGCTCACCGTGCACGCTCCATACACTGGGGGCAGCGCCGAGGTGGAGCAGGAGCCCGATGTCCGAAAGCACCCTCTCCCTGATCCTGGCTTCGGGATCGCTCCTCGTGTTGTTCGCCTCGATCGTGGCGGTGCTGGGGGTCGGCGCGCCCGGCGCCGTGAGCCTGCGGCGGCTGGTCCTCACGCGGGGGACGTGGCTCTCGTTCGCCATCGCCGCGATCGCCATGAGCGGCTCGCTCTACTACTCGGAGGTCGCGCACTTCGTCCCGTGCACGCTCTGCTGGTACCAGCGGATCGCGATGTACCCACTCGCCATCGTGCTGCTGGTCGCCGCGGTCACGCGCGACCAGCGCCCCGCGCGGTACATTGTGCCGATCGCGGCGGCCGGGATGCTCGTCTCTCTCTACCACTACCAACTGGAGTTGTTCCCGGAGCAGGCCACCGTCTGCACCAACGGCGTGCCGTGCTCCTTCCGCTACGTGGAGGAGTTCGGGTTCATCTCCATCCCGTTCATGGCAGGTATCGGGTTCATCTCCATCCTCGCGCTGCAGGCGGCCACCTGGCGCGCCCGCCGCGTCGACCGCGCCTGACGGGCCACCGGCCGATCAGCTAGCGGATGCCGGAGTCCAGCCGTACCTCGAACCAGGTGCGCAGGCCCGGCGAGACGACGATGGTCTGCGCCGCCATGCTCGGCATCACCGGCGACCCGGGCGCGAGGTTCACGTCATACGTCCCGGCAGGCAGGTCGATCGCGAAGCGGCCGCCGATCGCCTGGACCCTCCCCCGTTCGACGCCGTTCTGACCGAAGGTGAGCGTCACCTCCGCGAGGCGATCCGGGCAGTTCTGGCCCTCCTGAACGACGGGACAGGCCGGGCCGCTCCACACGACGCCCGCCGCGCCGCTCGCAATGGCAGGCGGCGACGCGGTCGGGATGTCGATCACGATGCGGGCGGGGTTCTGGAGGATGAACATCCGGAACGGCCGCTCGGCCTCGAGCCCGAGCAGCCACGTGACGTGGCCTTCGAAACCGCAGATCTCGCGGGCCTCCTTGATCGCCGGCAGGCCCGGCGTCAGGGTGCGCGTGGGGATCGTCATCTGGCCGGACTCGTTGTGGATGCGCGCGTTGGTCAGGTGGAGGCGCAGCGTCGCGTTGCCCGCCACCGTGACGGGCGCGCCCTGGCCGCACGTGAACTGCGTCTCGGTCACATACTCGACCGCGTAGGTCGGGATCACGTCCTCCTCGAACTCCACCACGAACCGGTCGTAGCCCGCGTGCGAAGCGGCACGCACGTCGCTCTGTTCCGCAAAGCCGCCGCTTCCGAGGCCGACCGCATCAAGGAGCACGAAGTCGCCCTCCAGGATGACCTCGCACCGCACGAGAAACAGCTGCCCGGCCGGGAGGGTGACCGGGAAGCCTGTGTTCACAAAGGCCGGCGCGCCGGGCGTGTACAGCCGCGCGCGGCCGTCCTCGTAGATGACGAGCGCGCGCACGCCGCACCCCTGGTCACGCAGGGCGGCTGCCAGGCCGGCGCTCGAGGTCGCCTCGGTCACCGCCAGCAGCGCGACGCCCTCGGCGGGCAGTTCGCCGGA
>JAUXUW010000030.1 GCA_030684635.1 Dehalococcoidia bacterium
CCGTTCCGGCGATCCTCGATCGCCACGAAGCCCTGCAGGCCGAGCGCGTCGCGCACCGCGACAAGCGACTCGATGCAGGCGCCGGGCGTCTTCCAGCCGTGCTCCGCGACCAGCGCCACCAGTTCGTCACCGGTCATGGCAGCGGCGGGGAGGTCCTTCCGGAACTGGTCCCGGAGTCCCTCCCAGAGTTCCTCGGGGTGCTCGATGGTGAAGCGGGCGTACTGGAGCGCGGCAAAGGCGTGGCCGATCGAGCCGGCGTCGTTCCAGTCCTCCGGGGCGTCGCGGAGGAGTTGCTTCAGGCCCTCGTGGCGCTGCTTCAGTTCCCAGGTGATGTCGATCTTGAGCGGGGCGACCTGCTGCTCCGCTTCCGGGCTCATGACGAGTTCGCGCAGCGCGGAGCGGACGAGCGCGCCGCCCTCCACGTCCGTGCGCCCGCGCACGACGGCCGGATAGCGGTCCAGCCGCTGGCGGATGTGCTGGAGGGCGATGCCCAGGATGTGGTTGAGGGCGCGCGTGGGCACGCCGTTGTGGAGCGAGACCACGACTTCCGTGTCACCCCACTGGATGTCGGAGAAGGAGGCCCCCTCGAAGGAGACGACCTTCAGGTCGCGCACCGCCTCGGTCTTGAGTCGTTGCTCGATCTCGCCGTACATCTCGACGAGCGTCGTGCCGAGTTCCTTGCCGATGACCTTCATGGCCCCTCCTCCACAGTGTCGGAGGGTACCCCACGTGGCGGGGAGACGCAGAGCGCGGACGCGGACGAGCCCCGGACTGGCCGGGGCTCGTCTGTATCCGGGCGAGTCCGGAGGGAGGGTTACTCGCCCTTGATCTCGACCTGCTTCGGCTCGGCCTTCTGCGGCAGGGCGATGCGGAGCGACAGCACGCCGTTCTTGAGTTCGGCCTCGACCGGGGCGTCCTTCACGATGCCGGGGAGGGCGATGCGGCGGCTCATGGAGCCCCACGAGCGCTCGCGGCGGTAGAACTTCTCGTCGCGCTCCTCGTGCTCCTCGTTGCGGTGCGCGCGGATGGCGAGCACGCCGTCCTCGACGCGGACGTCGATGTCTTCCTTCTTGAAGCCGGGGACGCTGGCCTGGACGACCAGGTTGCCGTCCTTCTCGAACACGTCGAGCGCGAGCGAGCCCTCGTCGTTCAGGAGCCGCGCGGGGACCTCGTTGCGGAAGAACGGGTCGTCGAAGACGCGCTCCATCACCTGCCGGAAGGGGGAGAAGAACGGGTCGCGTCGGGCAATGTCGGCCATGAGTGGGGTTTCCTTTCGAGATACCTGGGACGGGGTGCTCCCCCGTCTGACCTTCCTCGCGGAATGCCGTGGGATGGATCCCTGCGATGCATCGTGATGGTTCGCGGAGCCGTCGAGGGAGGGCCGTTCGGCCTGTGTTCGACCGGGCGGGAGTCACCACGAGAGCAACCGCTTCGATGTCACCCAACAATACCGCCATGCTGCTGAAGCCGTCAAGAGATATGAGCCAGACTGGCTCAGAGATAGTGCAAGATGACTATCAGATGGCTACACTGGTTCCATGGCTCAGGACTTCTATGCAGTGCTCGGGGTGAAGCGCGAGGCGTCCGACCGGGAGATCCGGCAGGCGTACCGCAAGCTGGCGCGCCAGTGGCACCCGGACGTGAACCCCGGGAACGCCGAGGCGGAGACGCGCTTCAAGCAGATCAACGCCGCCTACGAAGTGCTCTCGGACGCCGAGAAGCGCCGTAAGTACGACGCGTACGGCGACCAGTGGCAGCACGCCGACCAGATCGAAGAGATGCGGCGGCGCCAGGGCGCCGGTGGCGGGGGAGGCTTCCCGGGCGGGGGCTTCCCCGGCGGCGCGGAGGGCGTGGACCTCGGCGACCTGTTCGGCGGCGGGCGTGGCGGCGGCAGCATGTTCGAGTCGCTCTTCCGCCGCGCGGCGGGCCGCCAGCGCGGCCAGGACCTGGAGACGGGCATCCGCCTGACGCTGGAGGAGGCGTACGCCGGCCTCACCCGCACCATCGAGGTGCGGACGGGGGCCGAGCCGTGCCGCACCTGTTCCGGCACCGGCCAGATCGCAGGCGCGACGTGTCACGCCTGTCGGGGCGCCGGGACGATCTCCACGCCTCGGCGGCTGGAGGTGGCGATCCCGGCCGGGGTCACGGACGGCCAGCGCATCCGCATTACGGGGAAGGGCGGTCCGGGCGGCAACGGCGGCGCGCCAGGCGACCTGTTCCTGCGCGTGGAGATCGCGCCGCATGCACGCTTCGAGCGCCGCGGCGACGACGTCCACGTGGAAGTAGACGTGCCGGTGGCGGAGGCGGCGCTGGGCGGCGAGGTGCACGTGCCGACGCTGAAGGGCAAGGCGCTGGCGCTGCGGCTGCCCGCGGGCACGCAGGGCGGGCGCGTGTTCCGCCTCGCGGGCCAGGGGATGCCTCGACGTGAGGGCGGCTTCGGCGACCTGTTCGCGAAGGTGCGGCTGGTGCTGCCGGAGCCGATGACGGACGAGCAGCGGGCGCTCTTCGAGCGACTGCGTGAGGCGACGAGCGGGGCGGCCGCCGGGGCGACCGGCGGGACGCGGGGTGAGACGGAGGCTGCCTCGTGACGTTCTCGCACGATGAGCCGGTGTTCCAGATCTCCGTGGTCGCGCGGATGGTCGGACTGCACCAGCAGACGATCCGCTCCTACGAGCGCATTGGCCTGTTGCAGCCGGCGCGGTCACAGGGCAACACGCGGCTCTTCTCACGGGAGGACGTGGAGCGGCTCCAGCAGGTGGTGCGCCTGGTCAACGACCTGGGCGTGAACCTCGCCGGGGTGGAGGTGATCCTCCAGATGCGCCGGCAGATCGAAGAGATGCAGCGAGAACTCGCACAGGTGCGCGCAGAACTCGAGGCGGCACGCGCGGCACTCGCGCAACGGGGCGGACGCCCCGCACAGGATGACAACAGCGCGGCGCAGGGCCGCGGAGGTGGTGCCAGATGATGCGACAGGACCGATTTACCGAGCAGGCGCAGGAGACGCTGCAGGCCTCCCAGGAACTCGTGCGCGAACAGCGGCACGCGCAGTGGGACGTGGAGCACGTCTTCTTCGTGCTGGTCAGCCGCCGGGACGGCCTGGCGCGCGAGGTGCTGACGAAGATGGGCGTGGACGTGGACGCGCTGGCCCGCGCGATCAAGGCGGGGCTGGACCGCTCTCCGCGGCTGCAGCAGGACGTGGTGCAGATCTACACCACGCCGCGCATCGTCCAGATGCTGGAGGCGGCGAACGCGGAAGCGGCGCGCCTGAAGGACGAGTACGTGGGCGTGGAGCACCTGCTCGTCGCCATCGCCGACGCGCGCGAGGGCGAAGCGGCGAATGTGATGCGCGAGTTCCAGATCACGAAGGAGCGCATCTACCGCGCGCTGGCGCAGGTGCGCGGCACTTCGCGCGTGGACTCGCCGACGGCGGAGTCGCACTACCAGGCGCTCTCCAAGTGGGCGCGCGACCTCACGGAGATCGCGCGCGAGGGCAAGCTGGACCCGGGGATCGGGCGCGACAGTTAGGTCGCGCGGGTGATGCAGATCCTCAACCGGCGCACGAAGAACAACCCGGTGCTGATCGGTGAGGCCGGCGTGGGCAAGACGGCGATCGTGGAGGGCCTCGCCCAGCGCATCGTCGAGGGGGACGTGCCGGACCGGCTGAAGGGCAAGCGCGTGCTGGCGCTGGACATGGGCGCGCTGCTGGCGGGCTCCAAGTTCCGCGGCGAGTTCGAGGAGCGGCTGCAGGCGGTGATGAACGAGGTGAAGCAGTCCGCCGGCGAGGTCATCCTCTTCATCGACGAGCTGCACACGGTGGTGGGTGCGGGCGGCGCGGACGGCGCGATCGACGCGAGCAACATGATGAAGCCGGCGCTGGCGCGCGGTGAACTGCGCGTGGTCGGTGCGACCACCCTCGACGAGTACCGCAAGCACATCGAGTCCGACCCGGCACTGGAGCGCCGCTTCTCGCCGGTGTTCGTGGACGAGCCGAGCATCGACGACGCGATCGCGATCCTCCGCGGGCTCCGGCCGAAGTACGAGGAGCATCACGGCATCAAGATCACGGACGCGGCGGTGGAAGCGGCGGTGCGCCTCGGCGCGCGCTACCTCACCGAGCGGCACCTGCCGGACAAGGCGATCGACCTCATCGACGAGGCGGCGTCCCGGCACGTGATCGAGGCGGAGTCGATCTCGCCGGAGGTCCGCGAGTTGAAGCGCCGCCTGGACGCCGCGAACGAGCGGCTGGAGGCGGCGGCGACGCGGCAGGACTTCGAGGAGGCGGCCCGCATCAAGCAGGAGGTGCTGGAGATCCAGCAGGAGTACGGGCGGCACCGCTCCGAATGGCAGACCGCACACGGCCTCTCCGAGGACGTGACGGAGAAGGACATTGCCGCGTTGATCGCGCAGATGACCGGCGTGCCGGTGGACCGGATGCTGGAGGGCGAGTCCGAGAAGTTGCTGAA
>JAUXUW010000034.1 GCA_030684635.1 Dehalococcoidia bacterium
GGGCGTCGGGGTGCCGGCTTCGTCGCCGCCGCACGCCGAGGCGAGCGCGATTGCGACGAGGCCGCTCGCTGCGGCCAGCATCAGACGTCGCACGGGTCACCTCCGAGCCTCGATGGGGTGGAGCGTCGATGGTACAGGTCACGGTGCGCGTGCCGGCGCGCCGCGGCTACGGGGGCGACAGGGTCGGCGTGCTGAACGCCGGCCGGGCGGCGACCGGCGCGGTCGCGAGGTGGCGCAACATCGCCGTCAACGCCGCCACATGCTCGTTCAGCGCGGTGTCGTTGCTCTGCCGCAGTTCCACGTCGAAGGCGGGGATGCGGAGGTGGTCCAGCGACACGATGAGCTCGCCGGTGATGGTGTACGCGCGCCACACGTCCAGGTAGGGAAGGCGTGCCGCAACGCCGTACGCCGAGGCCAGGGCCACGGCCAGCGGCATCTGGTTCGCCTCCACCAGCGCGCCGCAGCAGTGCCAGACCAGCACCGCGGCGGGCCGCGTCTCCAGGATGTACTGGTACAGGGCGCGCGTCTCCGGCTCGGAGAGCGGCTCGACGCCGCCGCTGGCGATCCCCGTCGAGGGGTGCCAGGCGAACGGCGCCCAGTTCTTCGCCACCCAGTTGCGGTTCAGGTCCACGCCTCGGAAGTTGGTGTGGAGGCCGAGCGTGATGCCGTCCGGGTTCAGCGCCGGCAGCACGCACACGCGTACACCGCGAGGGATCGCGAGGCGCCCGGTGCGCAGCTCCTCCACCACCTCCAGCCCGAGCGTGACCGTGACCGCCTCCGGCCCGGTGTGCACCCCGCCCACGAGCAGGGCCACGCGCCCGCCCGTGCCGAAGCACGACACCACGAGGTTCTGCCCCATCACCGACTGCCCGATGACGATCGCCTCGACCGCGACCTTGGGCGGGCCCGTCTGCGCCGTCACGGGCGCCGGCCGGGCGAGCACGGTGATGGCGAGCGCCATCAACACGCCGGCGGCGAAGGCGATCGGGATGCTGGCGCGTGTGCTCTTCACGCCTCGAAGTCTGCCGAAGGAGGCGTCACACGGCCAGAACAGCCGCCGCTACGCGAACTCATCGCGGGGCGCCCGCCGCTCGTCATGCCGCGCTCCAGGGCGTGCCGCGCGTCTCCGACGCCGACCCCCCGGCGTCCGTCGCGGCGTGATCAGGGATGCTCCGCCGCGGGCGTACGACGCCCTCGGCGCGTTCACGCTACAGCGCGCCGCGCGCCCTTCGGAGGATCAACCGGGCCAACTTTGGGGACAAGGCGGGCAGCGGGGGGAGTGGGTGGTGGTGGGGGGCATGGAGACCCTGTGAACGTGCTAGGGCTACTCGCTACGCGGATCTAGGAGGCCGTGCGTTGGATCTCGAATCACGAATTCCTCGTCCGACTCACCAGGGCGAATGTCACCGCCGGCGGACTGTCCTCGGAATAGCCGTTGTGTCATCCACCTGCGGAGGCTGGTCTGCTCCTCGGGCGGAAGCGCCGCGATGAACGGATGGAAGGTGCTCAGTTCGTTCGCGAGCCGAGTTGCCGACTCCTCACGTTGACGATGGCGGGCCGATTGCCTCGCGGCATACGTTGCCGCGCCGAGGGTTACGGCGAGCATCGCAGTTCTGGGCGTGTACACGGCCAAGAACTCCCAGAACCCCGCCCGCGCTGGGACGTGATTCTCGAAGAACGCCCAGGTCGCAAGCGTGAGCGCGGCGATTAGAGCGCCGACGCTTATCCGCCGCCATCGGTCAGCAGCACCGCGCTGGCGGGTAGCCTCAGCAGAGTAGGCGCCGAAGGTACTCGCCGCGCCCGTCAATCCGAGCGTTTCCCGGGCCTCGCCACGGATCTCCTCAAGTTCGGCCATCAGCGTGTTGATTGCATCGCGGGTCGTGGTGGCGAGTTCGACCGCACTGGCGCGGATGGCCTGCAGACGGGCGTCGGCGGCTGTTTGCCTCTTTTTCTCCTCCTCACCGAATCGGCGTTCTCGATCAACCTCTCCATCTGTGAAGCGCGACTCGATCGCCGAGAACGACTGCTCGATCTGCTCTGTTATGCCCGCCGCGCGGGACTCAAGGGTCGCGCCAACTGCGCTCATCGAGGCGTTCACCTCGTCGAGATGTGCGGAAGAGCCCGTCCTGAGGCCTTCAGCCTGCTGTTGCAGATTCTGCAGTTCAGTCGTGAAGCCAGCGCGAGCATCTTCCAGTTCCGATCGAACGGCCAAAGCGGTAGTGGCGAAGGCCTCACTGGAGGCAGTCAGTGCCTCGTCGATCTGCTTCTGGTGCGCGGTGATCTCGCGGGTCTTGGCATCGAGTTCGCGTACCTGTTTCCGGGACGCATCTCGGAATCGCGCGGCCGCGCGGCTGATTCGCTCGACGGCCCCATCGGGGAGCATCACCAGGCCTCCGGTGGCTGCGATCCGGAGAAGGTTCTCGACCTGAGTTCGAGTGTTGTGAAGGTTCGTCTCGTCCTGATTCGCTTTGAAGGCCTCGAACTCAGATCTCGCCTCGGTCGCGGCCGCTTCGATTGCCTTCTGCGTTTGTTCCGTGACGAACTTGGGATCGGTCGCCACTAGTCTTGCGCGGACGCTGTCCACCAGTTCGACTAGGTCTACCACGATGGCGCGCTGTTCTGCGGTCATCGCAGCCATGTCAACGCGGGAGAGCACGGTCTTGAGCGACACCAACTGGCTTTCGGCGTCGATGCTCGCGAGGCGGTCTGACCAGTAGGTCACTGCGGACTCCCTGTCCCTCCGCGCAAGGGAACGCATTCCCTGCCGGATGACTTGTGCGTTACTCGTGCCCCGGTTCACAAATGAATGGGGCGGCCTCGGCCGCCCCATTCATTTGCCCGTCGGCGTGTTGTTCTGCCGTCCTCATCGCCTAACTACACCCGCTCGTCGCGCCGCAGTTCATGCACTTCAGGCACGTGCCGTTGCGCACCATCATCAGCTGGCCGCACTCCTCGCACGGGTCGCCTTCGAAGCCTTTCTGGCGGGCTTCGAGGATCGCCTCGCGCTCCTCGATGAGCGTCGCGTTCACCGTCAGCGTCCGCATG
>JAUXUW010000039.1 GCA_030684635.1 Dehalococcoidia bacterium
CGCAGGATGGCGAACTCCAGCCCTCGCTGCTGGGCGGTGAGGTAGGAGTAAACGATGAACCCGATCGCGGAGAGCAGCAGCACGGCCCCGAACGAGATCGCGAGGATGCCCGCCCAGCCAGCCGCGACCAGCGGGTCCTCCTGTTGCGTCGCCTGCACCGCCGCGCGCTGCACCACCTCGCGCGGCTGGAGCGGCTCCAGCGCCGCCGCCGTCGCGCCCGGCGTGTCGGAGGCGAACCACGCCTCGTTGGCGAGGAGCCAGCGGTCGGGCAGGCTTGCGTTCACGGTCGCCAGCAGGCGGCTGGAGTCGACCAGGGCGATGCCGCCTCGGCCATTCGGGTCGAACGTCGGGAAGTAGTCGACCACACCGGCGAGCGAGAGGTCCAGGTACCGGCCGGAGATCGAGGCGCGGAACGTGTCGCCGGTGGTGAGCCCCAGCTTGCTCGCCTCGCGCCGGCTCAGGTACGCCGGCACCGGCGCCGCGATGTAGGACGCCGCAAGCCCGCGGAAGGAGGGCGCGCCGGCGGCGTCCACCCACTCGAAGCGCAGCGCGCCGAGCACGCCCGGCGGCCCCTCCGGCTCGTTCCGGGTCTGGTCGCCCACCGGGATCTGCGTGAGGTTGCGCACCACGTCGAACCCCGGCTCCGTGAAGTCGTGCACCGTCGTCACGTCCGGCCACGCCTCGGTGCGTTCGACCAGGCCGGCGACCTCGGACGTCTCGATGGGCGCCGAGGCGGTCGTGACGGCCGGGCCGAAGAGCACCACGCCACGCTGCGAGGCGATGCGCCCGCTGGGGATGAACCACACGCCGAGCAGTTCGACCGGTGCGATGAGCGCGGGCTCGTTGGAGTTCGCGCCGGCGCGCGACCTCGGCGCGTCCAGGTCGGCCGCGAACAGCATCCAGGAGGTGCTGGAGGGGTGGTCCGGGCGCGTCACGCCGACCTGGCGGTGGGAGACGCGACCGGTGGCGTCGCGGAGCGAGAGGCCCAGCACCACGCGCCCGCGGATGTCCGGGAACTGCGCCCAGATGCCGATCTGCCGTGCGTCCTCCGGCAGCAGCGCACCCGTCGCGCCGGTCACGGGGCCGTCGCCGGCCAGCGTCGTGAGCATCGTGTCCAGCGACTCCGGCGCGAAGTCGTCGCGGAAGTAGGCGACCTCGCCGAAGGTCGCCGGGTCCACGCCGAGGATCGCCAGGTCCGCCGTCTCGCGCCCCGCGTAGCCGAAGCCCGTCGCGCGCACGACGACGGAGGTCGCCTCCGCCGGGACGCCCTCGATCGCCTCGCGGACGGCGGCGTCGCCCTGGAAGGCAGGTGGCACAAGGCCGACCGCGCGGACGTCCGCGCCGGAGACGTACAGCGCGCGGTCCTCGTACGAGTGGCTGAGCGTGGCGGAGAACGTCGCGCCGAACATGCCGACGCCGGTCGCGAACATGAGCAGCAGCACCAGGCGGGTGTAGTGCGTGGGGTTCCGGACGAGCGCGCGCATCCCCGCGAGGATTGCGACGCTCCTGGTCCAGCCCAGCACCCACGCCACCAGCCTCAGGACGAGCGGGAACACCCGCAGGAAGACAATGCCGACGGTGAGCATGAAGACGGCAGGCGTGGCGAGGAGGAACGGGTCCACCTGCGCCTCACCGAAGATCGACTCGGAAACGAGCCCGTCCTGCTGCGAGACGCGCCAGAAGACCGCCGCCACCACCAGCACGAACACTACGTCCACGTAGTAGCGGAGCAGCAGCGGCACCGGCTTCGGCCTCGCCACGCCGCGCTTGAACTCGACCACCGTGTCCCGCGTCGCGAACCATGCCGGCACCATCAGCGCGAAGAACGCGATCAGCGCCCCGATGATCGCGAGGAGGTACGCCGCGCCTCCGATATGCACCTCGAGCGCGCCGCCGCCCGAGAGCGCAGCGAACGCCGGTGTCGGGCCGAGCGCGCCGATGATCAGCCCGGCCAGCGGCGGCCCCGCCACCGTCGCCAGTGCCGCCAGGAGCGCGCCCTCCACGCCGTACATGGCGAGGAGTTGTGGCGTGGTGGCGCCGCGGCTGCGCATCGTGGCAATCTCCGCAGCCTGCCGCTCGATCAGCATCGTCGAGACCATCACGAGGTAGTACGCGACGATGCCGCCGACCTGGAGCAGGAGCACCAGCAGGGGGATCCGCGTGAAGAAGAGCTTCTCGTCGAACGTGCGCAGCACCGGGCTCAGCGCGCACTCCACGGTCACGCGCTCGTCCGCTGCGTTCAGCGTCCGCCCCAGGGTGTCCAGCCCGTCCGCCACCGGCAGCGCGCGGCGCGCGTTCAGGGCATCCAGGTCCACCTCGTAGCGCGTGTGGTAGTCGGCGGTGACGGACGGGAGGGCGGCGGGCATGCCGCTGAAGAAGGTCGCCTCCGGCACGAACAACCGGTACGTCACCCAGTTCCGGGCTTCCGCATCCAGGCGCACGCCGGAGGTGCCCCAGTACCGGGCCGCCGGTTCGCGCTCCACGGCGATGCCGCTGATCCGCACGTGCAGGGGCGGGCTGTCCGGCGCCCAGAATGGAGCGAGGTCGAGTTCCTGCCCCACGCTCAGGCCGCCCGCCTCCGCCGTCGCGCGGCCCACGAGGACCTCGATCGGTGCGTCGGAGCGGCCGGTGACCGGCGCGGGCGCCGCGCCCTCCACGATCTCGATGTGGGATTCGAGGTCGGTGCGGAAGACCAGGTTGGCGCGCGGACGGTCCTGTGCGGAGCCGGCCGGCGTGCCGGGCGCGCTGGGGAAGAACGTCGCCGTCGTGCCCTGCCGCACCACGCCGGCGGCCGCGTCGCGCAGGATGCTGACGACGGCCGTGTCCTGGCGGCGGCGCGTGTCTGCGTTCCGCGTGGCGGAGACCGGGACGTTGCTCTGCAGCACCCCCACATCGAGCGTGCGCGGGTCGCGCTGGCCGATGGCGTAGCGGAGGCCCAGGTCGCGGATCGCGTCCGCATAGACGGCGGTCGCGGAGAGGATGGCGGCCGCCACCAGGGTGCCCGCGACGACGCTCAGCAGCAGCCGCCAGTTGCGCGACATCCGGCGGACCGCGAGCAGTGGCAGCGATCGATAGCGGCGCATCCGCGGCATGATACGTGTGATGCCAGTGCCCGGTGCGCTCCGGCCCCGGCCGGGGCGGCGGCTATACTCGCGCGGTGACTACCTTACCCACCCCGTCCCGCGCCCGGCGTGCCGCGCCGGCCTCCGCCGCTTCCTCGGACGAGGGGGAGCAGGAGCCGCTGCTCGTCATCCTGGACTCGCACGGGATCATCTTCCGGTCCTACTTCGCGCTCCGTGACGTGCTCACGGTGCGGCGGACGGGTGAGCCGGTGGCGGCCGTCTTTGGCTACGCGAACAGCCTGCTCACCGTCTTCAACGAGTTGAAGCCGACGCATGTGATTGCCGCCTGGGACGCCTCCGAGGACACCTTCCGCAAGGCGAAGGACGACCGCTACAAGGCGACCCGCGACGCGACGCCGGACGACCTGGTCCCGCAGTTTGACCGCGTCCGCCAGCTGCTCGCCGCCTTCCAGATTCCCCTCGTCGAGAAGCAGGGGTACGAGGCGGACGACGTGCTGGGGACGCTGGCGCAGCAGGCGAGGGAAGAGGGCATCCCGGTCGTCATCGTCAGCATGGACAACGACATGGTGCAGCTGGTGCAGCCGGGCGTGCGCGTCTACATGTACCGCGCCTACCAGAAGGACTACATCCTCTACGACACGGACACGGTCATCGAGCGGTTCGGGTTCGAGCCCGAGCGGATGGTCGACTACAAGGCGCTGGTGGGCGACACCTCCGACAACATCCCCGGCGTGAAGGGGATTGGCGAGAAGGGCGCGAAGGCGCTCATCCAGCAGTTCGGCACCCTGGACGTCATGCTCGATCACATCGAGGAGATCGAACCAAAGCGCCTGCGCACCGCGCTGGCCGAGGGGGTCCAGGACGCCATCCACTCGCGCGAGATGGCCACGATCATCCGGGACGTGCCGGACGTGGTGCTCGACCTCGACTCCGCGGTGCTGCGGAACTACGACCGCAACGCCGTGGTCGAGTTGTTTCACGAACTGGACTTCCGCTCGCTCGTCGCGCGCCTGCCAGCCTCGAACATGACCGGTGAGGAGGCCGCTCCCACGTCCACCCCGGACGGCGCGTACGACATCATCCGGTCGCGCGCGGGGCTTGAGGCGCTGGTCGCGGCGGTGCGGGCGAGCGGCCACCTGGCGTTCACGGTGGTCTCGGACAGCGACCACCCGATCCGCGCTGCGGACGCCCTCGTTGGCATCGCCGTCAGCCCGGCGCCCGGCCACGCCGCCTACATCCCCTTCGGCCACGTCTCCGAGGCTCAGCCGCGCCTGCTCGACGACGGCGACGCGCCGGCGGCGCAACTCCCGCGCGAGGTGGTGCTGGACGCGCTCGCGCCGCTGTTCGCCGACCTCGCCATCAAGCGCGTGTCGCACGACGCGAAGTTCGGGCTGCTGGCGCTCTCTGAGGCCGACCCCCGGTTCTGGACGCCTTCGGTCGACTTCGACACGCAGGTGGCGGCCTACCTGGTGGGTGACTCCAACATGTCGCTCCAGCGGCTGGCGTCGACGCGGCTCCGGCTGGACACCATCGACCCCAAGACGTTCCTCGGGACTGCCAGCAAGGCGATCCCCTTCTCGCGCGCCTCCATCGAGGATGTCGCCCGGTACGCCTCGATCAACGCTGACGTGATCGCACGCGCGGTCGCGCCGCTGCGCGAGGAGCTGGTGGAGGCATCGCTGGAGCAGGTGTTCCGGGAGATCGACGTCCCGCACGTGCCGGTGCTCGCGCGGATGGAGCATTACGGTGTCGCGCTCGACCTGGAGGTACTGGCGTCCCTGGACCGGACGCTGGGTGACCGCATCAAGGCCGCCGAGCATGCCGTCTACGACGCCGTCGGGCACGAGGTGAAGATCGGATCGCCGCAGGAGTTGTCCCACCTGCTGTTCGACGAGATTGGCCTCCCCCGGACGCGCAAGACCAAGACCGGCTACACCACGGACGCGGACGCGCTGGAGCCGCTGCGCACGCTGCACCCGGTGGTGAACGCGATCCTCGACTGGCGCGAACTGACCAAGATCAAGTCGACGTACATCGACACGCTGCCGCTGCAGGTGAACCCGCGCACCGGGCGGGTGCACACGATCTACTCGCAGGTGACGGCGGCGACGGGCCGTCTCGCCTCGAACGACCCGAACCTGCAGAACATCCCCGTGCGCACGGAGATCGGCCAGATGGTGCGCCGCGCCTTCGTCGCCCGCGACTGCGGCGAGGCGCCGGTCCTCCTGAGCATCGACTACTCGCAGATCGAGCTGCGCGTGCTCGCCCATGTGTCCGAGGACGAGGAACTGCGCCGCGCCTTCCGCGAGGGGAAGGACATTCACACCGCGACCGCGGCCAACGTCTTCAAGAAGCCGGAGTCGGAGGTCACCCCGGAGGACCGCCGTCGCGCCAAGGTCTTCAACTTCGGCGTCCTGTATGGCCTGACTGCGTTCGGCATGTCCACGCGAGAGGGCATCCCGCGCGACGAGGCGGACGCCTTCATCGCGGCCTACTTCGGTGCCTACCCGCGCGTCCAGGAGTGGCGGACCCAGGTGGTCGAGGAGGCGCGGGAGCGCGGCTACGCGGAGACGCTGAGCGGCCGCCGCCGGTACATCCCGGAATTGCGCTCCAAGAACCACGTCGTCCGGCAGGCCGCCGAGCGCGTCGCCGTGAACATGCCCATCCAGGGCACCGCCGCCGACATCATCAAGATCGCCATGAACCGCATCGATGGCGAACTGGAGACGCGCCGCCGGAAGGGGGCGTTGGCCCGGATGATCCTGCAGGTCCACGACGAACTGATCTTCGAACTCCCCCGCGCCGAACTGGACGAGGTACGGGAGGTCGCCCGGCGCCTGATGCCAAGCCTGGAACTCGCGGTCCCGCTCGACCTGGACGAGAAGGTCGGCATCTCATGGGGAGAGATGGAGTAGCGGCGCCGCCGTGCCTGAACTCCCCGAGGTCGAAACGATCCGCCGCGACCTGACGCCGCTCCTGGTGGGGCGTCGCCTGCTCCGCGTCCGCATCCAGCCAGGGGGCGAGCGGCTGGCGGTCACCCACGCCCCGCGCGACCTCGAGCAGCAGCTGGAGGGCCGGCGGGTCGAGTCGCTCGGCCGCCACGGCAAGTACCTCCTCCTGCGCCTGGACGACGGCCGGACCTGGGTCGTCCACCTGCGCATGACC
>JAUXUW010000047.1 GCA_030684635.1 Dehalococcoidia bacterium
GTCACTTCGTCGTCATCGACGCCCAGTTGTTCGGTAATGAGTCCGCGCACCCGCTCGAAGATCGAAGCCACTGAAGGCAATCCTCCCAGTTAGTCGCCGTCGACATCGTCGTCGGCGACGGAATCGTCAGTTTCGTGCCGCACAGCCGCATCCAATGCGACGGCGCCGAGCACCCCGTTTACGAAGCGCCCGGATGACTCCGACCCGTAGCCCTTGGCGATTTCCACCGCTTCGTTGATGGCGGACCGGAGCGGCGCGGGCTCAGTATCAAAGAGCACTTCGTAGATTGCAAGGCGGAGCACATTCCGGTCCACGGCGGCCATGTCCTCCAGGGGGAAAGCCGGGGCGTGGCGCCGGATCACCTGGTCGATCTCGCCCTGGTGGGAGGTGACGCCCGCCACCAGCGCGCTCGTGAACGCCCGCGCGTCCGGGGTCAGCCCGGACTCCTGCAACTGGCGCACCAGGATGCCTTCCAGCGGGTGGCCGGAGAGGTCCGCCTCGAAGAGCGTGCGGAAGGCGACGATGCGCGAACGGCGTCGGGAGGTGCTGGCCATGAGGTTGGCGCGCCGGGCGGCGCTACGCCATCACCAGCCCGCCATCGACGTTGATCACCTGGCCGGTGATGTAGGACGCCGCGTCGGAGGCCAGGAACGCGACGACCGAGGCGATCTCTGACGCCTCGCCGTAGCGGCCCATCGGGATGCGCTGCCGGATCCCCTCCTTCTGCTCGTCGGTCAGGCCGGCGGTCATGTCCGTCATGACGAAGCCGGGCGCCACGGCGTTGACCGTGATCCCGCGGCTGGCGACCTCCTGGGCGAGCGACCGGGTGAAGCCGATGATCCCGGCCTTCGCGGCGGCGTAGTTCGCCTGGCCCGCGTTGCCGGACACGCCCACGACCGAGGTGATGTTCACAATGCGGCCGCCGCGCGCGCGGATCATGTCGCGTAGCGCGGCCCTGGAGGCCAGGAAGGTGCCGCGGAGGTTGGTGGCCAGGACATCGTCCCACGCCTCCTCCGACATCCGCATGACCAGGTTGTCGGCGGTCATGCCGGCGTTGTTCACGAGCACGGAGACCGCGCCCATGGTGTCCTTCACCTCCGCGAAGGCGCGTTCGATCTCGGAGGCCTTGCGCACATCGCAGAGGACGGGGCGCACTGCGACATCGAAGGACTGGTTCAATTCGACGGCGAGCGCCTCCGCGGCGGCCTGGCTCCCGCGGTAGGTGATGGCGACGGAGGCGCCGCCGCGCGCGAGTTCCGTGGCGATGGCGCGGCCGATGCCGCGTCCGCCGCCGGTGACCAGCGCCACCTTCCCCGCAAGCGGGCGGTAGCCCTGGGTCACGCCCGCGCCTCTTCGGCGGTGCTCACGTTGCGGATGCCGATCGCGCGGTCGATGCGCCGGACCAGGCCGGTAAGGACGCGGCCGGGGCCGAACTCGATCACCTGCGAGACGCCGGCGGCCTGCATCGTCTGGACGGAGGGCACCCACATCACCGGGCTCACGACCTGCGCGGCCAGTTCCTCCGGCAGCGCGGCGGCCGAGGTGATCGGCTGCGCGGTGACGTTGGAGACAACCGGGATGCCCGGGTCGCGGAACGCGACGGCGGCGAGGACCGCGCGCATGCCGTCGGCGGCGGACTGCATGAGCGGGGTGTGGAAGGCGCCGGCGACGGTCAGCGGCACGACGCGCGAAGCGCCCGCCTCGGTCGCGGCGGCGGAGGCCGCCTCCACGGCGGCGACGGTGCCGCCGATGGTGATGTTGCCCGGGGCGTTGAAGTTGCAGAGTGCGGCGCCGGTGCGCGCGCAGATCTCGCGCAGCACGTCAGGCTCCACGCCCAGCACCGCATCCACCGTGCTGGGCACGCGGACACACGCCTCCACCATCAGGCGGCCACGCTCGAGGACCACGCGCACGCCCTCCGAGAAGGGGACGGCGCCGGCGGCGACCAGCGCCGCGT
>JAUXUW010000163.1 GCA_030684635.1 Dehalococcoidia bacterium
CTGCGGCGTGCGGTCGCGCGGCGACAGCCCGGTGCCGCCGGTGGTGACGGCGACCGCAAGGTCGTCCGTGTCCGCCCAGCGCCGGAGCAGCGCAGCGATCTCCTCCGGCTCGTCCGGCAGCAGCGTCCGCTCGACAACCTCGAACCCCGCGCCGGCGAGCAGCGAGGCCACGGCCGGGCCGGCGGTGTCCTCGCGCTCACCGCGGGCACCCGCGTCGCTCACCGTTAGGACACCTACGCGATACGCCATGCAGCCTCCGAGGCGGATCGTAACGGCCGCGCCGTGCCGTGCGCCCGTGCTGGGGAGGAGCCGGTACACTCCCATCGCGCTCGCGCGTTGCGGCGTCTGTCAGAGGAGGCCGCCCGGTGCGCCGTCTGTTACTCCCGCTCGCAGTGTCCCTCGTCGCCCTGCTCTCCGCCGCGTGCATCACGGCCGAGGTCGAGATCCGCGTGAACGAGGACGGCTCCGGGACCTCCACCGTGGTCTTCGCCTTCGACCGCGTCGCCCTGGAGGCGCTCGCGCAGGGTGAGAAGATCCCGAGCTTCGCGGACGAGGTGGACACCTCCACGCTGCCGGAAGGCGCGACCGTGGAGGCGATCGACACCGACACCAGCATCGGCGTAAAGGTCACCGTCCCATTCCCGGCCGGCTCCGATGTCGGCAAGGCGATCGAGGACACTTTCAAGGCCGTGGGCGGCGAAGACGGCGCATTCCTGACGGGCGAGGACGGGATGTTCGAGTCCTTCACCCTCCAGCAGCAGGGCGACCTCTGGACGTTCAACGCGACCACCGCAGTCCCGGACATGTCCGGCGAGGACGCCGGCGACCTGGCGCTGGCCGCGACCATGCTGCAGGACGCCAAACTGATCATCCGCATCGCCCTCCCGGGCAAGGTGACGGAGCACAACGCCGACAGCGTGGAGGCGGACGGCGCCCTGAAGTGGGAACTGCCCTTCCTGGCGACGACATCCCGGACCCTGAGCGCCCAGTCGGACGTGAGCGACCCGGGCATTAGCATCCCGCTGGTAACCGGCATCGCCATCGCCGTACTGGTCGTCGGTGGTCTCGGCTTCGCCGCCATGCGCCGCCGATCGGCTTCGGCGGCCACCGAGGCCGCGCAGCCGGAGGCTCCCGCCGAGTAGCCCCGACCCGTCGGAGACATGTGGAGCGGCCCGCCGAGACCCGGCGGGCCGTTCTGTTGCCGTGCCCGGGATCGGGCGATCAGGGGGAACTTATGAACATTCCGGGGGAGGGGATTGCAGGGCTGGAACCAGAATGGTAGATTCTGGTGCGTTGTGGGGGAAAATGGGAGCGCAACCCCCATCCCCACAAGAGGCGAATCGAAGGTGGCGGGTGTGTTCTTCTTCGGCACCTTCGAGCACTCCATCGACGAACGCGGCCGGGTAGCAATCCCCGCCCGCTACCGGTCAGCGTTCGTCGATGGGGGCGTCCTCCGCCCCGGCCCCGACGGGGCCGTCGAGATGTACTCCCAGGAAACCTTTGACGAAGAAGTCCAGCGCCGCCTCGGTAGCGAGGACGGCAACCGCAGCGTCACCGCGCGGCGCATCCGCCGTGGCTTCCTCTCAGACGCCTATGCGGTGGAGCTGGACAAGCAGGGCCGGATCTTGATCCCGCCCCAGGTCCGCGCCGAGAGCGGCATCAACGGCAAAGTTCTGATCATCGGCTGTGGCGATTACCTGGAAATCTGGCATCCTGAACGCTGGGCGGGGGAACGCGAGGCGCTCGAACAGAGCGCCGAGGGCGACGCATGACCGCTTCCGCGCCCCGGCACGAGCCCGTGATGCTGCGCGAAGCCGTGGACGGACTCGCCGTGCGGCCCGGCGGCCGCTACGTGGATGCCACCGTCGGCCTGGGCGGCCACGCCGCAGCCACCATCGCCGCCGCACAGCCCGGCGGCCGCCTCCTGGGCATCGACCGCGACCCCAACGCCCTGGCCATCGCCGGCGAGCGGCTGGCGCCCTTCGGCGACGCCGTCATCCTGGTGCGCGGCCCGTTCGAGGACATCGCCGCGATCTGCACCTCACACGGGTTCGCCCCGGTGGACGGCATCCTCTTTGACCTGGGCGTCTCCTCACTCCAACTGGAGCAGGCGGGGCGCGGTTTCTCCTTCCAGCGCGACGAGCCGCTGGACATGCGCATGGACCCGAACGCCGAGGTCACGGCCGCCGAGATCGTGAACGAGTACGACGAGCGCCGGCTGGCGGCGTTGATCTACGAGTACGGCGAGGAGCCCCGGAGCCGGCGGATCGCACGCGCCATCGTGGCGCGGCGTCCGATCCTGACCACGGGCGCGCTCGCCAGCGCCATCGAGCAGGCCGTGGGGCGCCACGGCGTTCCGGGACGGCGCCACACGCTGCATCCCGCCACCCTGACGTTCCAGGCCATCCGCATTGCTGTGAACCGGGAACTCGAGCAACTGGACACGGCACTGTCGGCGGCCCACGGCCTGCTCGCGGGCGCTGGTGCGCGCCTCGTCGTCATCTCCTTCCACTCCCTGGAGGACCGGCGCGTGAAGGAGTTTTTCCGCCTCCACAGCCGCGACTGCATCTGCCCGCCGCGCCAGCCCGTCTGTACCTGCGACCACCGCGCGACCCTGCGCGAGGTGACCCGCAAGCCGCTCCGCCCCACCGATGCGGAGGTCGCGCGCAACCCGCGCGCCCGCTCCGCCCGCCTGCGGGTGGCGGAGTCGATCGTGGAACGGTTGGCCGCCTGATGGCCGCGCTCCCCGGCATCCGGCGCCCGGCCAGCCAGCCGCGCGTGAACCAGACGGCGACCGGCGCCGCCACCGGTGAGCCGCGACCGCGCGCCGCCGCCCGTCCCCTGCCCACCGGCTGGGGCGTGGCGCGTCAGCGCATGTCCCGTCTCATGGTCATCTCCGTCGCGCTGCTGGCGGTCGCCGCGGTCGGCCTGGTGCAGGTGCTGCAGACCAGCCGCGTCGCGGAGGTCGGCTACACGCTCCGCGACCTGGAGGTGGAACGGCAGTCGCTGGACGCCAACATCCGCCTCCTGGAGGCGCAGATCGCGCAGTCCTCCAACCTGGAGCGGCTGCGCGAGCAGGCCGTGACGCGGCTGGGCATGGTCCCGCCGGAGAACACGCTGCGGATCCGCGTGGAGGCGGTGGCGCCCTCCAACATGCCGCTGCCGCGGCGTTATGTGCAGTTGCCTGAACGCGAGCCGGTCCCTGAACCGGCCTGGTGGGAAGAGTTGATCGGTTCGGTCCCGGGATTCCAGTAATCGCGGCCGGGACATGCCCGCCCGACCGCAACGCACGCACGATGAAGGACAACGGGTGAGCACCAACCGCCCGGATCACGTCACCTGGCGCCACTGGGTGCTCGCGCTGCTCACCGTGGGGGCGATCGGCGCCGTCATGGTGCGCCTCTACCAGGTCCAGATCGTGAACCACGAGGACTACCTGGAGCAGGCGGCCGTCACCCGCCAGGGCGCGGCCACGCTGCCGGCGTCCCGCGGCGCGATCCTGGACGCGACCGGCTACCCCCTTGCGACCTCCGTCGACACCTGGGACGTCTACATCGACCGCTTCCTGTGGCGCGACCGTGAGAAGGCCGCGCCCGCGATGGACGGCCTGGCCGCCTTCCTCGGCGCCGACCCCGGCACGCTCTGGTCGCTCGGCACGTCCGCAGATAACGGCGACGTCGTGGTCACGCGGCAGATGGACTACGGGCGCGGACTCCAACTGGAAGAACTGGACCTGTGGGGCGTGCGCCTTCTGCCCTCCTCACGGCGCATCTACCCGGAGGGCAACCTGGCAGCGCAGCTGGTGGGCTTCGTGGGGCTGGACAACAGCGGGCTCTGGGGCGTGGAGGCGGACTTCGATCACGTGCTGCGCGGGCGGGACGGCTGGGCCTCCATCGAGCGCGACGCGATCGGCCGGCCGATCGCCTTCACGCAGCAGCGCGCCCGCGAGCCCGTGGCCGGCGGCGAGGTACGCCTGACCATCGACCGCTTCATCCAGGCCATGGCGGAGCAGGCGCTGTCCGAGGCGCTGGAGCGGTACGGCGCGAAGAGCGGCTCGATCATCGTGATGGACCCGCGCACCGGCGCGATCCTGGCGATGACATCGCAGCCCACGATCGCTCTGAACGCGATGAACCTGGACGACCCTGACCTCGACTCGCTCATTAAGAACCGCGCGGTCACCGACCTGTACGAGCCGGGCTCCGTCCTCAAGACGCTCACCACCTCGATCGCGATCGATCTCGGCCTCGTCACCCCCGAGTCCTCCTACGAGGACACCGGCGCCGTGGACGTGGGCGGGTACACGATCCGCAACTGGGACCTGCGCGCGTATGGCCTGGTGAGCGTGCGCGAGTACCTGCAGGCGTCCCTCAACACCGGCTCGGTCTGGCTCTCCGAACTCATCGGCGCGGATGACTTTTACCGCTACCTGGGCAACTTCGGGCTCAACGAGCCGACCCATGTCGGCCTGACCGGCGAGGCCGAAGGCACGTTCCGGTCGCCCGCGGATCCGGACTGGTACCCGGTCGACCTCGCGACCAACTCGTACGGCCAGGGCCTGGCGGTCACGCCGATCGAGATGCTCACGGCGGTCAACGTGTTCGCGAACGGCGGCGTCCTGATGCGGCCGTACGTCGTCTCGCAGATCGTGACGGCCGGTGACGTCCGCACGATCGACCCGGTGCGCGTGCGCCAGGTCATTTCGCCCGAGACCGCGCAGACCGTGCTGGGCCTGATGCGTGACGTGGTGGAAGGCCCGGACTGGCACGGCGCGCGGGTGGACGGGTACGAGGTCGCCGGCAAGACCGGCACCACGCTGGTCTCCATCCCGACCGGCTACGACATCGACTCCACCATCGCCACGTTCGCCGGGTTCATCCCGGCACGTGACCCGAAGGTTTCGGTCCTCATCAAGATCGACCAGCCCAGCGGCGGCCTGAACCTCGGCGGGCAGGTGGCCGCGCCGGTCTTTGCCGGCCTGGCCGAACAGATCATGGCGTACCTGCGCGTGCCGCCCACGCGGCAACTGGTGGCGCAGCCATGACCGGCGCTCCCCTCCCCACCGCCCCGACGCTGGACGCCGGCTTCACCGCCGGCGTCCTTGCCCCTGCCCTCCGAGGTCGCACGGGGCGCTTGGACGACCGCATTCGCTTCGAGCGCGCGATCATCGACTCGCGCGAGGCGCGGCCGGGCGACCTCTTCGTCGCGCTCCCCGGCGAGCGCACCGACGGGCATGACTACGCCGCCGCCGCCGTGCGCGCGGGCGCCGCGGGCTGCCTGCTCTCCCGGCCGGTCGAGGGCACGGAGGCCGCCGCCGGCTTTGTCGTGGACGACACGCTCGCCGCACTCCAGACACTCGGCGCAGCCTGGCGCGCGGCGCTGCCGCTGCAGGTGCTGGGCGTGACGGGCAGCGTGGGCAAGACCACGACGAAGGCGATCGCCGCCGCCGTCCTCGGCGCGCGGTACCGCGTGCAGGCGAACCCGCTCAACTACAACAACGAGATCTCCGTGCCGCTCTGCCTGCTGGAACTCAAGCCGGAGGCGGAGCGCGCGGTGATCGAACTCGGCATGTACACCACCGGCGAGATCGCGTTGCTCTGCCAGTGGGTGCGCCCGCGCGCCGGTATCGTCCTGAACGTGGGCCCCACCCACCTCGAGCGGGCCGGATCGATCGAGGCGATCGCGCGCGCCAAGCGTGAACTGCCGGAGGCGCTGCCGGCGGACGGCGCGGCGATCCTCAACGCGGACGATGAGCGCGTGCGCGAGATGGCGGCGTATACCGCCGCGCGCGTGTGGTGGTTCGGCACGAGCGCGGACGCGGAGGTGCGCGGCTCGGACGTCCGCTCGGAGGGCGCCGGCGCGTTCTCCTTCCTCCTGACCTGGGGTGCAGAGTCGCGGCGGGTGCGCGTGCCGCTGCCCGGCACGCACCTGGTTTCCAACGTGCTGGCTGCCGCCGCCGCCGCATTCGCGGATGGCCTGACGATGGACGAGGTAGCCGGCGCGCTCGAGGCGCTCAACGTCCCCACGCGCCTGCGCGTCATTGACCTGCCCGGCGGCGCCCGCCTGCTGGACGACACCTACAACGCGCAGCCCGCCTCCATGCTCGCCGCGCTCGACCTGCTCGCCGCGATGCCGGGCCGCCGCCTGGCGCTGCTTGGCGACATGCGCGAACTCGGCGCGGTCTCCCGCGCGGAACACGAGCGCGTCGGCCGCCGCGCCGCCGAGGTCGTCGACGCGCTCGTGACGATCGGCGACGAGGCACGCGTGCTCGGCGACGCCGCGCGTGCCGCGGGCGCGCCGGTGCAGCACGCCGCCACGCGCGAGGAGGCGGAGGTGCTGCTGCGCGCGTTGATGCGCCCGGGCGACGCGGTGCTGATCAAGGGCTCCCACGCGCTGGCGCTGGAGGCGGTCGTCGCCTCACTGGAGACGCGGCCGGAACACACGGACGGAGGCGCACGATGACCCACGCACTGCTCACCGGTGGCGCCGCGTTCCTGCTGGCGCTCCTCCTCGGCCGGCCCACGGTCCGGATGCTGAGCGCGCGGAAGATGGGGAAGGCGATCTCCGAGTGGGAGCCGTCCAGCCACGGCGTGAAGTCCGGCACCCCGACGATGGGCGGCCTCTTCATCTGGGGCACGGTCGCCATCGTCACGACCTTCACCAACCTGTTCGAGGTCCACGACGGCGGACTGGTCTTCGAGCGCCGTTCGATCCTGCTCCCACTGCTGGTGATCGTGAGCATGGCCCTCCTCGGGTTCTGGGACGACCTCGGCTCGCTCGTGGGCGGGGCCTACAAGGGCCTGTCGTGGCGCCTGAAGCTGACGCTGGTCGCCGTGCTCTCCTGTGTGGTCGCCGGGACCATGTACTGGGGCCTTGATGCACAAAGCATCAACATTCCGTGGGCTGGCCAGTACGAACTCGGTTATGTCTACTTGGGGTTCGCATTCCTCACCGTCTTCGCCACCACCAGCGCCGTTGCGGTCACGGACGGGCTGGACGGGCTCCTCGGCGGGCTCGCCGTCTTCGCCTTCGGCGCGTACGGGGTGATCGCCTTCGCGCAGGGGCAGGACTTCCTTGCAGTGTTCTGCTTCACGGTCGGCGGCGCGCTCCTCGGGTTCCTCTGGTTCAACGTCCACCCGGCGTCCGTGTTCATGGGCGATACCGGCGCGTTGCCACTGGGTGCTGGGCTGGCGACGGTCGCGCTGATGACGGGCCACTGGCTACTGCTGCCCGTGATCGGCGTCGTCTTCGTCGCGGAGGCGCTCTCGGACGTCCTCCAGATCGTCTACTTCAAGACCACGGGGGGCCAGCGCCTGTTCCGGAAGGCCCCCCTGCACATCCACCTGGAACTGCTCGGCTGGTCCGAGCCGCAGGTGGTGATGCGGCTCTACCTGTTCGGGATCGCGGGGGCGATGGTGGGCGTCGCCCTGGCGCTGAGCGTGTGACGAGCGTTCGGCGTTGTGCTATATCTGGTGGATAACATTGGCTCACCCGCTATGACAGATATGCAGAATTTGCGGGAGGCACGAGTGACCGTGGTCGGGCTCGGGATCGAGGGGATCGATCTCGTCCGCTTTCTGGCGGCCGAGGGCGCCCACGTGACCGTCTCCGACCGGCGCTCCGCCTCAGAACTGACCGAGGCGCTCGCCGCCATCGAGGGCTGCGACGCCACCCTGTCGCTGGGCGCGAACCGCCCGGAGGATGCCGCCACGGCCGACGCCCTCTTCGTCTCCCAGGGCGTGCCGTCCGATAACCCCGCCGTGGCCGCTGCCACGCAGGCCGGCATCCCGATCTCCTCCATGCTCGGCCTCTTCCTGGAGCGCTGCCCCGCCCCGGTCACCGGCATCACCGGTTCCGCCGGCAAGACCACCACCACGGCCCTCGTCGGCGCGATCCTCCAGGCGGAGGGCGTTGACCACGTGGTCGGCGGCAACATCGGCGTGGGGCTGCTCTCGCTCTTGCCCTCGATCGGCCCGGCAACGCGCGTGGTCGCGGAGATGTCCCACTCGCAGCTCGAGCGTGTCTCCGTCAGCCCGCACCTGGCCTGCGTCACGAACGTCACCCCGAACCACCTGGACCGGTACACCTGGGATGAGTACGTCGCGCTGAAGCGGCGGATCATCCAGTTCCAGTCCGCGGATGACACCGCCGTCCTGAACCTGGACAACGAGGTCACGCGTGCCTTCGCGGGCGAGGCCGCCGGCCGTGTGGTCACGACCTCCATGCGCGGACGCATCCCCGGCGACGGCGCGATGCTGGAGGGCGACCGCCTGGTGCGCGTGCGCGCCGGCGCCTCGGAGCCGGTCGTCGCCCGTGGCGATGTCGCGCTGCGCGGCGAGCACAACCTGGAGAACCTGCTCGCGGCGATCGCGATCACGGCGGAACTCGGCGTCTCGGTGGAGGCGGCGGCGCGCACGGCACGCACCTTCGCCGGCGTCCCTCACCGGCTGGAGCCCGTGGCGACCGTGGGCGGCGTCCTCTATGTGAACGACTCCATCGCGACGGCGCCGGAGCGCACGCTCGCCGGCCTGCGCGCCTACGGCGAGCGGGTCGTGCTGATCCTCGGCGGACGCGACAAGAACCTGCCCGTCCGCGAGATGGCGGAAGAGGCGGTTCGCCGCTGTCGCGCCGTGATCACCTTCGGCGAGTCCGGCCCCATGTACGCGCGGGCCGTGCGCGAGGTGCCCGGCGGCGCCGCGGTCACCATCCGCGAGGTCGGCACCGTGGAGGAAACCGTGCGCGCCGCCTCGGAGGTCGCGCAGGCGGGCGACGTGGTGCTGTTCTCGCCGGCCGCGACCTCCTTCGACCAGTACGCCAACTTCGAGATCCGCGGGCAGGCGTTCCGCGACGCGGTGCGTGCGCTGGAGGGTGGACGATGAGCCGCCAGCCGGCCCCCCGCGCCGCCTCGGCGACCGTGCGCGCGCACGCGCCGGACTACCTGCTGCTCACGGTCGTGATCGTGCTGAGCGTGATCGGCCTGATCGCCGTCTACTCCTCGTCGTACGTGCTGGGCGAGGCCCAGTTCCAGGACGCTAACTACTTCGTGAAGAAGCAGTCGCTCTTCCTCGTGATGGGCTTCGTCCTGATGTTCGCGGCGATGCGGTTCCCCTACCGCCACCTGATGCGCCTGAGCCCGCTGCTGATGCTGGGCACGCTCGTCGCGCTGGCTTTGGTTCTCATCCCCGGCATCGGGATCGAGCAGAACGGCGCACGGTCGTGGATCGCGATGCCGTCTCCGCTGCCGCCGCTCCAGCCCTCGGAGCTGGCGAAGCTGGCCGTGCTCATCTACCTGGCCGCCTGGCTCTCCGCGAAGGGCGAGGTGCTGCACGACGTCTCGCTGGGCGTGATTCCGTTCGTCGGCATGGTGGGCGTGGTGAGCGCACTGATCATCCTGGAGCCGGACGTGGGGACGGCGGTCATGGTCGCCGGCATCACCGGCGTGCTGTTCTTCGTGGCCGGCGCGCGGATGTTCCACGTGCTGGTGCTGGGCATGAGCGGCCTCGTGACCGTCTTCATGCTCATCCTCGCCGGCGGGTACCGCATGGACCGCATCACCGCCTTCCTGGACGCCGAGTCGGACCCGTCCGGCGTCGGCTTCCACGCGATCCAGTTGCTGGTGGCGTTCGGCTCCGGCGGCTTCACCGGCGTGGGCCTGGGCGTCTCCCGCCAGAAGTTCTTCTACGTCCCCGGCTCCCACACGGACGGTGTGCTGGCGATCATCGGCGAGGAACTCGGCTTCATCGGCGTCGCGGTGGTGATGGGGCTGTTCCTGCTGCTGCTCTACCGGGGCTTCCTGATCGCCCGGCGCGCGGACACGCAGTTCGGGTCGCTGATCGCCATGGGCGTGCTCGCCTGGATCTCGATCCAGATGCTGATCAACGTCGGCGGCGTCACGCGCCTGCTCCCGCTAACCGGCATCCCGCTGCCGTTCATCTCCTACGGTGGTTCCGCCCTCCTCAGCCTGTTCCTGGCGGCCGGCGTCCTGCTTTCCGTGAGCCGCTACACGGCCGTGACCGTGGCCGAGGTGGCCCCGGAGCCGCGCGGCATGCGACGGCCGGTCGGACCGGCACGCCGCCCCTCGCTCCCGACCTCGGGAGGCGCACGATGAAGTTCGCGCTCGCCGGCGGCGGCACGGGCGGCCACGTCTACCCGGCGGTGGCCGTGGCCGAGCGTCTGCGCGAGATCGAGGGCGTGACGCTCGTCTACTACGGGACGGATCGCGGCCCGGAACACGCGGTCGCCGACCACGAGGGGTATGAGTTCCGCGCCATCCCCGCGGCGCAGGTGCGCGTGCGTTCGCCGTGGCGTCTCGCCCGCGGGCTCTTCCGCCTGTGGCAGGGCACGCGCATCGCCGGCGAGTGGCTGGACCGCGACCGCCCCTCGGCGGTGTTCGCGACGGGCGGCTATGCCGCCGCGCCGGTGGGCCGCGCCGCGAAGCAGCGCAAGATCCCGCTCATCGTCTTCCTGCCGGACGCACACCCCGGGTGGGCCGTGCGTTTTCTCGCGCGGTACGCGACCACGGTGGCCTGCGCCGTGGACGCCGCCGTCCCCCGCCTGCCGAAGGGCAAGACCGTGGTCACCGGCTACCCGGTGCGCCGCCAGTTCCTGGAGGCGACGCGCGCGGAGGGCATCGCGAAGTTCGGCCTGGACCCGAACCTGCCGACGGTGCTCGTGGCCGGCGGTTCGCTGGGCGCGCACTCGATCAACCTCATCGTGGCGGGCGCCCTGCGCCGCTGGCTGGACGGCGCGCAGGTGATCCACGTCTGCGGACGCGACGAGGAGCACTGGCTCTCGAAGGAACGCGACCGCCTGCCGGAGTGGCAGCAGCGCCGCTACCACCTGCACGCATACACCGAGGAGATGGCCTACGCGATGGCCGCCTCCGACCTGGCGGTGACGCGCGCCGGCGCCTCCACGCTCGGCGAACTGCCGGTAATGGGACTCCCCGCGATCGTGATCCCGGGCGCCTTCTCCGACCAGCAGGTGAACGCGGACTACCTGGCCCGCACGGGGGCGGCGATCCACCTCCCTGCCGACCGCATCGAGGAGATCGAGACGCTGGTCGGCGACCTGCTGGAGGACACGCCTCGGCGGACCGCGATGGCCGAGGCGATGCGCGGACTCGCACACCCGGAGGCCGCGGAGCGGCTGGCGCAGATGGTGCGGGAGGTGGCCGCATGATCGGCCTCAAGCCGCGCCCGCGGGGCCAGAACGGCAACGGCATCCCGAAGCGCGTCCACCTGGTGGGCGCGGGCGGCATCCACATGTCCGCGATCGGCCAGATCCTGCTGCAGCGCGGCCACACCGTGACCGGCTCCGACCTCACGCTCTCGGAGCACACCGAGCGGCTCGAGCGGCTCGGTGGCACCGTCTACCGCGGCCACACCGCCTCCAACGTGGGGCGCGCGGAACTCGTGGTGGCGACCGCGGCGGCGAAGACCGACAACCCGGAGATCCTGGAGGCCCGCCAGCGCGGTATCCCCGTGGTCTCGCGCGCTGACATGGTCCAGCGGCTGATCGCGGAGCGCGAGGTGATCGCGGTCGCCGGGACGCACGGAAAGACCACCACCTCCTCGCTGGTCGCCCTGATGGGCGTCCGCGCGGAGCTAGACCCGCTGGTGCTCCTGGGCGGTGACGCCCGCGACCTGGGCGACGCGAACGCGCGCGACGGCGCCGGCCGGTTCGCGGTGGTGGAGGCGGACGAGTACGCGCGGGCGTTCCTGCAGTACGCGCCCTACATCGCCGTGGTCACCAACGTGGAGCCCGACCATCTGGATTACTACGGCACGGCGGAGGCCTACCGCGAGGCATTCCTGGCGTTCGCGCGGCTGGTCCGGGAGGACGGCACGCTGATCGTCTGCGCGGACCAGCCCGGCGCCGCCGCCCTGGGCGCGCAGCGCGCGGCCGAGGGCGCGCGCGTCGAGCGCTACGGCATCGACGCGGAGGACGCGGAGTGGCGGGCCACGCGTGTGCGCGGGAACGACCACGGCGGCCTGGACGCGGTCGTGCTGCTGAACGGCACCGAACTCGGACGGCTCTCGCTGAGCGTGCCCGGGCGCCACAATTTGCTGAACGCCCTCGGCGCGCTCGCCGCCTCCATGCGCGCGGGGGTCGACTTCTACCGCGCGAGCCTGGCCGCGACCGCCTTCCAGGGGGCGCGCCGGCGGTTCGAGGTGCTGGGCGAGGTCGCCACGCGCGACGGTGGTGTCGCGACGCTCGTGGACGACTACGCGCACCACCCGACGGAGGTCCGCGCGACGCTCCTGGCCGCGCGACAGCGCTTCCCGGGCCACCGCCTGGTCGGCTGCTTCCAGCCGCACACCTACACGCGCACGGAGTACCTCCTCGAGGAGTTCAAGACCTGCTTCGAGGGGCTCGACGCGCTCTACCTGCTTCGCACGTATGAGGCGCGTGAGACGGCGGACCGCGGCCTGGACGCGCGCGCCCTGAGCGAGGCGATCGAGCGCCCGGTGCCGCTCGCCACCTTCGAGACGTTCGATGAGGCGGCGGACACGCTGGCCGGCGCACTCACGGGCGGCGACGTGCTGTTCACGATCGGCGCGGGCGACGTCACAGAGATCGGCCCGATGGTGATCGAGCGGCTGGGAGGCGTGCAATGACCGCGCCGCGCCGCCGTCTGGGCGTCATCTTCGGGGGCCGCTCCACGGAGCACGAGGTCTCCGTGGTCTCCGCGCGCGGCGTGATGCGCGAGGCCGACCCGGAGCGCTTCGAGGTGGTGCCGGTAGGCATCACCCGCGGCGGCGCCTGGCTGACGCCGGACGAGACCCGCGCGCGCCTCGATCGCGTCGAGGCGGGCGAGCGCCGCGACCTGGGCGACGAGCCCGGCGGCGGCATCTTCGCCTACCCGCGCGTCATGGAGACGCTGCGCGATGTCGACGTGGTCTTCCCCATCGTGCATGGCACCTTCGGCGAGGACGGCACCCTGCAGGGGCTGCTGGAGATGGCGGACCTGCCCTACGTGGGCCCCGGCGTCGCCGCGAGCGCCGTCGGGATGGACAAGGCGCTGATGCGCGCCGTCTTTGCCGCGCATGACATCCCGCAGGCGCGCTACCTCGTGCTCCGCGACGAGGAGGCCCGCGCGCCCGGCGCGGAGACGTTCCGCGCGATCGAGCGCGCGATCGGTTACCCCTGCTTCGTGAAGCCGGCCAACGGCGGCTCCTCCGTCGGCGTGGGCAAGGCGCGGTCGCGCGAGGACGCCGGCACCGCGATCGCCGCGGCGGCGCAGTACGACCGCAAGGTGCTGGTGGAGGAGGCGCTGACCGGCCAGGAGGTCGAGTGCGCCGTCCTGGGCAACTTCGCGCCCGAGCCGTCACCGCTCGGTGAGATCCGGCCAAGCACGGAGTTCTACGACTACCAGGCGAAGTACCTGGACGACTCCGCCGCGCTCATCGTCCCGGCCGAGGTGGACGCGGCCACGGCAGAGCGCGTGCGCGCCCTCGCGGTGCGCGCCTTCCAGGCGCTCGACTGCGCCGGCCTCTCCCGCGTCGACTTCTTCGTGGAGCCGGACGGCGGCGTGAAGTGCATTGAGGTGAACACCCTCCCGGGCTTCACCCCGATCTCCATGTACCCGCGCCTCTGGCAGGAGGCGGGCGTCTCCTACCGCGACCTCATCACGCGGCTCGTAGACCTCGCCTTCGAGCGGTTCGAGGAGGTGCGTTCCCATGCGTAACTTCCTCCGCAACCTCCGTCTGCCCGGTAGCAAGCCCAACCCGTACCCGCGCGGCCGCGTCGGTGCGCCCTCGCGACCCGCTCCCACGCGAGGGCTCCCGGCGCGCCGCGAACCGGCCCGCGCCTGGTCGCTGGGGCCGGCTGAGCGCCCGCGCACCCGCCAGGCACCGGCGCTCCAGATCCCGTGGCGGCGCATCGGCTTCGTCTCGGGCGGCGTGCTCGTGGCCGGCCTGCTCACGTACGGGACGGCGTGGCTTCTGACGAGCGACGCGCTGCGCGTGCGCCAGGTGGATGTGGTGGGCGCCCAGGTGGTGGACCCGGCCGCCGTGGCCGCCGCTAGCGGCGTCGGGAACGACTCGATGCTCACGCTCAACCTCGCGGAGGTGGAGACGGCGATCGCGGCGACGCTGCCGGCCGTGAAGTCCGTGACGGTCACGCGCGAGTGGCCGCAGGGCGTGCGCGTGGAGGTAATCGAGCACCAGGCGTGGGGCTACTGGCAGGTCGCCGGGCAGCTGCTCGTCGTCGACGTCGAGGGCCACGTGCTGGAGGCATCCCGCCCCGCCCCCGCGGACGCGCCCACGATCGTGGAGGTCGCCGCGCCTCGTGACCTGCGCGAGGGCACGGTGGGCGACCCGGACACCGTGAAGATGGTGGCCCGCCTGCTGGCGGACGGCGTCTTCGAGCGCAACGGCGTCCGCGCGACCGGCTTCATCTTCAAGCGTGACCGAGGGCTGACGGTGCTCGCCGACGGCGCGCCAGCCGCTGTGTTCGGGGATTCCTCCAACTACGAGTTCAAAGTTCAGGCGCTCGAAGCGGTGCTGTCCCAGCTCCGTACCTCTGACGCCGGTTCTCCCCAGGTGGCGGAGATCGATCTCCGCTTCGGCCGGAACGTGGTGATGCGATGACAGGGGACGCCTGATGGCCAGCCATACGCTTGCCGCCATCGACGTCGGTACGACGAAGGTATGCACCATCGTCGCCGAGGTCACCGCGCAGCAGGAGTTGCGCATCCTGGGGGTGGGGATCGGCCCTTCGGCCGGCCTTGCCCGCGGGATGGTGGACAACATCCATGCCGCGATCGAGGCGATCGCGTCCTCCGTGGAGCGTGCCGAACGCGCTTCCGGGGCCCGCATCCTCTCGGCGCACGTGGGGATCGCGGGGCCGCACGTCTCCTCCATGAACTCGCGCGGCATCGTGGCGATCGGTGACCCGCGTCACCCGATCGCGGACGGCGATGTCCACCGGGCGCTGGAGAGCGCGCGGATCGTGAACGTCCCCCCGAACCGGGAAGTCATCCACGTGGTGCCGCGGTTCTATGTGGTGGACGGCCAGGATCATGTGGTGGACCCGCTGGGGATGTTCGGCTCGCGGCTGGACGTGGAGACGCATGTCGTCACCTCCTCCACCTCCGCGATGAACAACCTGATCCAGTGCGTGGAGGGCGCGGGCGTCCGCGTGGAGTCGCTGATCCTGGAGCCGCTCGCCTCCGCCGAGGCGGTGCTGACGCGCGAGGAGATCACGCAGGGCTCCGTCCTCATCGACATCGGCGGCGGCACCACGGACATCGCGGTGTTCGTGGAGGGCGCGGTGGTGCACACCGCGGTGCTGCCGATCGGCGGCGTGCACATGACGCGCGACCTGGTGGTGGCGCTGCGCGTGCCTCAGCCCTCCGCCGAACTCGCCAAGCGCCAGCACGGCCACGTCATCCCCTCCATGGTCATGGAGGACGAAGAGGTGGAGGTGGAGGCGTTCGGCTCCGAGGGCGCCAAGACGGTATCGAGGCGGCTGATCGCCCAGGTGCTGCAGGCGCGCACGGAGGAACTCTTTGAACTCGTGCTGGCGGAGATCCGTCGCGGGGCCGACCCCGAGATGCTCTCCGCCGGCGTGGTGTTGACCGGGGGCGCCTCCGGGCTCCCCGGCGTGGACCTCCTCGCTGAGGAGGTCCTGGGCCTCCCGGCCCGCATCGGCCGGCCGCGCCACCTGGCGGGGCTGTCCGACATCCTGCACGACCCCGCGTACGCCACCTCCGTGGGGCTGCTGCGGTGGTCGCTGAAGGAGCAGGAAATCATGTTCCGTTCGACGCCGTCCCCCGTGCCGGCGCTGGGCGGACTGTTCAAGAAGGTCGCGCACCTGATGCGGGTCATCCTTCCCCAGTGACCCGGGGTGGTGCAGAGCCGGAAGGTAGGGGAGCCGTGGAAAAGCAGAGTCAGCAGGATCCGGGCGCGGTGGGCGCTGGGACGCTCTTCGACTACCTGGCCGCGGCGCGGCGGGAAGCGGACGAGCACGCCCGACCCTCCGGCCTCTCGATCGTCCGGAGCGACACCGGTGACACCGAGGAGGCCGCTTCCGCGGAGCACGGAGATGCCAGCCTGGACCTGGCCGCGGAGCCGGCGCCGCCCGGCCTGGCGTCCGAGTTCGACCTCCCGGTCCCCACCCCGGCAGGCCAGAAGGCGTCGCTCGCAGAAATCATCGCGGACCTCGAATCGCTCGAGGTCCGGCGGGAGCCGGTGCAGCCGGCCGCCCCCGCCCCCCCGTCCCCCTCCGTTGCTGACGTCGCGCCCTCACCGGCGGCGACGATGGCGGCAGGCGGACGCAACCAGTCTGAGGAGAGCGGCAGCCGCGGCTCGGGGCGCGTGGAGCGCCCGGCGTCGCGGACGGCTGAGAAGGGAACGCCCGTGAAAGCGGCACGACAGGAGCACCGGATGTCCGATTACGAGGGTCTGCCGCCGATCAAGGTGGTTGGCGTGGGTGGTGGTGGCTCCAACGCCATCAACCGCATGCTCACCGCCCGCCTCCCGGGCGTGCAGTACGTGGCCATGAACACCGACATGCAGGCGCTGGAGTTCTGCAAGGCGGAGATGAAGGTCCGCATCGGCGACCGCCTCACCCGCGGCCTCGGCGCCGGCGCGGACCCGCTCAAGGGCTCCCGCTCCGCCGAGGAGTCCCGCGAGGCGATCGCGGAGGCGCTGGCGGGCGCGGAGATGGTCTTCGTGACCGCCTGCCTGGGTGGCGGCACCGGCACGGGCGCCGCCCCGATCGTGGCGGAGGTCGCCCGCGAACTGGGCGCCCTCACCATCGGCGTCGTCACCAAGCCCTTCACGTTCGAGGGCGCCAAGCGCCGCCAGCAGGCGGAGGAGGGCGTCCGCGACCTGGAGAGCAAGGTGGACACGTTGATCGTGATCCACAACGACCGCCTCCTCCAGATGGGCGACGAGAAGATCTCCATTGAGGAAGCGTTCTCGATGGCGGACGACGTGCTGCGCCAGGGCATCCAGGGGATCAGCGAACTGATCACCGTCCCCGGCCTGGTCAACCTGGACTTCGCGGACGTCCGCAAGGTCATGTCTGACGCCGGCCCGGCGCTGATGGCGATCGGCCACGGCCGTGGCGACAACCGCGCCACGGACGCCGCCCGCCAGGCGATCTCCAGCCCGCTGCTGGAGGTGGACATCACCGGCGCCCGGGGCGTGCTGTTCAACGTCACCGGCCCGCGGGACCTGGGGCTGCGCGAACTGGACGCGGCCGCCCGCGTCATCGCGAGCGTGGTCGACCCGGAGGCCGAGATCATCTTCGGCACCAGCATCGACGACTCCCTCAAGGACGAGGTGCGCATCACGGTCATCGCCACTGGCTTCAGCGGCGTGAAGAAGATGAGCGTCCGCCAGGTGCTGGACGACATCCGTGAGCCGGAGCCGATCAAGCTCGGCCAGATCCGCCCCGACCCCACGGCCGGTGATGCGCTGACCGAGGCCGACCTGCCGACGTTCCTGCGGCGGTCCTTCCCCACCCGGTAGCGCCCGGGGCGGGCGCGCATCGGCGATGCGAAGTGACGGGGCGGCCTGCGGGCCGCCCCGTTTTCATGCGCGCACGTGATGGCGACATGACCGGCGAGACGTTCCCAACAGGCCCACGCTGGCTTTCTCGCTCGATGGGGACAACATCGGCGACGGTTGTGGACGGCGCGGCTTGGCGGCGCGGGCGAACAGGCGCAGACTCCGAGACCCGGGGAAACCCCAGTCCCCCCGCCCAACTCACTCGTCCCTCCCCCGGTCCGAGAGCGTGAACCTCCCAATGAAGTGCCCGTTCTGCGCCCATGACGCGACCAAGGTGATCGACTCACGCACCACCGATGGCGGCATCCGCCGCCGCCGGAAGTGTGAAGCCTGCGAGGAACGCTTCACCACCTATGAGCAGGTGCAGCGCGCCGTTGTGATGATTGTGAAGAAGGACGGCCGGCGCGAGGAGTTCCACCGCGAGAAGCTCCTGACCGGCCTCCGCATCGCCGCCCGCAAGCGGCCGCTGCCCTCCGGCGCGGTCGAGGCGATCGTGGAGGACATCGAGCAACGGCTGATGGCCTCCGGCCGCGCGGAGGTGCCCAGCCGCGTGATCGGCGAGATGGCGATCACCCGCCTGAAGGGTCTGGACCCGATCGCCTACATCCGCTTCGCCTCCGTCTACCACCAGTTCGTCTCGCTGGACGAGATGCTGGAGGAGTTGAACCGGATCGCGAACGTCGGCCCGCTGGCGCTGTCCCCCGAGCAGGCGAAGCTGTTCGAGGATGACCTGGACGCCCTGGTCCGCGGCGAGTCGCCCCACGCCCGTCCCGAGGACGACGAACTCGTCCGCGAGCCGATCTCGCTCGACACCCTCCGCGCCTCTCGCTAGCCTTCGTAGCGTCGCCGTTCCTCGCAGACGCCCGGCTTCACGGCCGGGCGTCTGTGCGTGCCAGGGCGATGCTTCAAAGAGGTGCGCCGGAGATAGGATGTAGGGACGGGCGTGCCCGGGAACGGACTGGATCGTGGTCGCCACCGAAGACCTCCGCATCACCCCCGTCGCCCTGACGGAGAACGCCCGCACCGTGCTGGAGCGGCGCTACCTCCTGCGCGACGCGCAGGGCATCGTGGTAGAGACGGCGGAGGGGCTCCTCGCGCGGGTCGCGACGGCGATCGGCGCGGCCGAGGCGACCGAGGATGCGCGGCGCGCGTGGGCGCAGCGCTTCTATGACGAGATGGCGGCGCTCCGCTTCCTGCCGAACTCCCCCACTCTAATGAACGCCGGCACCGGCCAGGGCACCCTGGCCGCCTGCTTCGTGCTGCCGGTCGAGGACACCCTCGAGTCGATTATGTCCACGGCTGACGCCGCGGCGATGGTGCAGAAGTACGGCGGCGGCACCGGCTTCTCCTTCTCCCGTCTGCGCGGCAAGGGCGAGGCAATCCGCACCACCCACGGCGCCGCCTGCGGGCCGGTGTCCGTCCTGCGCCACTACGACGACGTCTCGCGGCTGGTGACGCAGGGCGGCAAGCGTGACGGCGCGAACATGGGCGTCCTGCGCGTCGACCACCCGGACATCGAGGAGTTCATCCGCGCGAAGAACGACGGCGTCACGGCCACGCGCTTCAATATCTCCGTCGCCGTGACGGACGCCTTCATGGAGGCTGCTGTCGGCGGCGAGCGCTTCGCCCTCCGTGACCCGCGAGACGGCGCGCCCCGCGGCGAGGTCGAAGCGCGGGCGCTGCTGCGCCAGATCGCACATGACGCGTGGACGACCGGCGACCCCGGGCTCATCTTCCTGGACACGATCAACCACACCAACCCCACCCCCACCCTCGGCGCGATCGAGGCGACGAACCCCTGTGGCGAGGTGCCGCTGCTCCCGTGGGAGGCGTGCACCCTGGGCTCCATCAACGTGGCGCTGTTCTGGGACGCCGACCGCGGCGACCTGGACTGGGACGCCCTGCGGGAGACCGTCCGCATCGCCGTGCGCTTCCTCGACAACGTCGTGGAGGTGAACGAGTTCCCGGTGCCGCAGATCACCGAGGCGGTTCGCGGCAACCGGAAGATCGGCGTGGGGCTCATGGGCTGGGCCGACCTGCTGGTGGCGGCCGGCCTCCCGTACGCCTCGGAGGAGGCGCTGGCGCTCGCCGGGCGGCTGATGTCGACCGTCAGCACCACGGCGGACGAGACGTCCGAGGCGCTGGGCGCGGAGAAGGGGACGTTCCCGAACTGGGACCGTTCGATCTACGCCGGCGGCCCGCGGTACCGGAACGCCACCCGCACCTGCATCGCCCCCACCGGCACGATCGCCATCCTCGCCGGGGCCTCATCCGGCATCGAGCCGTACTTCTCGCTCGCCCACGTCCGCCGCATGGGCGACGGCACCCTGCTCCCGGAGGTGAACGAGGCGTTCCGCGCCGTCGCCCGGGAGCGCGGGTTCGCCTCCGCCGGGCTGTTTGATGACCTGGCACACGGCGCACGGTTGAGCGAGGCGGAGGAGGTGCCGGGCGACGTGCGGGCGCGCTTCGCGACGGCGCACGAGATCGAGCCGGAGTGGCACGTCCGGATGCAGGCGGCCTTCCAGCAGTACACCGACCTCGCGGTCTCCAAGACCGTGAACCTCCCGAACAACGCGACGCCGGAGCAGGTGCTGGAGGTCTACACCCTGGCCCACCGCCTCGGCTGCAAGGGCGTCACCGTCTACCGGGACGGCTCCCGCGCCATGCAGGTGCTGGCGCATGCGGACGGAGACACCTCGGACGCCGTGCCGGGCGTCCCGGTCTCGCCCGCCCGGCGCCACCTGCCGGACGAGCGGCACTCCATCACCCACAAGTTCCGCGTGGGGGACCAGGAGGGCTACGTCACCGTTGGCCTGTTCGAGGACGGCCGGCCGGGCGAGGTGTTCCTGAAGATCGCGAAGGAAGGCTCCACTGTCTCCGGCCTCACGGACGCGGTCGCCCTCCTGACGTCGCTCTCGCTGCAGTACGGCGTGGACCTGGACAAGA
>JAUXUW010000069.1 GCA_030684635.1 Dehalococcoidia bacterium
GCGTTCGGCGCGGATGCGCTGCTGCTGATTGTGATGATGCTGGAGCCGTACGCGCTCCGCGACCTCCTGGCCGCCACGCACGCGCTCGGCATGGAAGCGCTGGTCGAGGTGCATGACCCAGACGAACTGCAGGCGGCCGTCGCCGCGGGCGCGCGCGTGATCGGCGTCAACAACCGTGACCTGCGCACGTTCGAGGAGGACCTCGGCACGTTCGAGCGCCTCGCGGCGCTGGCGCCGGCGGGCGTGACGCTGGTCGCGGAGTCCGCGATCCGGTCACCCGAGGATGCGCGCCGCATGGCGGATGCCGGCGCCCACGCCCTGCTGGTGGGCGAGGCGCTCGTGCGCAGCGGCACGGTCATCGACACCGCGCGGTCGTTCATGCTGACAGGTGCGGCCGCGAAATGACCTACGTGAAGATCTGCGGGAACCGCACGCCGGAAGATGTCATGGCCGCCGCCGAGGCGGGTGCGGACCTTGTCGGCATCATCTTCGCGGCCTCGACTCGGCGCGTGGAGATCGAGGACGCGCAGGCGATGGTCCGCGCCCTCGGCGGGCCGCTCTCGACGCACGAGATCCAGTACCCGCCGCCCGCGCAGCCGCGCGCACGCGAGGAGATCGGCCCGTGGTTCGAGCACGGTGCGCGCGTGCTGGAGGCGTACCGCGAGGTGAAGCGGCCGCTGGTCGTGGGCGTGTTCGCCGACCAGCCGATTGACGAGGTCAACGAGATCGCGGAGGAGGCGGGGGTCGACCTCGTGCAGTTGTCCGGCGACGAGACGTGGGAGGACTGCCTGCGGGTGAACCGCCAGGTGATCCAGGTGGTGCACGTGTCGCCCGTGGATTCGCCCTCCGACCCCATGCAGTTCGTGCAGCCCGGTTTTGCGCTCGCCCTGATGCTCGACTCCGCGCACGGCCCCTACCGCGGCGGAACCGGCGTCACCTTTTCGTGGGAGGTGGCGCAGCAGGTCGCCTCGCGTATCCCGATGCTGCTGGCGGGCGGCCTGACGCCGGAGAACGTGGCGGAGGCGGTCGCGACGGTGCGCCCGTGGGCGGTGGACGTCGTCAGCGGCACGGAGACGGACGGCGTGAAGGACTACACGAAGGTGCGCGCGTTCATCCAGGCGGTCCGCGACGCGGACGCCCGTATTGCCCGAGAGGCAGGCCGATGACCACCGAGACGCCCGACGCCCTGGGCCACTTCGGCGAGTTCGGTGGGCAGTACGTGCCCGAGACGTTGATGCCCGCGCTCGCCGAACTGGAGGCGGAGTACCACCGCGCCCGCGTGGACCCTGCCTTCATCGCGGAGCTCGAGGGGCTGTGGCGCGATTACGTGGGCCGGCCCTCGCCGCTCACGCTCGCCTCGCGCGTCTCCGCGCAGGTGGGCGCGAAGGTCTACCTGAAACGGGAGGACCTGAACCACACCGGCGCGCACAAGATCAACGCGGTGCTGGCACAGGCGCTGCTCGCGCGGCGCATGGGCAAGCAGCGGATCATCGCGGAGACCGGCGCCGGCCAACACGGCGTCGCCACCGCCACCGCCTGCGCGCTGTTCGGTCTCGACTGCATCGTCTACATGGGCGCGGAGGACATCAAGCGCCAGTCGCTGAACGTGTTCAAGATGAAGGTGCTCGGCGCCGAAGTCCGCGCCGTGGAGTCGGGCTCCCGGACTTTGAAGGACGCGACGAACGAGGCGATCCGAGACTGGGTCACCAACGTCCGCGACACCTACTACATCATCGGCTCCGTGGTGGGGCCGCACCCGTACCCGCTCATGGTCCGCGACTTCCAGTCCGTGATCGGTCGCGAGGCGAAGGAGCAGATGTACGAGAAGGAGGGCCGCCTCCCGACGATCGCCGTCGCGTGCGTCGGTGGTGGCTCGAATGCGATGGGGCTGTTCCACCCGTTCGTCGATGACCCGGTACGCCTGATCGGCGTCGAGGCGGCGGGCGAGGGGCTGAACAAGCGCCACGCCGCGACCCTGAGCGCGGGCCGGCCGGGCATCCTCCACGGCGCGCGCTCGTATCTGCTGCAGGACGCCTGGGGCCAGATCATCGAGGCGCACTCGATCTCCGCCGGCCTCGACTACCCGGGCGTGGGCCCGGAGCACTCGTGGCTGAAGGTGTCCGAGCGGGCCGAGTACCGCGCGGTGACCGACGACGAGGCGCTGGCGGCGTTCCAGACGCTGTCCCGCCTCGAGGGGATCATCCCGGCACTGGAGTCCTCCCACGCGATCGCACAGGTGCTGAAGATGAAGGGCGAACTGCGCCCAGACGACATCGTCCTCATCAACCTGAGCGGGCGCGGCGACAAGGACATGAATACGGTGGCCGCCGCGCTGGGCGTAACGCTGTAGCAGGCATGCCCGGCCTACTCGATCGGCTCGGCCATCGCGAGCACCTGGTCGGGCGTGTACTCCATGTGGTGGACGTCTCGTACATGTCCCTGCACGG
>JAUXUW010000081.1 GCA_030684635.1 Dehalococcoidia bacterium
ATCACCGGCGTCGAGCGCCGGCTGCAGGTCGACCCCAACGAGGCGACCCGCATGCCGGAGATCGAGCAGCGGCTGACCGCCGGCCTCGCCGCCATCGAGGAAGTCGCCGGGCGCATCGAGGCGCTGCGGGACCGCTCGACGGCGGTCGGCGCGGAGCGGGACACCGTCGCGCAGCGCGTGACGGAGGCGACGCAGGCGCTGGCGGCGGTGGAGGCGGACCGGCGCACGCTGGTCGCTCAGCGCGACGAGCGGGTGGCCGCGCGGCGCGTGGCCGTGGACGAACTGCGGCAGCGGCGCGAGGCGCTGGCGGCCGTGGTGAAGGAACAGGAAGACCTGGAACTGACGCTCCGCGACCGGCGCGAGCGCCAGGCGAACAACCGCGCCGAGCGCGCGGAGGTGCAGGCGGCGATCGGCCCGGCCCACGCCGAGGCGGCCGAGGTGAGCGCCGAGGAACGTGAACTGGCGGCGGCGCGCGGCGACGCGCAACGGCTGCTGCTCACGGTCGAGCGGGAGATGCTCGAAAGCGAGAACCGGCTCCGCCAGCAGGCGGAGCGTGTCCAGCGGCTTCTCCGCGAGATCGCGGAGGAGGGCATGGAGGTGCTCGACGACGGCGTCGTGCGGCCCCTGCCGAAGGCCGCGGGCGAAACGGCAGGTATCACCGCCGCGCTCGGTGGCGACGCGGACGTGGAGGAGGCGGAGCTCGAGCTGCCGGTCCCGATCCGCGGCGGCGCCGAGGTGGACGTGGAGGCCCTCCGCGCGCGCATCACGGAGCTCCGTGCCGAGATCAAGGCGCTGGGCCCCGTGAACATCGACGCTCTGGAGGACCTCTCTGCGGAGCAGGAGCGGTTCGACTTCCTCACCGCCCAGGTCGCAGACCTGGAGGCGGCGGAGGTGGAACTGCGGGAGGCGATCCGGGAACTGAAGAAGTTGATCCGCGAGCGCTTCGTGGAGACCTTCCACGTGGTGAACGAGCGGTTCGGCGTCTACTTCACGCGCTTCTTCGGCGGCGGGCAGGCGGAACTCCGCCTGGTCCAGGCCGACCCGGAGGACCCGGACTCGGAGCCGGGCGTGGACATCTTCGCTCAGCCCCCCGGGAAGCGGATCAGCAACATGGCCGTGCTGTCCGGGGGCGAGCGGTCGATGACCTCGGTCGCGCTGCTGTTCGCGCTGCTCTCCGTGAACCCGGCGCCGGTGGTGGTGCTGGACGAGGTGGATGCCGCGCTGGACGAGGCGAACGTGGGGCGGTTCGTGGACACGCTGCTGGAGCTGCGCGAGCGCTCCCAGTTCGTGGTCATCTCACACAACCGCCGCACGATCGAGGCGGCAGACGCCATCTACGGCGTGTCCATGGGTGACGACTCCACCAGCCAGGTGCTCTCGCTCAAACTGGCGGCGCTCCCGCAGGCGTCCTAGAGGGAAGCCCTGCGTCAGATGGTTGAGGCGGCCCTCCGGTACCATCGGAGGGCCGTCTCGTGTCCGCCCGCAACGGGCGCCGGGTCGTGGTCTGGAGGACGCGGGTGAGGTTGTTCGGCGGCCGGAGCAAGGAAAGCGACCAGGCGACCGCGGAGGCGCTCGAGCGCACGCGCACGTCGATCTTCGGGCGGGTGACGGGCCTCTTCGGCGCGTCCGACGTCACCGACGAACTCTGGGACACGCTGGAGGAGGTGCTGATCGGCGCCGACACCGGCGTAGAGACCACCTTCGAGGTGCTGGGCCGCGTCCGCGCCCGCAACCCCCGCCGCTCCGACGATGTCCGCCGCTACCTGGCTGAAGAACTGGTGGCGATGCTCGAGTCCGCCGAGGCGCCACGCGGCCGCCTCTGGGGGCTGCCGGAGGGCGCGGAGATGCCCTCCAGGCCCTGGGTGGTGCTGGTGGTCGGGGTGAATGGCTCCGGCAAGACCACCGCGATCGGGCGGCTCGCGTATGCCTACCAGCAGGAGGGGCGCACGGTGATGGCGGCAGCGGGCGACACCTTCCGTGCCGCGGCGATCGAGCAACTCCAGGCCTGGGGCGAGCGGCTGAAGTTCGACGTGGTCGCGCAGGGCCAGGGCGCTGACCCGGCTGCGGTCGCCTTCGACGCGATCTCCGCCGCGCAGGCGCGCGGGCATGACGTGGTGCTGATCGACACGGCGGGCCGGTTGCAGAACAAGCAGAACCTGATGGCGGAACTCTCCAAGACGCGCCGCGTGATCGAGCGCCACGTCGAGCGCGGCCCGGACGAGGTGCTGCTGGTGCTCGATGCTTCCACTGGCCAGAACGGCCTCTCGCAGGCCCGCCACTTCACCGAGGCCGTGCAGGTGACGAGTGTGATGCTCACGAAACTGGATGGCACCGCGAAGGGCGGCATCGTCTTCGCGATCGCGCGCGAGTTCGGCCTCCCGGTCCGCTTCGTCGGCGTCGGCCAGCGCGAGGGCGACCTGGCGCCATTCGACCCCCGTGCGTTCGTCGCGTCCCTCCTCGGTGAACCCGCCGGCGCGGAGGCGTAGGCTCAACCGGCTCCCACGGTCATTGAGGCGCGCATGACGGAGAGCCTGTCGTGGTTGCTGGTGCTGCTCCTGGTCGCCGGGGGCGGGCTGTTGCCGTCCGCGCTGCTGTTTGCGCGCCTGGGCTCCCGAGGCATCCCGTACGCGCTGCCGGTCGGCCTCGCGGTCTTCGGCGTCGCGACCTGGCTGGCGGGGACGGTCGCGCTCCCGTACGGCACGCCGCTGGCCGCCGCCGCGCTCGCAGGCCTGTGGGCCTGGTCGGCGCTGATCGGCTGGCGGCACCCGCCGCTCCTGGTTGACCTCGCGCGTCGAGGTCGGGCGCTCGCCGCGGCGGCGGCCGGCTTCGTGGTGCTGTTCGCCGTGATCCTGTTCGCGCGGTCGTTCGCGCCGGACGCCTACGGCACCGAGAAGCCGATGGACCTGATGGTGCTGGTGGCGGTGCACCGCGCGGAGCAACTGCCCCCGCCGGACCCGTGGCTCGCGGGCGAGCGGCTTTCCTACTACCACCTGGGCCACACGACGATGGACGCCGTCGGCCGTCTCTCCGGCAACGGGCCCGAGGTCGTCTTCAACCTCGCCACCGCCACCGCGGGCGCGGCGGCCGGCCTTGCCGCGGCTGGCCTGGCGCTCGACCTGCTCGCGATGGCCGGAGGCACGAGGCGGCGGGCGATGCTCGTAGCCGGGGGCGTCGCCGTGACGACGCTGCTGCTGGTCGCGCCGCTCGTGGGCCTCGTGGACCTGCTCTCGGCGAACGGGGTCGGCGGGCGGGCGGCCTGGAGCTGGCTCGGCGTCGGTGGCGTGCCGCTGGCCGAGGGCGCCCGCACGGGCGTGCCGGAGGGGTACTGGTGGTGGTGGAACACCACGCGCGTGCTCCCCGGCACGATCTCGGAGTATCCGGCCTTCACGGTGCTGCTCGGCGACCCGCACGCGCACCTGTTGGCGCTGCCGCTGGCGCTGACCGTGGTCGCGCTCGCGCTCGTGCTGTTCGAGGGCGCCACGCCGCTCTCCTGGCGGCGCTGGCTGCGGCACCCGCACGCGCTCGTCCTGACGGCCGTGCTGCTCGCGGCGCTGCCGCTCACCAACCTCTGGGACGGCGTCACCTTCGGCGCGATCTGGGGGCTGGCGGCGTTCCTCGTGGCGCGACGCGTCGGGTGGGTGTTCGCGCAGGCGTTATTCCTCGCGGCGCGGTACGCGGCCGTCCCGGCCGTGATCGCGCTGGTGATCGCGTTCCCGTTCTTCGACGGCATCGACCCCCCGCCGGTCGGCGCTGCGCCCGTGACGGGCGAGCACTCCGACCCGGTGCGCTGGCTGCTCGTCTGGCTCGCGCCGCTGCTGCCGATGCTTCTCGCCGCGGCGTTCCTCGGCGTGCGTCCCGGGCGCTGGCGCACGGCGCTGATCGTCGCGGCGCTGCCGGTGGCCGCGTGGCTGGTCGCGGTGGTGCTCGCCGGCACGGGCGCCGAGATAACCGATCGCGCCGGCGGGTGGGTGACGCTCGCGGGCCTGGTCGCCCTCGCCGGCTGGCTCGGCGGCAGCGCCCATGCGGCAGACACGCGGCGCGATCGCGGACTGGCCGCCGCGCTGGCGCTGGCGGCGGCCGTGATCGCGATCCTGCTGCTCACCGAGCTGGTGCGGGTGGCGGACGCCTTCCCGGGGCGGCTGAACACCGTCTTCAAGTTCTGGTTCCACGCCTGGGCGCTGCTGGCGGTCGCCGCGGGCGCCCTCGGTGGGATCGCCGTGGAGCGCGCGTCCCGCCCGGCGTGGCTTTCGAGGAGTGCGGCGCGGGCCACCCTCGGTCCGGCCGCCGTAGTGACCTTACTGTGCGTGCTGGCGACGCCGGCGCTCGCCGTGAGCCGCGCGCGCGAGGGTCAGGAGCGCGGATTGGATGCGATCGCCTACCTTGAACGGAGCGACCCCGGCGTCGCGGCGGCCAGCGCCTGGGCGCGCGCGAACCTCGATCCAGAAGAGGCAGTGCTGGTGCAGGCGGTCTCCGAGTCGTACAGCCGCGGCAACCTCCTCGCCGGCGCCTCAGGCGTCCCCACCGTCCTCGGCTGGCCGGGCCACCAGCGCCAGTGGCGCGGCGAGATCCACGAGGCCGCGCGCCGCACGGACGTCGACGCGATCTACCAGGACGGCGCGACGGAGGCCGGCCTGGCCGCCGCGCGGCGGAGCGGGGTCACCCACGTCTATGTCGGCTTCGAGGAGCTGACCCGCTACGGCTATGACGTGATCGGACGCCTCTCGGGCTGGCCGCTGGTGTTCCAGACGCCGCAGGCGCGCATCTACGCCGTCCCCGTCGAGGCCGCGCCGTGAGCGGCTGGCTGGCCCGCGTGTCGCCGCGGCCGTTCCGGCCGGACGCCGTGACGTGGGCGGTGATGGCGGTCGCCCTCGTGGCGCTTGTCACGCGCACGGTCGGGCTGGACGCGCGCGCGCTGCACCACGACGAATCGCTGCACGCGACCTACTCGTGGTACCTGTCCTCGGGCGACGGCTACCGCCACAACCCGCTCATGCACGGGCCGTTCCAGTTCCACATCATGGCGCTGTTCTTTGTCCTGTTCGGGGACGGCGACGCGATGGCGCGCTGGCCGCACGCGCTGTTCGGCACCGCGCTCGTCTGCACGCCGTTGCTGCTCCGCCGCTGGCTCGGCGGGCCGGGGACGGTGCTCGCGGCGCTGTTCCTCTGCGTCTCGCCCTCGCTCCTGTACTACACGCGGTTCGCGCGAGAGGACGCGTTCATCGCGCTGTTCACCGTGCTCCAGTTCGTCGCGGTGTGGCGCTACCGGGACGACGGACGCGAGCGGTGGCTGCTGCTGTTCGCGGGCGCGACCGCCTTCGCGTTCGCGACGAAAGAGAGCGCCTACCTGACGGCGGCCGTGCTGCTGCTGTACCTGAACCTCGCCGCCGCGCACGAGTGGTTCTGGGCGCACCGCCGGGGTGAGCGCGTGCCGCTCCGGACGCTGGCGCTGCACGGCGCGTGGTTGGTCCCCTCGGCGTGGGTGTTCGCCGCGCTGTGGCGGCCGCTGCGCCCGCTGCGCGAGCGGCTGGGGCTGACGGAACGCCCGCGCGAGGCGGACCTGCTGGTGCTGACGGGCACGCTGGTGCTGCCGCTGCTGGCGGCGGCCGTCCGCATCCCCGCCGAGGCGGTCGCGGGGCCGCTGGCGGACGACACCCTGCGCGTCGTCGGCGTGGCGACGGTGGCCGTGCTGTGGGCCGGCTCGATCACCGTCGGGATGATGTGGGACGCGCAGCGCTGGCCGGCCGCGGTGGCGGTGTTCCTGCTGGTCACCGTGCCGCTCTACACGACCTTCGGCACGAACCTGGAGGGCATCGCCGGGCCGTTCTGGACCTCGCTCGACTACTGGATCGCGCAGCACGATGTGCGTCGCGGGGAGCAGCCCGGGTTCTACTACCTGATGATGCTGCCGTTGTACGAGTCGCTGGTGCTGTTGCCGGCGCTCGTCGCGGGGCCGTGGCTGGTGCTGCGGCGTCGTGATCCGCTCGCGGCGCTACTGGTCTTCTGGTTCGCCGGCACCTTC
>JAUXUW010000088.1 GCA_030684635.1 Dehalococcoidia bacterium
CGGCGGCTTCGCGCGCGTGCGCTTCGAGCGAGGCGATCTGCTCGGTCGCCTGGACGCGCAGCGCCTCCAGTTGCCCGGCCGCCTCCACGCGCTGCTGCTCACGGCGCGCGGCGCGCTGGGTCTCCTCCTCAATGCGGCGGCGCAGGTCGTCCCGCTCCGCCTCCAGGCGGGCGCGGCGCGCCTCCGCCTCGGACAGGTCGCGCAGCACGGTGCGAGTCGCCTCGTCGGCGGAGGTCAGCGCCTGGCGCTCACGCGCGAGGCGGGTCTGCTCCTCCGTCACGCGGCGGTCGAACTCCCCGATCATCGCGTCGATCGAACCGGCGTCGTCCTCGGGGATCGCGGTGGCCTCGATCGCGCGATCAAGTTCCTCGCGCCGCTCGCCGAGCATCTGCAGCCGCTGCTGCGCGAGCGCGACCGCCTGCTCCAGCCGCAGCCCCTCCTCCGCGAGTTCGCGCTCGCGGCGCTGCAACGCCTCCAGCCGGCCGCGGCGCTCGCCGACGACCGACTGCAACTCGCCGAGGCGAGCCTCGATGCGCTGCATCTCGTCGCGCGCGACCACGAACGCCTGCGTGTGCTGGTCATGCGCGGACTGGGACGCGGTCTGCGCCTCCCGCGCCTGGCGCAGGTCGGCCTCGAACGAGACCTGGAGGATCTCGCCGAGCTCGCCGGCGAGTTCCTGGTAGCGGGCGGCGCGCTTCGACTGGCGCTGGAGGGCGCGCAGGCGCGGCTCCACCTCCCGGATCAGCATGCGGACGTGGCCCAGATTGTCGCGCGTCTCCACCATCCGGCGCTCAGAGAGCGTCAGCTGGTGGCGGTGACGGCGCAGGTCCGCCGCCTCCTCGATCAGTTCGCGCCGGTCCTGCGGCTTCAGGCTCAGCACCTCGTCCACGAGGCCCTGCGTCATATGCGCGTAGGAATTCTGGCCCACCTGGGCGCGGCGGAACAGGTCCACCACGTCCGAGAGGCGGACCTGCTGGCCGTTGATCAGGTACTCGTTTTCGCCGGTGCGGTGCGCGCGACGCGTCACGGACACCTCGGAGAACTCGATGGGCATCCAGCCCTCCGAGTTGTCCAGGATGATCGTGACCTCCGCCATGCCCAGCGCGCGGCGCTTGTCGGAGCCGGAGAAGATCACGTCCTCCGTCTTGCGGGCACGGATCTGCTTCGCCGACTGCTCGCCGAGCGCCCAGCGCAGGGCGTCCGCCACGTTCGACTTGCCGGACCCGTTGGGCCCGGCGATCACGGTCAGGCCCGGGCCGAACTCGAACCGTTGCCGGTCCGCGAAGGCCTTGAAGCCGTGGACTTCCATCCGTCGGAGGTACACCTAGCCCTCATCCCCGGGGGCGGCTTGTCCCGCCGCCCCGTCTGCCCCCGCCTGCGATGTTCGTCCCGCCCCGGCGTCCAGCCGGGCGCGGAGGATGGCCAGCGCCTGTCGCGCCGCCTCCTTCTCCGCCTCCTGCTTGGACCCGGCCCGGCCCAGGCCGAGCGCTTCCCCACGGAGGCGCACCTCCACGGAGAACGTCCGGTCGTGTTCCGGGCCTTCCTGCGCCACCAGGACGTAGTCGGGCCGTCCGAGCACGTCCTGCGCCAGCTGCTGCAGCGTGCCCTTGGGGTTCAGCACCCCGGGGTCGCGCTCCAGCGCCTCGAACTCAGCGCCCAGGGAACGCGTGACGAACGCACGCGCCGCCTCCAGGCCACCGTCCAGGTAGATCGCGCCAACGATCGCCTCGTACGCGCGCTCCAGGTTCCCCTCGCGCTCGCGGCCGCCGGTCTGCTCCTCGCCGCGCCCGAGGCGCAGCCAGTCCCCGAGTTCCAGCAGGTCGGTCGCCACGCGGGAGAGCGTGGGGCCGCACACGAGGGCGGACCGCCACTCCGTCAGGCGGCCCTCCTGGACCAGCGGGAAACGCTGGTAGAGGGTCTCCGCGACGATCGCGCCTAGGATCGCGTCCCCCAGGAACTCCAGCCGCTCGTTGGTCGGCAGCGGATCCTCGGGATGCTCGTTGGAGTAGGAAGGGTGGGTCAGCGCGGCCCGGAGCAACTCCGCATCCGCGAAGGTCACGAGCAGGCGCTCCTCGAGCGCGCGCAGCGGCCGCAGGGATGACGAGGTGCCGGTGGCGCGATCTTCCGTCACGGGGGTCACGCCCACGCCTCTCCGGTCGCACGCGCAGGTACGGCGCGTACGATGTTCTCCCGGAGGACGGCTGGAGATTCTGGGGAGAATCTACCGGGTCGAGGCATCGTAGGAAGCGCCCGTATCAGTGTCAATATCTGATCACCCGCTTACACGCCCTACCTTGAAGGCGCTCCGCAGCGCCCTCGATCCCCCCGCCCGTAGATTGCTGACCGCCGTGGAGTCCGCCGCAGACGCACTCGGGACCGAGGCGTGGGCGGTCGGCGGCGCCGTCCGGGACATCGCCCTGGGACGGCCGATCAATGACCTGGACGTGGCCGTCGCCGGCGACCCGGGCCCCTTCGTCGGGGCCGTGCTGGCCGCCCTGTCCGACCCCGGCGCAACTTCCGAGGTGACAGACCGCTTCGGCACCGCCACGGTCGTCGCGGGCGGCCGGCAACTCGACCTCGCGCGACTCCGCACGGAACATTATGTCGCACCTGGCAACCTCCCGGTGGTCCGCGCCACCGCCCGCGTCGAGGCGGATCTGGAGCGGCGCGACTTCACCGTGAACGCGATCGCGCTCGGCATCGGCGGTGCGCGCCGCGGCGAACTCCTC
>JAUXUW010000020.1 GCA_030684635.1 Dehalococcoidia bacterium
TCCGCAGGACGGCGCGTGCGTCCTCATCGGCGGGCGGGGCATGGGCTACACGCTCGCCGCCGTGCTCGCGCTGCTGCCGGCACGCGCCACCGCCGTGGTCGGCGAGCTCGTCCCCGAGGTGATCGAATGGAACCGCGGCCCCCTCGGCCCGCTCGCCGGGAACCCGCTGGACGACCCGCGCACCGAGGTCATCCAGGGCGACGTGGCGCAGATCATCCGCGACAGCAGCGGGCGCTTCGACGCGATCCTGCTGGACGTGGACAACGGGCCGGACGCACTGACGCAGCGCGGCAACGGCTGGCTCTACACGCCGGCCGGCCTCGCCGCCTGTTACCGGGCGCTACGCCCCGGCGGCGCGCTGGCGGTGTGGTCCGTGGGCCACGACCGAACGTTCGAGGGCCGGCTGCGCGCCGCGGGCTACGCGCCCTCCACGCACCCGGTCGCGGCGCACGGATCAAAGGGCCGCAAGCACGTCGTGTTCCTCGGGCGGCGCAAGTAGCGCGTCACTCCGCTTCCAGCCGCGCGCGCGGCCTCGGCAGGGCGATGTACCATGACGTTTCCGCAGCACGTCCGAGAAAGGTGGCCATCCATGACCATGACCGAGGAGCCTCGCGTCATCGGGACTCGCCCGATCCGCCCGGACGGCGTGGACAAGGTCACCGGTCGCGCGACCTACGGCGCGGACGTGCGGCTGCCGGGGCTGCTGCAGGGGCGCGTGAAGCGCAGCCCGCACGCCCACGCGATCATCAAGCGCATCGATATCTCCCGAGCGCTGGCGCTCCCCGGCGTCATGGCCGTGGTCACCTTCGATGACCTGCCCGAGCCGCACGAGCAGGTCATGGAGACCGTGCGCGGCCCCATGCCCACGGCGTGGGACTCCGAGCGCATCCTCGCTCGTCGCAAGGTGCTGTTCCGCGGCCACCCGATCGCGGCAGTCGCCGCCCGCAACCATCACGTCGCCGAGGATGCCCTCGAACTGATCGACATCGAGTACGAGGTGCTGCCGGCAGTCGTCACGATCGACGACGCGCTGCGCCCGGACGCGCCGATCCTGCACGACGACGGGAAGGAAGCGCTGGTCCCCGGCCTCTTCGAGCCGGTCGACGGGCGGCCCTCCAACATCGCGCGCACGATCAACCTCGGGTTCGGCGACCTGGAGCAGGGGTTCGCGGACGCGGACGTGATCATGGAGCGCACATACGAGACGGCGATGGTGCACCAGGGCTACATCGAGCCGCACAACGCGACGGCGGTGTGGAGTCAGGACGGCAAGGTCACGATCTGGACGAGCACGCAGGGCGCGTTCGGCATCCGCGGCAACGTTGCGCGCACGCTCAACCTTCCGGTGAGCATGCTGCGCGTGATCCCGGCGGAGATCGGCGGCGGCTTCGGCGCGAAGAACGTCGTCTACCTGGAGCCGCTCGCGGCGCTGCTCTCGAAGAAGACGGGCCGCCCGGTGCAGCTGACGATGAACCGCACCGAGGTGCTGGAGGCCACCGGCCCCACCTCCGGCACGCGCTCCTGGGTGCGCATCGGCGCGAAGCGTGACGGCACGCTGGTCGCCGCGGACATCAAACTCTGGTACGAGGCGGGGGCGTATCCGGGCTCTCCGGTCGCCGGTGGCGCGCGCTGCGCCCTCGGCCCGTACATCGTCCCGAACCAGCGCATCGTCGGATACGACGTGGTGGTGAACCGCCCGAAGGTGGCCGCGTACCGCGCTCCGGGCGCTCCGGCGGCGGAGTTCGCGGTCGAGTCGCTCCTGAACGAGATCGCAGAACGCCTTGAGATGGACCCAATGGACCTGCGGCTGAAGAACTGCGCCGAGCAGGGCGCCCAGCGCAGCGACGGCGCAACGCATGGCTCGATCGGTGCGCGTGACGTGATGAAGGCGGTGATCGACCACCCGCACTACCGCTCGGAGACGCTGGGTAAGGACCAGGGTCGAGGTATCTCGATGGGCTTCTGGCAGAACGGCGGCGGCGAGTCCTCCGCGTATGCGAACGTGCACTCGGACGGGCGCGTCACGCTGGTGACCGGCTCCGTCGACATCGGCGGGCAGCGCGCGTCACTGGCGATGCAGTTCGCGGAGACGATGGGCATTCCGTACGCGGACGTGAACTCGCTCGTCGGCGACACGGACACCATCGGCTACACGGCGAACACCGGCGGCAGTCGCACCACGTTCGCGACCGGCCTCGCGGTGGTGCAGGCGGCGCTCGATGTCCGCCAGCAGCTGGAGCAGCGCGCCGCAAAGATCTGGAACGTGGACGCTTCGACCGTGTCGTACGACCCCGCCGACGCCTCGCTCCACGGTCCCGATGGCAATGTAATGACGTTCAAAGAGGCGGCGAAGCGGCTGGCCTCCACGGGCGGCAATATCCAGGGCCAGTCGGACATCATCTCCACCACGGTGGGGAAGGTGGGCGCCTGCTTCGGCGCGAACATCGTGGACCTGGAGGTGGACCGGGAGACCGGCAAGGTCACGATCCTGCGCTACACCGCGGTGCAGGACGTCGGTAAGGCGATCCACCCCGCGTACGTGGAGGGGCAGATCGAGGGCGGCGTGGTGCAGGGTATCGGCATGGCCCTGAACGAGGAGTACATCTACGACGCCAACGGGCGGATGGTGAACTCCTCCTTCCTGGACTACCGCATGCCGGTCGCGAACGATCTGCCGACGATGGAGACGGTGCTGGTGGAGGTGCCGAACCCCGGTCACCCCTTCGGCGTCCGGGGCGTGGGCGAGGTGCCGATCGTGCCGCCGCTCGCGGCGATCGCCAACGCGATCTACGACGCCGTCGGCGTGCGCGTGACGCGGCTGCCGGCCTCGCCGACGTGGCTGCTGGAGCAACTGCTCACGGCCGAGGAGTAACGCGCGTGGCGGTGTTGCACGTCCCCGCCTCGCTCCGTCAGTTCACCGGCGGGACGGACCGCTACGACCTGGACGGCGCGACGCTGCGCGAGGTGTTCGAGGGGCTGCGGGGTGTCGCGCCGGACCTGCTCCCGCGCCTCCTGGATGGCGACGACCTGCGCGCCGACATCGCGGTGGCGATCGACGGGTCGATCCTGGAGGGCGGGGAGTTGCTGCTTCCGGTGACGGACGAGACGGAGATCTACCTCGTCCCGCCGATCGGCGGCGGCGCGCGCTAGATCGAGCCGGCGCGATCCCTGATCCACGGCATGCGGCGTGACCGGATCTCCGCGGTGAACGAGCCACCGGTGGGGCGCTCCGCGCGCTCGACCGTGATGAAGGCGCGGGGAGCGATCTCCATGATCTGCGCGCGCACCGAGTCCAGTGACCGCCTCGGGATCACCGTAATGGCGACCTCCACGGAGCCGCGCATGCCGTATCCCTCCATGCGCGTCACGCGTAAGCCGCGGGCGCGCAGTTCCGCAGCGACTGAGATGGCGTTGTCTCCGTTGATCACCTGGATCAGGCGGAAGCCCAGCGCGACGCGCTCCTCCACCCACATCCCGAGGAAGGTGCCAGCACCCCAGCCCAGCGTGTAGCCGAGGATGGCGAACGGGTTGTCGAGGTTGGTGACGACCGCGCCGATCGCGAGCACGAACACCGCGATCTGCGCCATCGCCATGACCGCCGCCTGCCAGCGCAGCCCGCTCGTGACCATGAGCATCCGGATCGTGCCGAGGGCAACATCGGCCACGCCGCCGACGAAGACGAGGGCGGGGATCAGCAGGTCTGGCATGGCGGTGCTCCTTCGGAGGTGGGGGGTGGGGCAGCGCATGTCCGCGCCCCCGGCCCTCGGTGGGCCGCATCCACCGTAGCAGAGCAGCACGCCGTTACCGGCTTCGGCGGGCCATCATCTGCCGGTGCAGGTTCGTGACGATGCGCACGTCAAGCGACTCGCTGATTGCATACAAGCGCTGGCCGATCGGGTACGGGTCCACCTGCGGCAGCGGTTGCCGGACCGCCTCCTCCTCGCTCATGCCACGGTCGACGAAGCCCTGCACCACGCCGATCCACGCCTCGATGATCTCGCGCTGCGTGGCGAGGTAGTCGTTCCCGCACGGCTCACCGTGGCCGGGCACGATCACGCTCGCGTCCAGCGCGGCGAGGCGATCGAGCGCGATGAGCCACTCCCACGGGTCGCCCTCCTGGATGAACGTCTTCACGCGGTGAAACACGTTGTCGCCGGGAAAGACCACGCCCTCCTCCGGGAAGAACACTGCGGTCTGCGGTTTCGTGTGCCCGGGCATGTGGATCATCCGCACGGTGTGGTTGCCCAGGCGGAGCGTGAGTTCATCCTCGAACAGGCGAGTGGGCGGGTTCGGCGGGAAGTCCGGGTGGTTCAGCAACCACACGGAGTCCGGGTCTGCCTGCTTCATCGTCTCCACGCGCTCCGCCGATTGCATGCGCGGGATCGTCTCCTCGTAGCGCGGGAGCATAGAGGTGTGCCCGATGACCTCCACGCCCGGGAAGTAAGCGTTGCCCATGATGTGGTCGCCGTGCGGCTCCGTGTTCACGAGATGCCTCGGCGTGCCGTGCTCGGCGATGCGCTCACGCCAGCGCACCGCGTCGATCGGTTGCTGCGGCGTGTCGACCATGAACACGCCATCGCTGGTGGTCAGGAATCCAGGGTTGCAGCCCCAGAGGTAGATCTCCGCGTACACGTTCGCGCTGATACGTCGCATGGCACTCCCCTCTCCGGCATCCGGGAGGATAGCGAGGCCGACAGTTGTTATCACGTTCGTCATTGTCAGCATGCCCGTCCGCGGGATACCTTCCCGGCGCGGAGCGGGGCGGTGCGCCCCCTCGGAAGGGCTGGATGCAAGATGGCGCGTCCGAGGGTCTTCGAGACGATGGCGGAAGCGGTGGCGGACATCCCGGACGGGATCACGCTGATCATCCCGGGCTTCGGTGGCACGGGGATGCCGTGGAACCTGCTGACCGCGCTCTATCACCAGGGTGCGAAGGGGATGACCGTCGTCGCCAACGGCGTCGGTGGTTCCTCGGCGGACGCGCGAGCGAAGGGCGTCGGCGACCTTGTCGAGGAAGGCCGCGTGAAGAAGGTGATCTCCTCCTTCACCGCGGCGACGCACCCCTCGCGGCTCTCGATCCCGGAGCAAATGGTGAAGGACGGACGGCTGGAGGCGGAACTGGTGCCGCAGGGCACGCTCGCCGAGCGCATCCGCGCGGGCGGTGCCGGCATCCCCGCCTTCTACACCCCGGCCGGCGTCGACACGCTGCTGTCCGAAGGCAAGGAGCACCGCGAGTTCAACGGCAAGACCTACGTGCTGGAGCGCGCGATCTTCGCTGACTATGCCTTCATCCGCGCATGGAAGGCGGACACCGCCGGAAACCTGGTCTTCCGGCACGCCGGCCGTAACTACAACCCGATCGCCTCAATGGCCGCACGCCACACCATCGTCGAGGTTGAAGAGCCGATCGTGCCGGCAGGCACGCTCTCACCCGACGAGATCCACACGCCCGGCATCTACATCGAGCGGATCGTGCCGATCCAGCCGCACGGCATGCTCCGCATCGAGCGCGCGCAGCCGGCCGCCGCCGCGCCCGCCCACGCTGCCGCCGCGCCCACCGAGGGCAAGCGACGCCTGACGCGCGAGGAGATGGCCGCGACGATCGGCCGGCGGCTGGAACCGGGCTGGCTCGTGAACCTGGGCATCGGCATCCCCACGCTCGCCTCGAACCACGTCAAGGCCGAGGACGACGTCACGTTCACCTCCGAGAACGGCGTGATCGGCTACAGCCGTCTCGCGGAGCCGGGCGAGGGCGACCACGACATCGTGAACGCCGGCGGCCAGCAGGTGACGCTGGTGCCGGGCGCGTCGTTTGTGCACCACGCCGATTCGTTCTCGCTCGTGCGCTCGGGCCGCCTCGATGTCACCGTCCTCGGCGCGTACGAGGCGGCGCGCGATGGCTCCTTCGCCAACTGGCGCCTCAGCAACGCGCCCTTCGACCAGCTCGGCGGCATCGGCGGGGCGATGGACCTCGTCGCCAGTGCAAAGCAGATCTGGCTCGCGATGGAGCACACCACCCGCGAGGGCGGCCCGCGTCTCCTCGAGCACTGCACGCTGCCGGTGACCGCCGCCCGAGGCGTGACGCTGATCGTCACCGACATCGCCGTGATCGCCGTCCGCGACGGCCGCTTCATCCTCGAAGAGCACGCCCCCGGCTATACCGCGGAGGAGATCACCAGCCTCACCGGCGCCCCGCTGGAGGTGAGCCCGGGACTGACGCAGGTGGCGGTCTAGGGGGGACTAGGTCGCGAGGTGAGGTCGGGGTCGGTGAGTAGAAGCCACCTGTCCGTGCTTTGGGCAGAT
>JAUXUW010000091.1 GCA_030684635.1 Dehalococcoidia bacterium
GCATCCAGCACGCGCGCGACGTGTTCCGCCCGCCGGGAGCCCCCAGCGTCATCGGCGCGCCGGACGTGTAGGTAACTGACCACCAGCCAGACTCACCACGACGGGGCGGCGAGGACTTCCTCCACGGCGCCCAGCAGCCCCTCGGGCGAGGCGACCGGCGCCGAGCAGGTGTGGCCGGAGCAGACGTAGGCCACCTTCACCACGTCGCGCGGCAGGCCCAGTGAGTAGAAGAGCAGGTCGTCCTGCTCCGGGTTCAGGCGCTGCACCGTCCTCGAAGCCAGCGGCAGCCGCAGGGCGGCGCGGTGGAGCGGGTCGGCCAGGCGGTCCGGCTCGCCGCCCGGCCACTCGGCGATGATCTTGAACTCCGGCTCGGCGGACAGCAGCCGGTCCACCACCCGCGCGTAGTCGGCCGCGGCCAGGCCACGCGCCTCGATGCCGGGGGCGAAGAACGCCAGCGTGCTGGACGCCGTGTCCAGGAACCGCTCGTCGTGGGTGAGGCGTCCGAGCCACAGGAAGCCCTCCGCCGCCGCCACGTTGGAGGCCAGCGCCACCGCCGGCTCGGCGAGCAGCGCAGTGTCGTCGTGGTCGAAGGCGACGTCGCGGAAGCCCATGCCGGGGTCCAGCCAGTGCTCGTCCATCGCGCGCGCCAACCAGCGGGCGTGCTCCAGCCGCGACGGGATCCCGCTCACCTCGTACGCCTCGAGGAGCGCGAGCAGCATCTGCGCCTGGTCGTCCAGGATGCCCATCAGGTACGGGCCGCCGTCGTAGGCGTGGTACATGCCCGCCTCGCCCGCGCGCGCGTGCATGAGCAGGAAGTCCACGGCCCGCAGGCCGCGCTCCGTCCAGTCGCGCCGGTCGAAGGCGACGCCGACCGCGATCAGCCCCCGCGCCGCGACCGCGCACGAGGCGGTGAAGACGCGCTGGTCCACGACCGGCGGGGTCATCAGTTCGCGCTCCGCCTCAGAAGCCGCGTGGTAGACCTCGTCGGCGTCCTGCGCGTTCGCGATGCCACCTTGCGCGTCGCCCAGCGTGCCGGCGACATACGCCACCAGCCGCCCGACAACATCGCGCTGCGCGTCCCGCCAGTCGAGGTCGGTGAGCGCCAGTTCGGCGGCCACCTGCAGCAATGCACCCTGATCGCGCGCCAGCTTCTCCACGTGAGGCTTCGACCAGTCGGGCTGGGTCGAGTAGCGGAAGAACCCGCCGTCGATCGGGTCGAACAGCCCGCCCTCGGTCATCGCGGACCAGGTCGCCTCCGCCCGTCCGAGGGCGCCGGGGGTGCCGCGGCGGTGGTGGACGTAGCGCCACAGGCGCAGGGCGTCCGGGTGCGGGAAGCGCAGGCGCGCCCGCTCGGAGCCGGGGGTCGCGCCGTCCTCGGTCAGCCCCGCGACAGGCTCGGTGAAGCGCTGATCGAGCAGGTCAACCACGGCATCCAGGATGCTCGGCGTCAGCAGGCCCGGGCCACGCTGCGCACGGGCGGCGGCACGCTCGGCGGCGCGCATCGCGCGGGCCGCCTCCACCTGCTGCACTACACCCTCGCGGTTCACCAGCCAGCCCTCCAGCACGGTGCGCGTGGCCTCCAGCATCTGCTCCGGGTCGAGGTAGGTCGCGGAGGCGATGACATCACCCTCGGGCGTGAGGAAGGCGGTCGTCGGCCAGCCGCCAGCGTTGTAGCGGCCGTTCACGTCCGGTCGCTCATCCGTGTCCACGCGGATCGGGATGAAGCGGCTCGTGAGCATGTCAATGATGCGCGGGTCGGAGTAGGTCGTCTCGTCCATGACGTGGCACCAGTGGCACCACGTCCCGGAGATCGAAAGCAGGATCGGACGGTCCTCGCGATGCGCGCGGTCAAAGACCTCCGGGCCCCACTCCTGCCACGGGATCTCCGCGGCCCGGTTGGGGCGGGGCGAGAAGTGGAACGGTGCGTCGCTCACTGGGTCGCTCCGAACCGATTCGGTGGGATCACCACCACATCGAGCGTAACACCCGCCGAGGCCTGCCTCAGTCCCGCCGCATCAGTCGGCCGCGCGGACCTCCGACTCCAGGTCCTTCACGTAGAGCGACGAGCCGCCA
>JAUXUW010000105.1 GCA_030684635.1 Dehalococcoidia bacterium
CCGCGTCGTGCCGGTGGTCGCCTCCGTGGCGAGCGTGGTCGTGGCGACCCTGGCCGCCGAGCGCGCCGTCGCCAGCCTGGCGCTGCGCGCCGCCTCGTCGCTGGGCGTGCAGACGGTCCTCACGCCTCCCGTCCGTGCCGAGGCGGGCCTGCTACGCGGGATGGTCACCGAGACCGTCGTGGTCGAGCGGATCATCACCCGTCGCCGATAACCCATCCCCCGAACGCCTCCAGAAGCTGCTCGCTCGCGCCGGGCATGGCAGCCGCCGCTCTGCGGAGGCGCTGATCGCCGCCGGTCGCGTGCGCGTGAACGGCACGGTCGCCACCCTCGGCACCCGCGCCGATCCCGACACTGACCTGATCGAGGTGGACGGATCACCGGTCTCGTTTCGGCTAACCGACACGACGATGCTGCTCTACAAGCCGATTGATTATGTCGTTACCGCTTCCGACGAGCAGGGCCGTCCCACCATCTACGACCTGCTGCCGGACGCACCGCCGAGCCTGCGTTACGCGGGCCGCCTGGACATCGACACCTCGGGCGTCCTCCTGCTTTCCACGGACGGCGAACTGGTCCACCGGCTCACCCACCCCCGCTACCACGTCCCGAAGGCGTACGAGGCGTTCGTCGAAGGCGTCGTGTCGGAAAGGACACTCGATGCCCTGCGCGCGGGCGTGGAGATCGAGGATGGCCGCACGGCCCCCGCGCAGGTGGAGCGCATCGCCGGATCCAACCGCGACACGCTGGTGCGCATCACGATCCACGAAGGTCGCAACCGCCAGGTGCGCCGGATGTTCGAGGCGGTGGGCCACCGCGTGATGGTGCTCCGCCGTACCTCGTTCGGCCCGGTCACCCTCGGCGACCTTGTGCCCGGCGCCTCCCGCCCACTGACCACGGATGAGGTGGCCGAACTCCGGCGCCTGGTCGGTCTGGAGGAGGCGGGTAGCGCCTGAGATCAGGGGCTGCCTATGATTCCCGGAACCTAACCACCCGCTGAGAGGGACCGGATGCCCGCCGACGCGCCTGAATCGATTGCTCGCAGCGTCGCCATCGACGGCCCCACCGCTTCCGGTAAGAGTGTCGTTGGCCGCGCGGTCGCGGAGGCGCTCCGCATCGGCTTCTTCGACACCGGCCTGATGTATCGCGCCTGCACGCTGGCCGCGCTCCGCGGCACCCTGGACATCGAGGACGAGGCCGCCGTCACGGCGATGGTGAAGTCGCTCGACCTCGATATGCGCTGGGAGGAGCCCACCGACCCGCGCATCGTCCTCGATGGGATGGACGTCACCCCCCTGCTGCGCGACCCGGAGGTGGAGCGGAACGTCTCGCTCGTCTCACGCATCAGCGAGGTCCGCGATGAACTAGTGCGCCGCCAGCGCACCATCGCGTCCCGCGAACCGGTGGTGATGGCGGGCCGCGACATCGGTACGCGCGTCCTCGTCGAGGCGCGCACCAAGGTGTTCCTAGACGCCTCTACGGAGATCCGTGCGCGTCGCCGCCTGGGCGAGGAACTGGACTCGGGCCGCCAGACCAACTTCGACCAGGTGCTGACCGCCACGCGTCGCCGCGACGAACTGGACAACACCGGCCACCGCGCCATCAAGCGCGAACAGGCTGCCGACGATGCGCTGGTGATCGACACCGACGCGCTCGGCATCGACCAGGTCGTGGAGCGGACGCTGGAGCACTACCGGGCCATGAACGGCGCCACGGCGTAGGCTGTCCGTGCGATGACCCTGTTCCGCCGGCTCCTCCTGCGCATCCCCTATGCCGCCTCCACGGTGCTGACCCGGCTGGTGCTGTTCACCTTTGCCCGGTGGGAGGTCCACGGCCGTGAGCACATCCCGGCCGAGGGCCCGCTGGTGCTCGTCTCGAACCACCTCGACAACCTCGACCCGCCGCTCGTCGCCGCCTCGGTCGGCCGGCGTGTCCACCCCATGGCGAAGCGCGAGCTGTTCGAGGTGCCGCTCATCGGCTGGTGGTTCTGGGCGTACGGCGCGTTCCCCGTGCGCCGGTTCTCCAGCGATATGGGCGCCCTGCGCGTCGCACGCAACTTCCTGCGCAACGGTGAGGTCGTCCTGATGTTCCCGGAAGGCACCCGCTCCCGTGGCGAGGGGATGCGCGCCGCGCTCCCCGGCGCGGCGATGGTGGCGCTGCTGGCGAGGGCGCCCGTGGTCCCGGTGGCGATCACCGGCTCACGGGTGAAGAAGCCGCATGTCTTCCTCGCCTGGGCGCTCCTCCGCCGCCCGCGGGTCACGGTGACCTTCGGCCCCGCGTTCACCCTCGACGCGAAGGTGCCCGGCGGCGACGCCGCGGAGGCCGGCACCGACCAGATGATGCGGCGCATCGCGGCGATGCTTCCCGAGGAACTGCGCGGGGTGTACGGCGAGCACACGAACGGCTCGATCATCGCCGCGCGCGCCCGCGCGGAACGCACCCCCACCCCCGGCGTGACGCCGGATGAGGCGACCGAGGATCCCGGGGCCAGCGAGGCCGAGTAGCGCCTCCTCCCGGGACGTGGGGTAAACTGCTCAGAACGGGCGCGGGGGATGCTCGGGAGCGACGCCCATGTGCGGCATTGTCGGATACACCGGCCGGCGACCGGCTGGCCCCATCCTCCTCGACGGACTGCGACGGCTCGAGTACCGCGGGTATGACTCCGCGGGCATCGCGCTCTTCGACGCCGACCAGCGCTTCTACGTCGCCCACGCCACCGGCAAGCTCGACGCGCTTGTCCAGCGCGTGGAGGGCGTCCTGCCACCGGCGACCTCCGGCATCGGCCACACGCGCTGGGCCACGCACGGCGAGCCGAGCGACCGCAACGCCCACCCGCAACTCGACCCGGACGGCGTGATCGCCGTCATCCACAACGGCATCATCGAGAACTTCGAGGAACTCCGCGCGCGCTACGGCCGCGGCCCCTTCCGCTCCGAGACGGACACGGAGGTGCTCGCGCACATGCTCGCAGGCGAGGTGGAGCGGGGCGAGGACCTGCTGGACGCGTTGCGCCACGTCGTCGCGCTCGCGCGCGGCGCCTACTCGCTGGTCGCGGTCGCGGTGCACGAGCCCGGGCGCATGGTGGCGGCGCGCGTCGGCAACGCCGGCGGCATCGTCATCGGCACGGGCGAGGGCGAGCACCTGCTCGCCTCCGACCTCGGCGCCCTGCTTCCGCACACGCGGCGCGTGACCTTCCTGGAGCCCGGCGAGTTCGTGGACATGCACGCCGACAGCGTGCGCTACGTGGACATCGAGGGTGCCGAGATCGCGAAGACGATCGAGGTCCTCCCTTACGACCCGGTCTCCGCCGTGAAGGGCCCGTACAAGCACTTCATGCTGAAGGAGATCCACGAGCAGCCGGATGCCGTGCTGAACGCGATGCGCGGCCGCTATCTGACCGGCCCGCTCCGCGTCGACTACTCGGGAGAAGTCCCGTTCGACGCCGCCTGGGCGAAGGCGCTGACGCGCGTCGTGCTCGTCGGCATGGGCACGTCCATGCATTCCGCGATGGTCGGCCGTCACTACTTCGAGCGCTTCGCGCGACTTCCCGCTGAGGTCGATAACTCAGCGGAGTTCCGCTACCGCCAGCCGGTGCTGGACGAGCACACACTGGTGATCTCGGTCGCTCAGTCCGGCGAGACCGTGGACACCCTCGCCGCGATGGACGAGGCGAAGCGGGCCGGCTGTCCGCAGATCACGCTCTGCAACACCCCCGGCGCCCAGACCACCCGCGTCGCGGACGGCACGCTGCTGATGCGCACCGGTCCGGAGATCGCCGTCGCCTCCACCAAGACCCTGGTCGCGTCCATGGTGATCCTGCACGGTCTCGCGCTCTACCTCGGGCGGCTTCGAGGCACCCTCGACCCGTCCGTGGAGGCGCAGCAGGTGCAGGCGGCGCTCCACCTCCCTGCGGCCATCGGCGCGGCGCTCGACCTCGGCCCGCAGATCGAGGCGCTGGCGGACCGCTACGCCGTCTACGACGACTTCCTCTTCCTGGGACGCGGCCTGGGCTACCCGGTGGCCCTGGAGGGCGCCCTGAAGCTCAAGGAGGTCTCCTACATCCACGCGGAGGGCTACGCCGCCGGCGAGATGAAGCACGGCCCCATCGCGCTCATCGACGAGCAGATGCCGACTGTGGCGATCACGCCCCGTGACGAGGTCTTCGACAAGATGCGTTCGAACATCGAGCAGGTACGTGCTCGCCACGGCCTCGTGATCGCGCTCGTCTCGCAGGGCGACCGCTCGCTGGAGGGCGTCGCCACCGACCTCATCGAGATGCCGGAAGTCGACCCGATGCTGACGCCGATCGTGGCGGTGGTACCCCTCCAACTGCTCTCGTACTACATTGCCACCCGACGAGGTGCGGACGTGGACCAGCCACGGAACCTCGCCAAGACGGTGACGGTGGAGTAGCATTCGCCACCGCTGACACAGACTGTTCCGTCCGCCGACGCTCCCCAGGTCGTGCGGCAGGGGTAATTGGAAGGGCGCCGAGTGATCGGCGCCCTTCGCATTCGTTTAACCAGACGACCGGTCGCGAAGTCAGCGTCTCCAAGGCCGCAGACGCTGCGACAGAATCGTCTGGTCGAGAATTGCGTCGATATCAGCCGCGAAGAGTCGCGGCTCCCATCCCGAGAACACAACGAAGCGATACATAGCCTCGATGACGGCTTGGAGCGAAACCGTCGTGAGATGCATTACCTGGAGCGGGGATATCTGTTGTTCGAGCCGCTTCGTGCCAAGACCATGGTCAACCTCGTCGTCAACAACAGTGAAGCCCATCGACGTCGTTGCCCAGCTTCGTTGGTGCGCGACGCCCGAGAGCAGGCTGTACTCTCTCCCATAACCCGCTGCCCTGACGATCTGCGAGATGGTCGGCACGGTTTCACCGAAGCCGACTATGCGTCCTTTCTTCCGATGTACCCCGATACCCTCTCCGGCAGCCACGGCGGCGAGGTGCTCGCGCCGAGTTCTCAGACGGGTCAGTTCCTCGGCTGCCTGCGGCTGATTCGAGCCTCTAAGGAACCTCTCGCTGTCGTCGATGCTCGAGAGCCGGGCATTCAAGCCACGCGCGACGCGAAGTTGCGCGCTAAGAGCGGGATCAAGCAGCCAAAGTGTCTGACTGCAGGCTTCAACGATGCCCCGCGTGAGAGTCCAGGGAGCAAAGGTCATCACGGGACTCGTGAGGACGCGCCTGAGTGCGAAGGCGTGGTCGCCGGCGAAGATGATCGTCTGCAAGCTGAGGCTGTAGGGCTCCGCGATGTAACTCGTGGTTGCCAGTTCCTCAGCCGCTCTCGAGCCGGGCGATCCTACTCCGTGGAACGCCTCAGACAGCGGACCGATACGGCCGGGAAGTTCGTCGAGCAGGTCGAGGATCGCGTCGAACTGCTCCTGGGATACCTCTGGCACGGTGCGCCTCCTGCTACCTCACGGAGACTAGCGACCGCTCAGACGTGCAGGCCAATTTGATGGCACAAAGCGGAACTCGATGGAGGCCTCGCATCTCGGTTATCGTGGATGAGACGGTGACCGACACGTGTGGTGATGGTGTGGTGGACGCAGCGAGGTCGCTGACCATGAGTGGTTTCATGATCCGGTTCGATCCTGATGCAGACGCGCTCTACGTCTACTACCAGCACATCACGCCCGGGGACGTCGCCCGCACCGAGGAACTCGGGGATGGCCGTCAGGTGGACTACAGCGCGTCCGGAGAGGTGCTGGGCGTCGAGTTCCTCGGGGTCTCCCACGGGGTGAACCTGGTCGGCGTGCCGCGCGCGGACGAAGTCGGCGCCGCGCTGCGCGCCTTCCCGATCCCCTCCCCGGCCTGACCTACCGCGCCACGCCCTGCTGGCGCAGCGCGCCCACTTCCGCCTCCGATAGTCCACCAGCACGCAGCACCTCGTCCGTGTGCTGGCCGAGGGCGGGCGAGGGGCGGTAGGCGCGCGTCGGCGTCTCCGACATGCGCGTGATCGGGCCCACGACGCGCTGGGCGCCGGTGACGGGGTGCTCGAAGTCGACCATGATCCCGAGGGCTTCGACCTGCGGGTCGTCGCTCAACTCCTCCGGGATCTGGACCGGCGCCACCGGGACGCCCTCTGCCTGGAAGGCGGCGACCCACTCCGCGACCGTGCGCTGGCGCACCTTCTCCGCGATCTCGCCACGCCACCGCAGCGCGAGCGCGACCATCTCCAGGTCGTACGGGTCGAAGCCCTCCTCGTCCGTGCGGTCGTGCGGCATGCCGAGCACGCGGCGCGCGCCCGCGCGGGTCGCCTTCGTGAGGCAGCCGAGGACGATCTGGCCGTCCTTCGCGTTGTAGCCGTTGTAGTAGAGGCGGGGCGGCCCGGCGCCCGCCCAGCGGTAGGTCGCGCGCTCCGCGAGCACCTCCGCGTAGGTGCCGCCGGCCGCCCTCAGCGCGCGCACGCGCTCCATCATGGGGTCGCGGAGGATCGCGTCGGTGACGTCCTGGCGCATGACGTAAAAGTCCTGGATCGACAGCGCGGAGGCGAGCAGCGACGCATCAATCCGCTGGCCCTTGCCGGTCTGCAGGCGGTGGTACAGCGCCGCGTTGATCGAGGCGACACAGGCGAGGCCGGTGACGTAGTCCGAGATCGCCGGGGTCATCTGCGCCGGGCTGCCCTCTGGGGTGATCTTGTCGTCGCCGGCGATCAGGCCGGAGTAGGCGGCGGCGACCAGGTCCGTCGCGCCCTTGTCCGCCCACGGCCCGCGTTCGCCGAAGCCGGTGATGGAGCAATAGATGATCCCGGGGTGAAGGGCGGACAGCGTCTCGTAGCCGAGCCCCATCCGCTCCGGCACGCCCGGTCGGTAGTTCGTCAGCACCACGTCGAACGAGGGGATGATGCGGTGGAGGGCGGCGCGCCCCGCCTCGGTGGAGACGTCCAGGGCGAGCGACTTCGCCCCGCGGTTCAGCGACTGGAAGCGCTTGCCCTCGCCCGGCACGCTCGCGCCGGAGGAGCGGTAGCCCTCGCCCTCGATCGGTTCGAGTTTCACGACGTCCGCACCGAAGTCCGAGAGGATCACGCCGCCGTACGGGCCGGCGACGATCTGCGTCGCCGCCAGCACGCGGATGCCGTTGAGCGGGCCCGGGCGGCCCTCGTCGAGGTCGGACATGGTTCACGCTCCCTGAACGAAGTTCGGGGGAGCCTACCGGAAGCGTGCCGCAGCCCGCTACCCGTCGCGCCCGTACCATCCTGATGGCAGCCGAGGAGTATCCATGCCCGTCCGCATCGCCGCCAGGCTCGCCGCCGCTGGCTACCTGCTGGTCGCCGCCT
>JAUXUW010000106.1 GCA_030684635.1 Dehalococcoidia bacterium
ACGGGATCGCCGACCACCACGCCGGTGGCGATGTGTTCGACGAGGTGGGAGATGTCGAAGGGCAGCAGCGCGACGGATTTCACGGACAGGCCGCCACCGCATGGCTTGTCACGGGGGAAGCGTTCGCGGTCGAGGAGCATGACGCGCTTCCCGAGCATTGCGATCTCTCGCGCCGCCGCAGAACCGCCCGGACCGCCCCCGACCACGATTACCTCGGCGTCCACCGTCATGCGCTGTCCTCTCGCACCTCTGGGCGTTGAGTCAGGGTAGTGCCCCGGACGCGCGTACCCGAAGATGGGGAACGAAGGCGTGGAGGGCTCATGGCGGACAGCGCATCGATCCGGTTCCTGGGGGCAGCGGCCTCGGTGACCGGTTCACGGTTCCTGGTCACGCTGGGGCGAATGCGCGTGCTGGTCGACTGCGGCATGTTCCAGGAGCCCGAACTGGAGCCGAGGAACATCGAGCCGTTCCCGGTGGATCCGTCCACGATCGATGCGGTTGTCATCACTCACGGTCATCTGGATCACTGCGGGTACCTCCCACGCCTCGTGCGAGACGGTTTTCGCGGGCCGGTCTGGTGCACGCCGGCCACGGGCGAGATCGCGGAGATCATCTGGCGGGACGCCGCGCGCATCGCCGCCGCGGACTACGCCCATGCCCAGCGCGCGCGCCGTCGCGGGCACGGCCGGGGTGCGGGCGTGGAACCGGCGGAACCGCCGTACAGCGTGAACGATGTCCAGCGGACGCTGCGCCTGATCCAGCCGGTCGAGTACGACGAGCCCGAGCGCATTGGGACGGCGCTCATGCTCACGTTCCGCGACGCGGGGCACATCCTGGGCGCGGCCTCCGCTCACCTCGAGTGGCGGGAGGGGAGCGAGCGCTTGCGGCTGCTGTTCTCGGGCGACCTCGGTCGGGCGAACCGCCCGATCCTGCACGACCCGGCCCCGCCGCTGGCCGCGGAGTATGTGGTCGTGGAAAGCACCTACGGCGACCGCCTGCATCCCGAGGGCGACATCGAGACGCTCCTCGCGCAGGTGGTCAACGACACCGTGGAGCGCGGCGGGGCCGTGATTATCCCGTCGTTCGCGGTCCAGCGGAGCCAGGAGGTCCTCTATCACCTCCGGCGGCTGATCGAGGCGGAACGAATCCCCCCGCTCCCAGTGTTCCTGGACAGCCCCATGGCCACCGCCGTGACCACCCTCTTCCGCCGGTACACCCACCTGCTGGACGACGACGTGGCCCGTCAGTTCGACCGGGCCCGCTCCCCGTTCACATTCCCGATGTTGAAGGTCTGTGAGACGGCGGACGATTCCCGCGCCATCAACGACATCCACGGATCCTTCATCGTGATCGCCGGGTCCGGGATGTGCGAGGGCGGTCGCGTCCTGCACCACCTCCTCCACCACCTCGACCAGCCGGAGTCGACCGTGCTCTTCGTCGGCTTCCAGGCGCCCGGGACGCTGGGCCGGCGGATCGTGGATGGTGCCGGGCAGGTGGAGGTGCTCGGGCGGCGGGTGACGGTCAGCGCCCGCATCCGGGCGATCGAGGAGTTCTCGGCGCACGCCGATCGCGACCAGGTCACGGCGTGGCTGCGCCAGATCCCCGCCCCGCCTCGTCGTGTCTTCGTGGCACACGGCACACCCGAATCGTCCGAGGCGTTCCGTGACCACCTGGTCAGCGTGACGGGCTGGGACGCGTATACACCCTCCTACGACGAAGCGATCACGCTGTAGCGTTGAGCCTCCGCACGCGGCGAGGCACGGGAGGAGGCCGGCATGCAGCTCCCGCCCGAACTCTCCCGTGTCCGTGCAGAGCGGCGCATCCAGGCGGCGTTCCGGCTGGCGACCAGGCGGCGCACCCCGCCGTCCGTCCGCGTCGTGGGGCTCGTGCTCGGGCCCGTCCTGTTCGGGCTCGTCATGGTGCTTCCCCGGGCCGAGGGGTTGTCTGCGGACGGCCGCACGACGGCCGCGGTCGCGGTCTGGATGGCCGTGTGGTGGGTGAGCCGCGCCATCCCCCTGGCGGCGACGGCGCTGCTGCCGTTGCTGCTCTTCCCCGCCCTGGGCGTGACTGACGCCACCTCGACGGCATCGTCGTACGTCAGCGGGGTGATCTTCCTGTTCCTGGGCGGGTTCGTGCTGGCTGCGGGCGTCCAGCGGTGGGGCCTGCATCGGCGCCTGGCGCACGCGGTGGTCCCACGCACGCCACAGCCCGCGGCACAGGTGCTGCTCTCCTTCATGGCGGTGACCGCGTTCCTCTCCATGTGGATGTCGAACACCGCGGCCGCGATGGTGATGCTCCCGGTGGCGGCGGAGGTGATCCCGAAGCCTGAGACCTCCCGTCTCGCAGCACGGGCGAGCACCGCGTTTATGCTCGGGGTCGCCTACTCCGCCTCGGTCGGCGGCATCGCCACGCTCATCGGGAGCCCGCCGAACGCGGTCTTTGCCGGCTACGCGCGTGAGGTACTGGGAGAGCCGGTCACCTTCCTCCGATGGATGGCCTGGGGGCTCCCCGTGGCCGTCGTCGGGCTGGCGGTGACGTGGCTCTTTCTCTCCCGCGTCGCCTATCGCGAACTGCGCGTGCTGCGCATCGGCCGGGGTGACGAGGATCTCAGCCGGAGGTCACCAGGCGTCGAGGAGCGTCGGGTGCTGGTGGTCTTCGGCGGCGTAGTGGCACTGTGGTTGGGACGCGGCCTGATCGGGCCGCTTGCGGCGCACCTGACCGACGAGGGAGTGGCGCTCGCCGGGGCGGCGCTGCTGCTGCTCTTGCCGGCACGGGGCATCCGTGGCGCACGCCTGCTCCACCCGCGCGACCTGAGGCGGCTCCCGTGGGGCATCCTGGTCCTCTTCGGCGGGGGGATCGCGCTGGCCGGAGCGATCGAGTCGAGTGGGCTGGCGGGCTGGATCGGCGGGCGGGTGACGCTGCTGGATGCGCTGCCGGCGATCGTGGTGCTGCTGGCCCTGGTGCTGGTGACGATCTTCCTCACCGAACTCGCCTCGAATACGGCGACGGCGGCGGTGCTGATCCCCATCGCGCACGGGGCGGCGACGGTGGCGGGCCTGGTCCCGCTGGAGGTGACCGTTGCGGTCACGGTGGCGGCTTCATGCGCTTTCATGCTGCCGGTCGCCACCCCGCCGAACGCCGTCGTCTTTGCCTCGGGCCGGGTGACGCTTGGTCAGATGCTACGCGCCGGGTTAGTACTGAACGTGCTGCTCGCGGTCGTCGTCGCCACGGCCGTGCGCACATGGCTCCCGCTCGCGTGGCCGGGATAAGGCGCGGTGGCGCCCTGAATCGGTCGCGCGCCCCGTATCCTCCATCCATGGCACTCGCACGTCGCCCCGTCGCACTCCTTGCGTCCGCGCTTCTCGCGCTCAGCGTGCTGGCGTGCGCGCCCGCGGACACCCGCGATGCGATCCATGTCGCGGAAGTGGAGGGCGTCGTCGGCTCCGTGCTCGACCGGTACGTCGACCGTGTCATCGATCACGCCGAGGAGACCGAGGCGCGCCTGGTGGTGTTGATCGTGGACACGCCGGGCGGCGAGATCGGTGCGATGAAGCGCATCATCGGGCGCATCGAGCGGGCGCGGGTGCCGGTGATCACGTGGGTAGGCCCGCCCGGTGCGCAGGCGGTCTCCGCGGGGACGTTCATCGTGATGGCAGGCCACGTCGCGGCAATGGCGCCCGGCACCTCGCTCGGTGCGGCCTCACCGGTGCTCGTGACCGGGCAGGACCTGCCGGACACGCTCGGCCGGAAGGTCGAGGAGGACACTGTTGCCTTCGCGCGGGGCGTGGCGCAGTTGCACGACCGGAACCCGGACTGGGCAGAGGCCGCCGTGCGCGATGCCGCCGCCGCCTCGCCTCAGCAGGCGCTGGAACTGGGCGTGGTCGACCTCGTCGCGCCCACGCTGGAGTCGCTGCTGGCCGCCGCCGAGGGGCGCGCGGTGACGCTACTCGGCGGCGTGGACAGCACCATCAGCGTTGCCGGCGCGCCGTTCGTAGAGAACCGGATCACCGGGTTCGAGCGGTTCTTGCGGGTCGTATCCGACCCAGTCGTCGTGAGCATCCTGATCCTGATCGGGCTCGCCGGGGTGGCGATCGAGTTCTTCTCGCCGGGCCTGCTGTTGCCCGGGACCGTGGGCGTCTTCGCGCTGATCGTCGGGTTCCTGGGCGCGGGCACGCTGCTGCCGGCGGAGGCGGCGCTGGTGCTGCTGGTGCTGGCGGTGGTGCTGCTGAGCGCCGAGTTCTTCGTGCCCGGCGGCATCCTGGGCGTGGTGGGATCGATGGCGCTGCTGATGGCGCTCGGGATCTGGGCCGGGCAGGTGGCGACGGCGGTCACGGGGTTGCAGGCGTTCCTGCTCGTGCTCGCGACGCTGATCGTCGTGGTCGCCGGCGCCGCCTTCGCACTGCGGCACTACGTCGCTGGCACCAGCGAGACCGGTACGCGCCTCACCTGACGGGCCGCCCTGCATACCGGCAGTGACGAGGCCTATGGGCCCGCCGGGGGCGCCGGGGGCCGGGCCATGCCCGCCAGCGCGGCGGCCATCGGCGCCGCCGCGTTCACCAGGTCCATCGGGATGACCCACTTGGTGGAGGAGCCCTCGCCCAGCGCGCGCATCATGTCCAGGTACTGCAGCGCCATCGTGTTCTGGTCCACGTGCGATGCTGTCTCGAAGACCCGCTGGAGGCTCACCGCAAACCCCTCGGCGTTCAGGATCGCGGCCTGTCGGGCGCCCTCGGCGCGCAGGACCTGCGCCTCCTTCTCGCCTTCCGCCTCCAGGATCGCGGCCTGCTTGGAGCCCTCGGCACGGTTGATGGCGGCCTGGCGGTCGCCCTCGGACTCTGTCACCAGCGCGCGCTTGGTCCGGTCGGCGGTGATCAGCCGAGTCATCGCGTTCTGGATGTCGTGCTGAGGCGAGACCTCGCGGATCTCGACCGCCTTCACCTCCACGCCCCAGCGGCTCGTCACCTCGGAGAGCTTCTGCTCGAGGCGAGTGTTGATCGCGTCGCGCTCGGAGAGCACCTGTTCCACGGTCATCTCGCCGATGACGGAGCGCAGGGTGGTGGTCGCCAGGTTGCGGACGGCGCCGGTGTAATCCTGCACGTTGATGACCGCGGCCTCCGCGTCCACCACGCGCATGTAGACCACGTAGTCGATATCGACCAGCGCGTTGTCCTTCGTGATCGAGGACTGCGCCGGCTCGTCGAGCACCATCTCGCGCATGTCCACGCGGATACCCGTGTCCAGCACCGGGATGAGGAACGTCAGTCCCGGGCCGCGAGTCCCGATGTACCGGCCCAGGCGGAAGATCACGGCCCGCTCGTACTGCTTGATGACGGCGATCAGGAACATCGGAACCCCCTCGCTGCGGGCCGGAGGCACGCACGCCGTTTCAGTATAGGCAGGGGCGATGCCCCGCGGCCGGAGGTGACCTGCCGCGCGACACCGCGCCGCGGCTCGCGGTACTGTCGATGTCGCGGGTGAGCCCCGCGCCTGCAGGGAGCGACGAATGTACGAGAGATTGCTGCTCGCCAGTGACGGGTCCGACCTCGCGGTCAGTGCGATGCGGCACGCGGCGGCGCTGGCGCGTGTGATGGGCTCGGAAGTTGTGGCGATGCGCGTGTCGCATGCCGCGGGAGAAGCGTCCGGGAGCCTGACGCCGGAGGCGTGGACGCGGCTGATTGCCGCGGGCGGCGTCGAGCAGCCGGGGGAGGCCGGCGCGGAGGCCTACCCGCCACTCAGCCTGACTGCTGCGGCACTCAGGGAGTCCGGCGTGGATCGGGTGGGCACCCTGGTGGTGCGCGGTGAACCGGGGCCCGTGATCATCGAGGCGGCCACGCGACTGCGCGCGGATGCCATCGTGATGGCCACGCACGGACTGCGTGGGATCCGCCGTGCCGTGCTGGGGTCCGTGGCGGATCATGTGGCGCGCAACTCCCCTGGCATCTCGGTGCTGCTCTGCCCGCCGTTGCCCGGTGAGGTACAGCCCTCCATCAACCGCATCATGGTCGCCCTCGATGGTTCGCCATTGTCGGAGGCGTTGCTGCCGCATGCCGAAGAGATTGCACGGGGATCGGGCGCAAGCGTCGTGCTCCTGCGGGTGATCGACTCGGCATTTGAGATCCTCTCCATGACGACTCCGGCCGGGTACCCGGTACCCGCCCGCCTCACTCAGGAGGCAGCCGAGACGGTCGTCCAGGCGCAGCGCACCACCGCGGAAGAGCAGTTGTCCGCGCACGCCGCCCACCTGGAGGCCGCCGGTGTTGGCTCGGTCAGCACCGAGGTCGTCGAAGGTGACCCCGGCCCGGCGATCATCGCGACGGCCACGGATCTGCATTGCGATCTCGTGCTGCTGGCGACACACGGACGCGGCGGCCTGGGACGGGCACTCCTGGGCTCGGTCACGGACTACGTCACACGTCACCTCACCAGCGCCCCGGTGTTGATTGTGTCGCCCGGGCGGAAGTCGTAGCGGCGGTGCGTCGAGTCAGGAGCGCCCCTCAACCTGGTGACGAACGGTGTCCAGGATGTCTTCCTTGCCTTCGAGCCAGGCGAGCAGGAGTGCCGCTCAGTCGAAGCGGTCGGGTCCTCGATCCTGCGGTGCGGTATGTCCCTGCATCCGCAGTATCGATCCGGCGTGAGACGAGGCCGACGCGCCCTCGGTCAGAGCGCCGGGACCACCAGCGGCGCCCCGCCCTCCGGGTGAGGGAGGACGCGGACATGGCGGCCGTAGACGGCGCCGATGTGCTCGGCCGTCACTACACGTGTCGGTGGTCCTTCGACGACGAGCCGACCTTCGTGCATCAGCACCATCCGGTCACAGTACGCCGCCGCGTAGGACAGGTCGTGGAGCACCACCAGCACGCCCACGCCCTTGCCCGCGAGGCGGCGCAGCAGCGCCAGGATCTCGGCGTGCGCCTCCGCGTCCAGGTTGGCCGTGGGCTCGTCCAGCAGCAGCAGCCGCGGCTCCTGCGCCAGCGCCCGCGCGATGAACGCGCGCCGCCGTTCGCCACCGGAGAGCGTGCCCAGCGTGCGGCCCGCGAACGCCTCGCACCCCGCGCGCACGATCGACGCCTCGACCACGGCGAGGTCCCGCGTCGACTCGCGCCCCAGCAGCCCCAGGTGTGGGAAGCGGCCCAGGAGCACCAGGTCGCGCACGGTCATCGTCGCGGGGGCCTCGGGCAGTTGCTGCACGACAGCCAGGATTCGGAACAGGTCGCGCTTCGCGTATGTGGCGAGTGCGCGACCGTTCACGCGGATCTCGCCGGCGCCGGCACGGCCGCCGGTGGCCGCGCGCATCAGCGTGCTCTTGCCCGCGCCGTTCGGCCCGACGAGGCCGACGACCTCGCCCGCGGACACCTCCAGCGAGACGCCATCCACCAGCGCACGCGCGCCGATCAGCACGCGCAGGTCGCGCACCTCGAGGAGCGGCGCCGGTTCAAGGTACGGCGCAGCCATCAGAGCCCGACCGCCCGGCGCCGTCGCATCAGGTAGAGGAAGAACGGCCCGCCGAGCATCGACGTCACGATCCCGACGGGGACCTCCTGCGGGGCGATCACGAGGCGAGAGAACAGGTCCACCACGATCATGAACGAGGCGCCGACCAGCGCGGATGCGAGCAACGTGCGCCGGTAGTCCATGCCAAACATGATCCGGATCGCGTGTGGCACCACCAGACCCACGAACCCGATTGTCCCGGCGACCGCCACCGCCGTCGCCGCCATGAGGGAGGCGGCGACCAGCACGATCACCTTCGTGCGTGCCACGTCTACGCCCAGGTGGCGCGCCTGCTCTTCGTCCAGTTGCATCACGTTCAGCGCGCGCGCGTGCAGCGCGATCACCACCGCGCCGACCGCGAGGTACGGGAGCGCGAAGGCGATCCGCTCCCAGGAGGAGGTATTGAAGCCGCCGAAGATGAACTCGAAGATCGGTTGCGCCCGCTGCCCTCCGGTCAGTAACAGGAACGACGTCACCCCGCCGAACATCGCCGACAGTGCGATGCCGGCCAGGATGAGCGACCGGTCGTCCACGCTCGCCCCGGTGCGCGCCACCAGGTAGACGGACGCCACGGCGACCGTCGCGCCGACGAACGCGAACGCCGGCACCCAGCCGAAGCCCCACGAGTCGATCGGTAATGGTGACATAATCGCAATGGCCGCGCCGAGTGCCGCGCCCGAGGCGACACCGAGCAGGAACGGGTCTGCGAGCGGGTTCCGGAACACCCCCTGGTAGGCCGAGCCGGAGGTAGCGAGCGCCGCGCCCACCAGCGCGGCCGCGAACACGCGCGGGAGGCGGATATCGAACAGGATGCGCTGCCATGCCTCGGACGCGCCGGTGTCGATGCTGAGGAGCGGCAGCCGGTCCAGCAGCATCAGCGTCGCCGTCCACGGTGGGATAGCGGCGGCGCCCTGGGTCGAGGCGAGGACCGCGATCACGATGAGCGCGAGCGCGGCGAGGGGAATGCCGGCAAGCGCCAGCCGGGCGCGCAGCGTCGGCCTCGGCCTGGCCGTGGCGGCGACTCGCAGTCCCAGGTCGCGGATCGACATCCCGGATCCCTCGCGCGCAGGGGGCGAGGGCGAGTACACGCGCGGGTGACCGCGCATGCCTGCCGTCGCCTGTCCTCGCAGGCCGACAAACTGGATGCGCGGGCCGGTATCCTGGCTCCCCGCCGTGGCGGGTCACAGTTGCGGGACAGCGTCGGTTTCGCACCGAACTTCCCCGGTCACCGCGCGGTGACTGGCTCGAGTGTAGCACCGGCCCGCGGGCGAGCCGCGAATACTTAGTTGCTGAGTATTCAGGTCATTGCTATACCGGCTGCATGCCGCCCGCAGCCGATGACCGCCCCCTGCTCCCCGGCGAGTTCGCTGTACTCGGCCTGCTCGGAGTCGCGCCGCGCCACGGCTACGAACTCGCGCGCGCCTTCTCGGCGCCCCCGCTCTCCGAGGTGTGCCCGGTGGAGCCGAGTCTGCTCTACGCCTACCTCCGCAACCTGGAGCGGCGTGGGCTCGTGGACTGGGAGGAGGTGCGCATCGGCAACCGTCCGCCGCGCAAGACCTACGAGCCGAGTGAGGCGGGCTGGGAGGCGCTCCGTGGCTGGTTGCGCGCGCCGGTCACGCGCATGCGCGAGGTTCGCCTCGATCTCCTCCTGAAGCTGTACCTGCTGCGCCTCCTGGACCCGGCCGGCGAGCCGCGCCTCGTCGCCCGCCAGATCGAGGCGTGCGCCGCCTACGAGCAGGACGCGCGGGCGCGCGCCGAAGCCGCCGAGGGCTTCAGCCGTGTGGTCTGGGAGTCGAAGTGGCGCGCGGCAGAGGCGACCCGCGCCTGGCTCGCGGCATATGCGCCGGCGCCGGGACGGAAGGCGGTCTCGTGACGCGGGGCGCGCTCGTTCTGTGTGCGGCACTGGTGACGCTCCTGGCTATCGCCTGTGGTGGAGACGAGCACCGGGCGACGGTGAACATCGCGGCCGCCGCGGATCTCACGGGAGCGTTCACGGTGCTCGGTTTGGAGATCGAGGCGGCGTGTGCGGTGGACGTGGAGGTCACGCTGGGCTCGTCCGGCCAACTGCGGGACCAGGTGCGCGCCGGCGCACCCTTCGACGTGTTCCTCTCAGCCGACCGCGCGTTCCCGCGCTCGCTGGAGGCGGAGGGCGCGATTGAGGCGGGGAGTGTCCGCGACTACGGCGTCGGGCGGATCGTGATCCTCACCCGTGAGGGTATCGAGCCGGTGCAGTCGCTCGCCGACCTGACGCGGGCGGACATCCGCCACGTCACGATCGCGCACCCGGATCACGCGCCGTACGGTCGCGCCGCGCGTGAGGCGCTGAGCGCCGCCGGTGTGTGGGAGGCGATCCAGCCGCGGCTCGTGGTCGCGGAGAACATCCGCCAGGCTACCGAGTATGTCCGCGGCGGCAACGCGGACGCGGGCATCGTGGCGCTCTCGCTGGTGCTCGACCCGCCACTCCCGCACACGCCGATCGAACAGCAGTGGCACGAGCCGATCGTGCAGTCTGGTGGCGTGAGCGCATATGCCGTTAACCCGGCGGGTGCGCGTTGCGCGCTGGGTGTCATCGCCAGCGAACCCGGACGCACCATCCTCGTGCGGTACGGTTTCGAGCCGGTCGAGTAGCGGATGTCGAACGAGATCGACTGGTCCGTCTTCCGTGTGTCACTCCAGGTAGCGTCGCTGGCGACGGTGCTCTGCGTGCTGATCGGGACGCCGCTGGCGTGGTGGATTGCGCGAGCGCGTCCGGTGCTGAGCGCGACGCTCTCCGCGCTGGCGCTGCTGCCGCTGGTCCTGCCGCCGGTTTCGGTGGGCTACTACCTTCTCTACCTGCTGGGACGGCAGAGCGGCGTTGGTTCGTTCCTGATCGATGACCTGGGCATCCGGCTGGTGTTCTCGTGGCAGGGTGCCGGGATCGCCGCAGCGGTCGCGTCCCTGCCCCTCTACGTCCGCACCGCGCAGGCCGGGTTCGAGCAGATCCCCCCTTCGCTGCTGGACGTGGCCGCCACGATGTCTCCGCCGCGCACCCGCTTCCTGCGCGTGGTCCTGCCGCTGGCGTGGCCGAGTCTGGCGGCGGCGACGTTGATCGCGCTCGCGCGCTCGATCGGCGAGTTCGGCGCCACGGTCGTGGTCGCCGGCAGCATCCCCGGCCGCACGCGCACGGTGCCAGCGGCGATCTACGACGCGGTGCAGGGCGGGCAGTACGGCCTGGCGAATGCCCTTGCGCTGGTTACGCTCGCCGGCGGGCTCGTGCTGATCGTCGCGCTGTCCGCCGCCCTGCGACGTGCGAGGCACGCATGAGCGGCTCCGTCCTGCGCGCGGACTTCTGGCTCTCCTTCCCTGCGTTCGACCTGGCGTTTCAGCAGGAGATGGACCGCGAGACGGTGGTCATCTTCGGGCCGTCCGGGTCCGGCAAGAGCGTGGCCTTGCGCGCGATCGCCGGACTGCTCCGACCGGATGCCGGCCGCATTGAGGTGGACGGGCGCGCGGTGTTCGACCGGGCAGCCGGGGTGGACGTGCCGGCGCACGACCGCGCCACGGCCTGGGTGCCGCAGGACCTGGGCCTGTTCCCGCACCTGACGGTCCTGGAGAACGTGATGTTCGGCATGTCCGGCGACCGTGCCGGGCGGCTGGCGCGTGCCCGTGGCCTGCTGTCGCTCACCGGCATCGAGCCGCTCGCCGATCGACGGCCGGCGACGATCTCCGGCGGCCAGGCGCAGCGCGTCGCGCTGGCACGCGCGATCGCCCGGGAGCGCCCGTTGCTGCTGCTCGACGAGCCGTTCTCCGCGCTCGACGAGGTGATCCGGGAATCGCTCCGCTCAGAGTTGCGACGCCTCTGCCGTGAACTTGGCCGGGGCGCCATCTTCGTGACCCATGATCTGCGCGAGGCGTACCTGCTGGCGGACCGACTGGTGGTGATGGTGAATGGGCGTGTCCTGCAGTCCGGCGCTCCGGAAGGGCCGTTCCTCCGGCCGGCGGATCGCGCCGTGGCCGAGTTGATGGGCTTCCGCAACCTCTTCCGGGGGCGCGTGCTGGAGGTGGGGCCGGACTCGGTGACGGTCGATGTCGCCGGGCGCCGCTGGCGCTGCGCCTCCTGGGCGGAGCGGCCCGTGGTCGGCGCGGCGGTGGAGGTGGGGATCCGCGCGGAGCGCGTGGCGCTACGCCGCGCCTCGGAGGCGCTGCTCTCTTCGACCAACGTCCTCCGTGGGGCCGCCGTGCAGGACGATGCCTATGGGCTGGACCACCTGCTCCGGTTCCGTGTGAGTGGGGAGGGCGCCCCGCTGGAGGTCCAGGTGGACCTCCCTGCACGTCCGTACCGGGTGCTGGACGTGGCGCGCCAGCCGGACTGGTTGCTGGAACTGGCGCCGGCTGACCTGCACGTCATGCCGGTCACCAGCGCGCCTGGCGACTAGCCGCGCACGCCGCCGTTCTGCGCGAGCAGGTACTCGATCGCGGCCCGGTAGAACGGCTCGTCCGGCTGCAGGGCGGCGGCGGCGTCCATGTCCGCGAGCGCCTGACCCCAGGCGTCATGCCGCAACAGCACCTGGCCGACGGCACGGACGGCGTACGCCTGGTGCAACTCCGGTGACACCGCGAGGGCGCGCGTCGCGTAGTCCAGGAGGTACTGCGCCATCGCCTCCTGCGAGCCGATCGCGACGGTGTCCGACACCAGCGGTCCGTTCGCATCGAACACCTCTGCAGGGCTGAGGCTGCGGACCAGGTCCAGCGCCGGCCCGTATTCGCCAGCGAGGACGTGGGTGACCAGTGGCTGCTGAGGCGTCCCCGCCTGCGCGAGGCGGACGGCGGCGATGCGCCGGATCTGGATCGCGTTCCACATGATCACGGTGTCGTCCGGGGCCGCGGCGCGCGCCGCCTCGATCGTGGCGAGCGCCTCGCGCCACAGGTCCGCCTCCACGAGGCGGACGGCACGGGAGTTCAGGGACGCGGCCTCGCTCTCGCCGGGCGTCTCCACAATCGAGACCAGCGTGGGCTGCTCGTCCTGCCACCGGTAGATGACCTCCGCGTAGTCCTCCACGCCACAGGCGTAGCAGAAGACGTACGGGTCGCTCGCGTTCAGGACGATCTCCGGCACCCCGTCGGCATCGAGGTCGGTGATCAGGGCCGCATCCGGGCTGGGGCTGAACCACCAGAGTTCGGTGGAGAGACTGGTGCCGTTGTAGCGCAGCAGTTCGAAGGTGCCGCTGTGTGCGCCCGTGCTCCCCGTAACCGCGATCCAGATCGGAAAGCCAGAGGCGCCTCGGATCGGGACGATCTCGGCGGACGCGACGCTTGGGGCGGACTCCAGCACCAGCCGCGCCGTCTCGACCCACGAGCCATCAGCGCGATGGTCGTAGATGCCGGCGACGTGCGCCGCGGCCGGCAGTTCGTACACACCGCTTCCGGTGGAGAGCGCGAACCACACCTCGCGGCCGGGCACGTCCAGGGGGAACGACTCCACCTCCAGGGCCGCGAGCGCGCGGTCCATCTGCGCGGAGGTGGCGGTGGCGGTGAGCGAGGACAGCATCAGGTCCCGCAACTCACCGGTGTCGGTGGTGGCTTCCGGGGTGGGGCTCTCGCCGGGTTCCCCGTGTACGGGCGTCGAGGTGCCCTCGACGGTGCCGGGGAGCGGAGTGATGGCCGGCGGGGCGTCGTCGCCGCTGCGGCAGCCGGCCAGCAGGAGCGCGGCGGCGCAGGACAGCCCCAGGAGGGCGGCGACGGGGCGGGGGGTACTCATACGTTTCTTCATGATGGTCGCGCTGCGCGGCACGCGCTAGCAATCGCGGGGTGGCGCTAATCGTGCGCCAGGAGGGCGGCCCGCTCGCCCTCAGTGAGCGGTGGCATGCTGCGAAGTTCGCGGAGCCGGTCAATGCGGTCGGCGATCGGCGGGTGGGTCGCCATCAGGCTGCTCGACCGCGCTTCGAACTTGCGGATCGGGTTCGTGAAGTACATGTGCTGCGTGGCGCGGTTCGCTACCTCCAGCACCTCTCGGTCGGTGGCGATCTTCGCCAGCGCCCGCTCCAGACCGGCCGGGTTGCGCGTGAACTCCACGGAGGTCGCGTCCGCCAGGTACTCCCGTTGCCGGCTGACCGATAACTGCACCAGGCGGGCGGCGATCGGCGCGACGCTCGCCAGCACCAGCGCCAGGACCATGAGGATGAGCTGCAGCCCGCCGCCCCCACCGCGGTCGTTCGAGCGCCGGCGCCCCGCCCCGCCCCACATCGTCCAACGCAGGAACACGTCCGCGAGGAGCGCGACGCCGCCCACGAGCACACCGATCAGGAGCATGAAGCGGATGTCGTAGTTGCGGACGTGCCCCAGTTCGTGCCCGATCACGCCCTGCAACTCCTCGCGGTCGAGTTTCTCGAGGAGGCCGGTCGTGACGGCGAGCGAGGCGTGCTTCGGGTCACGCCCGGTCGCGAACGCGTTCGGCGCGGAGTCGTCGATCAGGTAGACCTTTGGCATCGGCACGTTGGAGGCGAGCGCGAGTTCGCGGACGACGTTCAGGAGTTGCTGTGAGTCAGCCTCGGTCGCCGGCCGCGCCCTGGACGCCGCCAGCGCCATGCGGTCGCCGCCGAAGTAGGCGCCGAGCGACAACAGCACGGCGAAGATGACGGCGACGGCGGTGAAGCCGAGGCCGCCCAGCGGGTCGCCGGTCGTCCCGTAGCCCGCGGTGAAGCCGAAGACCCCCAGGATCACGGCCACGCTGAGCATCAGCAGGAACGACTTACGTCGGTTCGCCGCCTGCTGGGAGAAGAAGGTCGAGGTGGTAGCCATGCGTGCCGCCCGGTGCGGAAACCGTTAGCGGAGGCGCACCTCCGGGACCTGCTGGGCCTCCTCGCCGGCCTCGAAGAACTCGCGGGCACGGAAGCCGAACATCCCGGCGACGAACACCGCCGGCACGGTGGCAATGGCGGTGTTGTACTCGCGCACGGTGGCGTTGTAGTGCTGGCGGGAGAAGGAGATCAGGTTCTCCGTGGTGGTCAGTTCTTCCTGGAGTGAGAGGACGTTCTGGTTGGCCTTCAGGTCCGGGTAGTTCTCCATCACCGCAAAGAGCGAGCGCAGCGTCTGGGTCAGGCCGTTTTCAGCCGCCGCCTGCGCGGCGGGCCCCTGGGCGCCCGCGGTGACGGCGCTCGCTCGCGCCTCCGTCACCTTCGTCAGGACATCCTGCTCAAACTCCATGTAGCCCTTCACGGCGTTCACGAGGTTCGGGATCAGGTCCCACCGGCGCTTCAGTTGCACATCGATCTGCGACCACGCCTCGTCCACCCGGAGGCGGCGCTGCACGAGGCCGTTGTAGATACCCACGATGATCAGCGCGATGACGACGATGACGCCGAGCACCACGAGCAGGGTGATGAATTCCATGCCGAACTCCTCGTGCGGGCGGCGAATCTGACGGCCCGGCCCTGAGATCATACCGCGTCGCCGTCCGCGGCCGTGCCCGGCGCCCGGGCGACGCCTATCCTTCGGGATGCACCGTGGAGGACCGATGAGCGACGCCGATCTGCCCGAGGCCGGGGACGACGAGATCCGGAAAGCAGGCCCGGTCGAGCAGCCGCCGGTGAAATGGACCGGGCTGTTCCCGAAGAAGCACCCGCTGGTGCTCGTGAACACGGGCAACGGCAAGGGCAAGACCACGGCCGCCCTGGGCGTGACGATGCGCGCCTGGGGGCGAGGCTGGAAGATCGTCTGGCTCCAGTTCATCAAGAAGAAGAACTCGCACTACGGCGAGACCTACGCGGCGGAGCGCATGGGCATTGAGATGCTCGCACTCGGCGACGGCTTCACCTGGCTCTCCGAGAACATCGAGCACGACATCGCGCTGGCGAAGGAAGCGTGGGATCTGGCGCGCGAAAAGATCATGTCTGGCGAGTACGACCTGGTCGTCCTGGACGAGATCACGTACCCGATCAACTACAAGTGGCTGGACGTGGAGGTGGTGCTGGACACCCTGCGCAACCGGCCGAAGGACGTGGACGTCATCCTCACCGGCCGTGACGCCCACCCGGCGCTGATCGAGTTCGCGGACACCGTGAGCGAATTGCGCGAGATCAAGCACGCCTACCAGTCCGGCATCAAGGCGCAGCCCGGGATCGACTACTAGCCACTATTGCCGGGCTCGCCCACAGGGGGACGCGGGCGTACCGTTCCCGCTGATCTCCCCGGTCATCCCCTCGCCCCTCCCTTCACGCGTCCTTGATGTGAACGCGGGAGGATGGCGCGGCGGGGTAGACGAGGCGAGGCCTGTGACAGCGCCAGCGCTGCCGAGCACATCGGACGGCCCGCTCCGCCTCATCGTCCCCCCACTGCTTGATGCGCGTGCGAGCATGGACGCTATGCCTCGTCGTCTCGCCGTCATCGACATCGGATCGAACTCCGGCCGCGTCGTCGTCCTGGAGGCAGGCGACGATGGCGCCCTGGACGTGGTCGACGAGATGCGTGCCCCGCTCCGCCTCTCCCGTGCCCTGGACTTCGAGGGCCGCCTGACCGCAGCCGCGTTCGAGACCGTGATCTCGTCGGTGGGGGACTTCCTTGCCGTCGCGCGCGGCCAGGGCGCGGAGGAGATCCGCGCCGTTGGCACGTCTGCCATGCGGGAGGCCCGCAACGGTGGCGTGCTGGCCGAAGTGGTCCGTCAGCGATTTGGGATCTCCGTGGCGATCGTGGACGGCCCGACGGAGGCCCGCTACGGCTTCGCGGGGGCGGTCTACGGTATCGACGCCTCGGACGGGCTCTGCGTGGATATCGGCGGCGGCTCGCTGCAGATCACCCGCTTCGTCGACCGGCAGCCCGAACGGATGTGGACGTTCCCGTTCGGTGGCCTGCGCCTCACCGACCGCTTCCTGGTCTCCGACCCGCCGAAGACCGCCGAACTGCGCCAGCTCCGTCGCGAGGTGCGCGTCGCGCTGCGTGCGGCCGGGGTGCCGTCCCTTCGCGCCGGCGAGGTTCTCGTAGGGACGGGTGGCACCGTTCGCAACCTCGCGAAGCTCGACCTCCGCCGCCGCGTCTACCCGGTGCACCGGCTGCACGGGTACGGGCTGCCCCGGATTCGCCTCCGCCGGGCGATCTCCACCCTGGCAGACCTGACCCTGGCGCAACGCGCGGCGATGCCGGGCGTCACCTCCGGCCGGGCGGACTCGCTCGTGGCGGGGGCCAGTGCCCTGGACGTGGTCATGGGGTGGGTTGGTGCGGACGTGGTGATGGTGTCCGGCCAGGGGCTACGCGAGGGTGTCGTGCGTGGCTCGCTGCTCGACCGATTGCCGCCGGCCGATGTCGTACGCCGCTCCTCGGTGCGTGCGTTGTGTGGGCGGTTCAGCCGCTGGAGCGAACCACATGCGCGCCGGCGCGCCCGTACCGCGCTCGCCCTCTTCGATGCGCTGGCGCCGGGCGGCGACCCGGTGCTGCGGGAGGCGCTGGAGCACGCGGCGCAGGTGATCGATGTCGGTGCAACGATCGATGTCTACAACCGCCACGAACGCTCCGCGGAGGTCGTGCTGGAGTCCGACCTGCAGGGGTTCCCGCACCGGCTGCTGGCGGTGACCTCCGTGCTGCTCCGCCTCGCGGAGCGTCCGGGAGCCTCGATGAAGGCGTACCGCCCGCTCATCGATGACTTCTCCCCCGCCAGCCTGGAGGCCGCGGCGACGGTGCTGGCGCTCGCTGACGAGATCGAACGGCGCTGGCCGAACGGCGACGACCGCGAGGCGGTGGTGACCGCGGCCGAAGGGGTCGTGCATGTCATCGCCCCGGTCTCGCCATGGTGGCGTTCCGAGGATCTCGTGGACCGCACACGCCGCGCGTTCGCGACGGACCTGCTGATCGAGGGCCTGGCGTAGCGCATTGCCGGGGCAGTCGTTAAGGCCTCGTCAAAGTTCCTCGGCAGGGCCCCGGCACTAACCCTCGGTTAACCTCCGCGCGCCAACCTGTCCTCGTGGCCAGGAACGATTGCCGCACACATCAGGACCTGACCCGCACATCGCGGCCCCTCCGCGAGCCCTCCGCAGAACGACGCCGGGGTGACCCGGCGTCGTTCTGTTTCTGCCGCCGCCACCCCACTCGCCAGCGAATGCACCTGTGCCCCTACGGCGCCGACCCTCGTGGGGCGCGCGTCCAGTGAGGGCGCCTGCGTGCGTCAGGAATTGAAGAGGAAGAGAGAGACAGAGATGAACGACACCATCCACCCCGCATCCCACCTGGAGCTGGCGCTGCCCCCGGCCGCCAGCCGCCGCAGCGTCGCCGGCCGCACCATTCCCACAACGTTCGAGGCGCTGGAGGAGACCGCGTACGACCTGGCCGTCCTGGCTGGCGACCGCATCGTCGACACGCTCGGCCGCGCCCTCAGCGTCCGCTACAAGGACGACCGTCACGGCATCATGGAGCCGCACGACGCCGTCTCTAACGTGGACGAGGCGATCGAGGATTGCCTGCGCCGGCGCCTCGCCGCGCGTCACCCCGACCACGCCGTCATCGGCGAGGAGCGCGGGCGCACCGGCCCGGCGGACGCGGAGTTCACCTGGCTGATCGACCCGGTGGACGGCACCACCAACTTCGTCAACGGCGTCCCGCTGTTCGCCTCCACCGTCGCGGTGCTGCACCGCGGCGTCCCGGTGGCGGGCGCGACCTGGTGCGCGACCTCCCACGCACTGCGGCCGGGCGTCTACCACGCCCGCGTCGGCAGCCGCGCGTACTTCGATGGTCTCCCGCTTCCGCTCGCGGGGCGGGAGGTGGATGGCCGCCGGCGGCGGGTGAGCACGGCTCCGGCCCCGGTACGCCCGCGCGAGGCGACGTGGGACCACCTGCACCTGGGCACGGTCTCGCTGGACGCGGCGCTCGTCGCCGCCGGGGCGCTCGCTTCGGCCCGCTCGCGGGGCGTCGGGGCGTGGAGCGCGGCCGCCGGCGTGGTGCTGGCGCAGTCCGCCGGCCACGAGGTCTGGACGGAGGCCGCTGGGCGGTGGGAGCCCTTCCACGGCTTCGGCGACCAGCCGGAGGCCTGGCGGCAGCCCATCCTCTTCGGTGACTCGCTGGCGGTGACGGCGCTGCGGGCGGGGGCGCTCGCTCTCTAGCGGGGCGTCAACCCTGAAGACGCGGAACGGGGGCTCCGAAGGAGCCCCCGTCTCGTATCCGTCAGCAGGGAACGCTACCGCTCGGCCGGGGCCCCGCCGTAGATCCGCTTCAGCATCGCGAAGCCCAGGATGCCCGCGAACGCGGAGGCGAACAGGATCGCGATCTTCGCGTCCGTGATCAGGTGCTCGTCGTCGAACGACAGTTCCGTGATCAGGAGCGAGACCGTGAAGCCGATGCCAGCGATGGTGCCCATGCCAAACACCGCTGGCCAGGTGACACCCGTCGGGAGTTTCGCGCCGGCTTTCACCACCAGCCACGTCGCGACCAGGATGCCCACCGGCTTGCCGATGAGCAGGCCGAAGAACACGCCGAGGGCGACCGGCGCCTTCACGGCGTCGCCCAGCGTGTCGAGCGAGAGCGACACGCCGGCATTGGCGAACGCGAAGATCGGGACGATCAGGAATGCCGCCATGGGGGCGAGCTGGTGCTCCAGGCGGTCAAGCGGCGAGATCGCCTGCTGCGCCAGCGCCTGCAGCGTCATCGCGGCGCCCAGCTTCTGTTCGTGCGCGAACTCGTGGTCGTGCGACCGGGTCGCCTCCCGGAACCGCTCCACCTCGCGTTCCGCCAGGGTGGCGAAGCCCGTCTCCTGGTACCACGCCTTCCACGGCGCGAGCAGGCCCAGCATCACGCCCACGATGGTGGGGTGGATGCCGGACTCGTACGTAGTGACCCACCCCGCGATGCCAATGGCGATGTAGAGCGGGATGTACCAGACGCCGAGCTGGCGGAAGAAATAGGCCAGCGCTAGCAAGCCTGCGGTGGCGGCCAGCGGGACCATGGCCAGGTCGCTCGTGTAGAAGATCGCGATGACGATGATGCCGCCGATGTCATCGACGATCGCCAGCGCCAGCAGCATCACCTTCAGGCCGAAGGGCACACGCGGCCCGACGACCGCGAGGACGCCCACGGCGAACGCGATGTCCGTGGCGATCGGAATGCCCCAGCCCCCGGCGCCATCACCCCCGGCGACCAGCGCCGTGAAGATCAGCGCCGGCGCCACCATGCCGCCAATCGCCGCCACGATCGGGACGATCACTCGACGCAGGTCAGAGAGTTCACCGACGACCGCCTCACGCTTGATCTCAAGGCCGACGACGAAGAAGAACACCACCATCAAGACGTCATTGATCCAGAAGTGGACCGGCTTATCCAGGCTCCAGAAGCCCAGGTCCACCAGGAAGTGGTGCTCCAGGATCTCGTGGTAGGAGTGCTCCCACGGCGAGTTGGCCCACACGATGGCGACGAGTGCCGCGAGGAGCAGGACCACGCCACCCGCGGTCTCCGTGTTAATGAAACTCTGGACCGGGCGGACGAACCGGTCCACCCGCTGGCGACGTGCCGCCAGCAGCGGGTGCTCGTGTTGGGGAGTATCGGTGGACACGGGGCCTCCGAGGTCGACGCGCGGTGAAGGTGCATCAGTGTCCGCCCGCTCGGAGTCATGCGCGAGTGCCCCACGGGTGCTATCACCGTCTCCGACGGGCAAGGCTGGGAGGCACTGGTGGGCGAGATCCCTGACCGCGTAGGAGGCATGACCGGGCGCCGCCGGTTGCCCCGCCGGGCCGTGCTCCGGGGGCTGGCGGGAGGGGTCGTGGGGCTGGCCGCGGCTGCGCTCGTCGGCTGCTCAGACGCAGAGGATGACGCCAGCGGAGGGGCCGGTACGGCAACCGCCCGAGGTGGCGGCGCCTACCGCGCGAGCATCACGGGTGTATTCGCCGGGGTGGACCCCCACGCCGCCGTGTATGCCGGGTCCGGGATCGTTGCGGTCGCCTACAACTACCTGCTCCGCCAGGAGGTCGCCCGCCCGGATATCGGGCGGCAGATGGACCTCGCGGAGAGCATGGAACTCGGCCCGGATGGCCTCACCTGGACGTTCCGCCTCCGCCCGGACGCACGCATCGCGCCGAATGACCAGGGCGTGCCGGAGCGGGCGCTGGACGCGGAGGATGTCCTCGCCTCGTTCCGGCGGATGGCGGACCCGGCTACGGGCGCCACGGCGTTCCCGTTCTTCAGCCAGTGGGTGGACACCTTCGACGCGCCGGACGAGCGCACCGTGCGCCTGGTCACGAACCGGCCGTTTGCCTGGACGCCGGACGTGCTGGGCGACAACCTCCAGGGCGCCATCGCCCCCCGCGAGTGGCTGGAGCGCGGCACCGCCGTCCGCTCGCAGGCCGTCGGCGCGGGGCCATTCCGCCTGGAGTCGCTGCAGGAGGGCGACCGCGCCGTCCTGCGGCCGAACCCGAACTACTACCTCCCGGGCCTCCCGCGGCTGGACGAGTTCCGGATCCAGCTGTTCCAGGACAACGCCACGCAGCGCACCGCCTTCGCCTCCCGCCAGGTGGACACCTACCTCACCGCCGACCACGAGGAGGCGGCCGCGCTGGCCCAGAGCGTGGACGGGATCGTCAGCACCCGGCACGGCTCGACTGGCTTCAACTCGTTCTGGATGCGCGCGACGGCGGACCCGTGGACGGACGAGCGCGTGAGGCGCGCCGTCAGCCTGGCGATGAACCGACAGCAATACGTTGACCTCCTGGGGAAGGGGCTCGGCCACCCGATGGGCCCGCTGAAGCCGCTGTTTCAGGACTACGCGCTGGCGCCCGAGGAACTGGCGACGCTGCAGCCGTTCGACCCGGTGGAGGCCGCGCGGCTCTTCGCGGCCGCGAGTGTGAGCGCCTTCGACGTTGTCCACCCTGCCGCGTTCACGCTGGCTGATTACGCCTCGATTTTCGTGCGCCAGATGGCGGAGGCGGGAGTGACCGCCACCGCCCGGCCAATGGATACGGCGGCGTGGCTCGCGGGCTACTTCGGCAGCCAGCACACCGCCACGCTGGCGCCGAACCAGCAGTACAAGACGCCGGAGGTGGGGCTCCGCTGGTATCGCACCGGTGGCGTGACCGGGACGGGGACCTACGCGCACGGCTACTACCGTGCCGACATCGACTCCGCGCTGGACGGGGCGGCGTCGATCTTCGATGCCGCAGAGCGGCAGGAGGCGTACCGGGGCGTGCAACGGCTGATCCTGGCGTCCGACCCGGCGTACCTGAACATCTACAACCTTGTGAACCACACCCTGCTCTACGATGACGTGACCGGCCTGAGCCCCGGCCCCGGGGCGATGGATCTGTTCTTGATGCGAGATGTCCGGGTGGGCGCCTGAGCACCGCCGCTCTCGTCCGCCCGCCGCGGGGCGTGACGTGCTGACCTACGCGGCGCGCCGGGCCGCGCTCGCGGTGCTCGTGGTCTGGGCCGTCTCGCTCGCCGTCTTCGTGCTCCTCCGCGTCCTGCCCGGAGACCCCGCCCTCACGGGCCTGGGGGCCGGCGCCACCGCCGAGGCGGTCGCGCGGGCACGCGCGGAACTCGGCCTGGATGACCCGCTCCCGCTCCAGTACGGCCGCTGGATCGCGGACCTCGTCCGCCTCGACCTGGGCGCGTCCATGCTCGATGGCGTCAGCGTCACCGCGGAGGTCGGACGGCGGCTGCCCGTCACCGTGGAACTGCTGGTGCTCACGATGGTGTGGACGGTCACGTTGGGCATCCCGGCCGGGGTGTTCGCGGCCCGCCGGCGAGGCACGCCGCCGGACGGCGCGATCCGCCTGGGCGCGGTTGTGGGGCTCGCCATTCCCTCCTTCTGGGTCGCCACGCTCGTGCTGATGCTGCCGCAGCAATGGTGGGGATACGCCCCGCCGCTCGATGGTGCGGTTGGCCTGTTCGAAGATCCGCTGGCCAACCTCCGGCAGTTCCTCCCGCCCTCGTTCGTGCTCGCAGCGGCTCCGGCAGCGACGGTCGCGCGGCTCACCCGCACGACGCTGCTGGAGGTGCTGGGCGCGGACTTCGTGCGGACAGCGCGCGCGAAGGGGCTCGCGGAGCACATGGTCGTCACGAGGCATGCGCTCCCCAACGCGATGATCCCGGTCGCTACGCTGCTGGGGCTGCAGGCAGGCGCGCTCCTGGGCGGCACGATCATTGCGGAGCAGGTGTTCAACCTGGGCGGGCTCGGACAGTACCTGCTCCGCGCGATCCTGCAGCAGGATGTGGCCGTCGCGCAGACGCTGGTGCTGGGCTTCGCCGCGGCCGCGGTGTTCCTGAATCTGGCCGTCGATCTCTCCTACGGTTGGCTGGACCCGCGGGTGCGGCGGCCATGAGGACGCCCGCGCCCCTGTGGCGCTCCCTCCGCCGCAGCCCCTCCGGCATCGCCGGGGTCACACTGATGCTCCTGTTCGTCGGCGTCGGGCTGCTCGGCCCCGTGCTTGCGCCGTTCGAGGTGGACGATCTCGCGGGCATACCCGGCCAGGCGCCCGGCGCGCGCTTCCTGCTGGGCACGGACGCGCTGGGCCGGGACATCCTCAGCCGCGTGTTGCACGGGGCGCGCATCTCGCTGGTGGTCGCGGGCGGCGCGGTGGGGCTCGGCACCGCCGTCGGGCTGCTCGTCGGTCTCGTGTCCGGCTACCGGGGCGGCCGTGTCGACCTGCTCGCGCAGCGGCTCGTTGACGTGGTCACCGCCTTCCCACCGCTGGTGCTGCTGCTCGTCGCCGTGCGCGTCGCCGGCCCGTCCGCGGGGACGGTGGTCGCTGTCATTGGCCTGGTGATCGCGCCGGGCGTGGCGCGGGTGGTGCGGGGCGCGGTGCTGGTGGAGCGTGCGCTGCCGTATGTGGAGGCGTCCCGCGCGCTCGGCGGGAGCGACGCCCGCATCATCTTCCGGCACATCCTCCCGAACATCGTGCCCGTCGTGATCGTCGTCGCAACCACGCTACTCGCCGCGGCGATGCTGGCGGAGGCGTCCCTGTCCTTCCTGGGACTCGGGGTGCCGCCGCCGAACCCCTCATGGGGCGCGGACGTGGCGGCGGCGCGGAACGTGTTCCCGGTGAACGTGTCCCAGGCGCTGTTTCCGGGGCTGGCGATGGCGCTGGCGGTGCTGGGGGTGACGTTGCTGGGCGACTGGCTGCGTGATCTGCTGGATCCGCGGCTGCGGTCGCGGGTGCGCTGACTGCGATCAGGCCTGGCGCTCGGCCTCCGCGCGCTCGGGCGGTGACGGCGAGAGGTCCTCCACGCGCAGCCGCGGCGTGGTGCCGTCACCGTTGCGGCTGTCCGCCTCGTACTCCCGGCCATAGGCGTAGTAGTAGTACCCGGCCTCCCGCGAACGGACGCGGTTCAGGACGAAGCCGGCGATCGGCCGGCCGGACTGCGCGAGTTCCTCCACCGTGGCACGCAGTGCGCCGCGCCGCGTCTTCCCGGCGCGGGCGACGATTACGATCCCGTCCACCAGCGTGGCCAGGACCGAGGCGTCCGTCACGACGAGCGCCGGCGGCGAGTCCAGCAGCACGATGTCGAAGTGCGTCCGAAGCCAGTCCAGGACCTCCTGCATGCGCGACGAGCCCAGCAACTCGGAGGGATTGGGCGGCAGCGGGCCGGAACTGACCACGGAGACGTTGGTGTAGACCGACCGCTGGACGGAGCGGCCGAACTCCGGCTCGCGCGCGAGCAGGAGGTTCGTCAGGCCCTCGCCGTTCTCGACGCCGAAGACGCGGTGGATGGTGGGGCGACGCAGGTCCGTGTCCACCACGCACACGCGATGCCCGGCCAGACCGAACACCACCGCCAGGTTCGCCGTCGTCGTCGTCTTGCCCTCACCCGGGCCGGGGGAGGTCACCAGCACCAGCCGCCGGTCACGCCCGAGGTCGATCGCGTAGGTCAGGTTTGTGCGCGCGGCGCGGTACGCCTCAGCAACCGTGGAGCGTGGGCGCTGTGCCGCCTGGAGTTGCTCCCGCGGGCTCTGCAGTTTCTCGAACTGCTCGATGCGGCCCAGGGCGGGCAGGCCGCTGAGGTCGGACGCCTGCTCTGCAGACTTCACAGTGTCGTCCAGGTACTCCAGCAGCGCGACCAGCGCACCGGCGATCAAGAGCATCAAGAACCCGCCGAGGAGGGCGTTCAACTTCGGGCGCGGGGCGATCGGTGCTTCGGGTGGCAGCGCCTCCTCCACCACGG
>JAUXUW010000111.1 GCA_030684635.1 Dehalococcoidia bacterium
TGGCGGCCCCGTGTCGCCGTCCCGCCCCACGCTGACGTGGGCGGACACGCACCACCCGGCGCTCAGCGAGACGAACGGCGAGTACGACGGCCGCTGGGTCTACATCCAGGATCGCGCCAATGGCCGCATCGCGATGATCGACCTGCGCGACTTCAAGACGAAGCAGATCTACGACGTCCCGAACCTGCAGTCCTCGCACGGCGGTTGTTTCGTGACGCCGAACAGCGAGTACGTGCACATCTCCACCAAGACCCCGACCCTGCGGCCGGGTGTCGACCCGACGACGGCGCTGGAGAACTTCGCCGACTCGTTCCGGGGCTACTCCACGTTCCTCGCGCTCGACCCGCAGACGGGCCGCTTCGACATCGCGAAGAGCTTCCAGGTGGAACTGCCGCCGAACACGCAGGACCTGGCCGACGCCGGCAAGCTCCTGAGCAACGGCTGGGTGTTCATCGGCTCCTACAACACGGAGATGGCGTACGGCGGCAACCTCGAAGGCAACCCGCCGATCGAGGTGGGTGCGTCGAAGGCCGACTTCGACTACCTGCACATGGTCAACTGGAAGAAGGCGGAGCAGGTCGTCGGCTCCCGCTCGATCATGCAGAACGGGATCCGCGTGATCCCGCTGGATGTCGCGGTCGAGGAAGGCATCCTCTACCTCGCGCCGGAGCCGCGCAGCCCGCACGGCGCCGATGTGAGCCCGAACGGACGCTACATCGTCGTGGGCGGCAAGCTGGACCCGCACGTCACGATCTACGACATCGAGATGATCGAAAAGGCGATCGAGGCCAAGGACTTCGAGGCGCACGACCAGTACGGCGTGCCGATCTTGCGGTTTGACTCCGTGGTGTCCGGCCGCGTGGAACTGGGCGCCGGCCCGCTGCACACGCAGTTCGATGACAAGGGCTACGGCTACACCTCCCTGTTCCTGGAGAGTGCCGTGGCGAAGTTCTCGCTCGGTGCGCCGGACTTCACCCCGGAGGAGTCCTACAAGCTCGTCGACAAGGTGGCGGTCCACTACAACATCGGCCACCTGGTCGCGATGGAAGGCGACACGGTCAAGCCGGCCGGCAAGTACGTCATCGCGTTGAACAAGTGGTCGATCGACCGGTACGCCGGTATCGGCACGCTGAACCCGCAGAACTTCCAGCTGATCGACCTCTCCGGCGAGAAGATGGAAGTCCTCTCCGACACGCCGATCGGCATGGCGGAGCCGCACTACGTGCAGGCGATCAGCGCCGCGAAGATCAAGTCGTGGGACGTGTACCCGCCAGGCACGGACCAGCTCACCATGCAGCCGAGCCCGAACGCGATCGCCGAAGGCGGCGAGCGCATCGAGCGCAACGGCGACACGGTGGAGGTGTACATGAGCGTGAAGCGCTCCAACTTCAAGCCGGACATCATCCGGTTGAAGAAGGGCGACCGCCTCGTGTTGCACCTCACGAACATCGAGGTCACGCCGGACGCGACGCACGGCTTCGCGGTGCCGCGTTACAACATCAGCATGAGCATCGACCCCGGCGAGTACGCCCGGATCGAGTTCGTCGCGGATGTCGAGGGCGCGTTCGCGATGTATTGCACCGAGTTCTGCTCCGCACTCCACCTGGAGATGCAGGGCTGGATCATCGTGTCGGCGTAAGTCCGACCGTTCCTCGCGCAGGCGGGCGCGCCGTGTCGCCCGCCTGCGCACCCGTCGGAAGGGAGGCAGTCACATGCTGTCTCGAAGGCAATTCATCGTTCTCCTCGGCTCGACTGGCGCGGTTGCCGCCGCCGGCGTGGCGGGGGTCTCGCTGCTCGGTGGCGAGGAGACGGGCGACGGCTTTCCCGTGGTCCGCTACGGCCAGGAGTCGTGCGTGCACTGCGGGATGATCATCGACGACCCGCGCTTCGCCGCCGCCCGCACCGACCGAGGCGAGCGCCACTTCGACGACATTGGTTGTCTCGCCGAGGACCTGGTGGCGTTCCCGGCCGAGGCAGAGAACACGGACCTGTTCGTGCACGACTACGGCACGGAGGCGTGGCTGGCCGCGTGCGACGCGACCTACGTGAAGTCCACCGAGATCCGCACGCCCATGGCCTCCGGCGTGGCCGCGTTCGCCGATCGGGAAGACGCGAACCGCGCCTCGGTCGGCCTGAACGGTGACCTGTTCGAGTTCCCGTCGCTGACCTCATTCTGTGTGACAGGAGGTCACGCATGACTACAACTCTGACTACCACCGAAGAGGCACCGCCCGTGACGGCAGGCGTACGACAGGTAGACGTGCTGTGGGTGGGTGCCTCGGTGATCGCGGCCTTGTTGATCGCTGTGGCGGCCTTCCTGCCGCTCTGGAACCTGGTGCTGAACGCACCGCAGTACCCGGAGGGTGTCCGGCTGACTGCCTACGGATCGCGGATGGAGGGCGACCTCCAGGAGATCAACGCACTCAACCACTACGTGGGCATTCCGCGCATCGACCCCGCCAGCATCTGGGAACTGAAGTTCTTCCCGTTCGCCATCGCCGGCCTCGTGGGCGTGCTGCTGTTCGGGGCGTTCTTCGCCCGCCGGTGGATATTCCGGCTCCCGATCATCGCGCTTGCATGGATGCTGCCGGTGGGCTTCCTCCTGGACCTCCAGTGGTGGCTGTACCGCTACGGGCACGACCTGGACCCGGACGCCCCGATCCGGCTCGACCCGTTCACCCCGCGGGTGCTGGGCTCCACGACGATCGTGAACTTCGACAGCGACGCCATGGTGGCCGGCGGGTTCTGGCTGTTCATCCTGGCGGCGGTCATCATCACGGCCGGCCCGTGGACGGTCCGGTTCGTGCGCGCCTCCTGGCAGAACACCGGCATCCCCGCACAGATTGCCGTGCTCGGCCTCTCCCTCCTGGCCGGGGCGGCGTTCCTTTCCCCTCGAGCGGCGTTGGCGGAGACACCTCCGACGTCGTCGATTGCGGCGGCGGTCGCCGCGGCGCCGCCCGGGGGGACGGTGATCATCCCCGCCGGCACTTACGTCGGCGCCCTGGTGATCGACCGGCCCGTCGTCCTGGTGGGGGAGGGCAACCCGGTGATCGATGGCGGTGGCACCGGCGACGTGGTCCACATCACCGCGCCGGACGTGACGCTCCGCGGCTTCGTGGTCCGCAACTCCGCGCGCATCGTGACCGGCGAGCCGGCCGGCATCCGCGTGCAGGCGGACCGCGCCACCATCGAGGGGAACCGGCTGGAAGACGTGCTCTACGGGATCGTGCTGGACAGCAGCAACGACCACGTGGTGCGCAGGAACACCGTCACCAGCGTCCTCGCCTTGCCCCCGGAGCGGCGCGGCCACGCAATCTACGTCTGGTACAGCGAGGGCAACCTGATCGAGGGGAACACGGTCTCGCACGCGAAGGACGGGATCTTCCTGGGCTTCGCCATGCACACGGTGATCCAGGGCAACCACGTCTCACAACTGCGCTATGGCCTGCACTCCATGTACGCGCACGGCCTGGTGCTCCGCGACAACATCTTCCGTGACAACGTCGCCGGCGCCAGCCTCATGTACTCGCGAAGCGTGATCGTCGATGGGAACGAGTTCTCCGAGAACCGCTCACCGGCCTCCGGGTACGGGCTGCTGTTCAAGGACATGGACGACGTGGAGCTGACGAACAACCGCATCCACCACAACCGCCTGGGCCTGACGATCGACGGCGCGCCCGCTACCCCCGGGGCGTTCGTGACGATGACCGGCAACCTGATCGCCTACAACCAGGTGGCGCTGGAGCTCTTCACGACCACCAACATCACCTTCTCCGAGAACACGTTCATCGGGAACCTGCTGCAGGTGGAGAGTATGGGCGGGAACCTGGAGCGCCGTAACCTGTGGGCCCTGGACGGCCGTGGCAACTACTGGGACGACTACCAGGGCTACGACGCCAACGGTGATGGCGTGGGTGACCTGCCGTACCGGTACGAAGGCATGTTCGACGAACTGGCGGAGGGCAACGAGGCGGTCCGCGCCTACGCGTTCACGCCGGCGCGCGCTGCGCTCGACCTCGCGGCCCGCTGGTTCCCGGTCTACCGGCCCAGCCCCCGCGCAGTCGATCCGCACCCATTGATGTCGCCCACGATCAGCCTGGTCTCCGGCGCGGATGCCCCGGATGGGCGCATGTCTGCCGCTGTCAGCCTGCTGCTGATCGCCGTGCCGCTGGCCGTCTTCGCCGCAGGGGTGCGCTCGCTGGGCGGGAGGCCGCAACCATGCTGAGCGTGCGGTCCGTGAGTAAGCGGTACGGCAAGACCGTGGTCCTGGACGGTGTCACCTTCGATCTCGATGCGGGGAAGGTGCTCGCCGTGGTCGGCTCCAATGGTGCCGGCAAGTCGACGCTGCTGAAGAGCATCCTGGGCCTGCTCCACTTCGTGGGCGACATCGAGGTCGATGGCATCAGCGTCGCGCGCCAGGGGCAGCAGGCACGACGCCGCATCGGCTACCTCCCGCAGCACCCGGCCTTCCACGATGACCTGTCGGTTCACGAGACCGCGACCTTCTACGCGCGTATCCGCGGCGTGCCGGTGGCGGAGGCCCTGGCGGCCGTGGAGGCAGTGGGGCTCGCCGAACACGCGGCGAAGGCGGTGGGCGCACTGTCCGGCGGCATGCGCCAGCGGCTCGCGCTGGCAGTCGCGCAACTCGGTGACCCCGCGCTGCTGGTGCTGGACGAGCCGACGGCCGGGCTGGACGTGGGCGCGCGTCTGGAACTGCGGCAGTTCATCGCCGGGCAGCAGGAGCGTGGCCGCACCGTGATCCTCTCCACGCACTGGATGGAGGATGTCCCGGCGATGGCGGACCTGGTGCTGGTGCTGGACCAGGGCAAGACCTCCTTCTTCGGGCCATCCTCCATGTTCACTGCCGCCGCCTCGCCGCAGAGCCGGATGTTCCTGCGCCTGAACGGCCGCACCGACGAGGCGATCCCGCTGATCACCTCGCTTGCCGGCACCGTCACGCACGAGGGTGAGTGGGTGGCCGTGACCTGTCTCGCCGCAAGCAAGGCGCAGGTGCTCGCCGCGCTCTTCGGCGCGGGCATCAAGGTGCTGGACTTCCGCGTGGAGGACGCGGCGTTGCCGCGCACGATCGACTCGGGTGGCCGAGGAGGCCTGTCATGACCAGCGCGATGCCCGTGTTGCTAAAGGAACTCCGCGATGCGGTACGGAGCCGGTGGCTCACCGCGTTCGCGATCTCGTTCGCTCTGGTCGCGCTGGCGCTCGCAGGCGTCCAGCAGCAGGGCGACGTGGGCGCGCAGGGCTTCAACCGCACCACGGCTAGCCTGATCAACCTCTGCCTGCTGCTCGTGCCGCTGATCGCGCTGGCGATGGGCGCGGGTGCCATCGCCGGCGAGCGCGACCGTGCCACCCTGGCGACGCTCCTCGCACAGCCGCTGACGGCGACGCAACTGCTGCTCGCGAAATACGCGGGGCTGAACGTCGCCATCTGGATGACGGTGACACTGGGCTTCGGAATCGCCGGGTTCCTGATGGCGCTGTTCAGCCCCGTCTCGGACTTTGGCCACTACTTGCTGTTCATCGTGCTGGCGGGCGGCCTTGCCAGCGCCATGCTCAGCCTGGGCGTACTGATCTCCGTCCTGTCAGAGGGGCGCGCGAAGGCGGTCGCGGTCGCCATGCTGGCGTGGTTCGTGCTGGTGCTCTTCTACCAGCTGGCTGCCATTGGCATCGCGCTCACCGTGACCCCGTCCGGGGAGGCGCTCGTGCTGGCGGCGGTGCTGAACCCGGTGGAGTCGATCCGCATCCTGGCCGTGCTCAGCCTGGAGCCCGACCTCCAGGTGCTGGGCCCGCTGGGTGCGTTCTTGAACACCGAGTTTGGCGCCGGCCGGAGTGCGATCCTGCTCGCAGGTGCCACCGCCGTATGGGCCGCCGTCCCGCTCGCGGTGGCCGTGATGCTGTTCCGACGTCAGGACGCGTAGGAAACGAGCCCGCCACGCCGCGGCAAGGAGTCGACCATGGACCTCGGACTGGGAAGCACCGGGAGTTACTCACTGCGGGCGGTGCTGTACCTCGCGGGAGAGTACGGAAAGGGACGGCGGAAGACGCGCGAGATCGCAGAGGCGCTGGGCGTTCCGGACGCGAACCTGTCGCTGCTGCTCTCCAACCTCGTGCACCACGGCATCCTCACTGCGGCTGCCGGCCGGTACGGTGGCTACGCCTTCGCCCGCCCGCCCGCGGAACTCTCCCTCCTGGACGTGATCGAGGTGACCGAGGGCCGTGTGCACGCGGAGACCTGCCTGCTGGACGGGACGGGGCCGCCTCACGCCAATTGCCCCGTCCACGACGTATGGGCGCGTGCCCGTGACTCCCTCGTGTCGACGCTCGACGCAACGACCCTCGCCGACATCGTCCAGGAGCGAAAGGCGCCCGTCTCCGCGCGATAGCGGTCCCGCGACTCGCGGGATCGCGGCGACCAGCGCACACTCGGGGCGTGGTCGCAGCGATCGACGCAGGCGAGGGTGTCATGGCTGAGCGTGGGTACGACGAGCGTGACGTGCAGGAACTCGTGCTGGCGGCGAGAGACGCGGCCGAGGAGTTGTTCATCATCACCAGGATGGGCAGCCGTCGCACTACTCCCGCTGAGCGCTGGCAACGACTGGTCGAGGCACTCAAGCCATTCGCGGCCACCGAGCAACGGACGACGGACAGGTGATGCCCCCGGAGCAGCAGTGCGTGCCGGCTCGGAGTTGGCTCGTGGCCTCGGCCGTGGCGCTGGCGCTGCTGATCTCCGGCTGCGGTGCCGAGGCGCGCGAGGCGGTGAACCGCGACTCCGCAACGCAGACGGCCCCGACCGTGGGCTCGCGGTCGCGAGTCCGACGGCCATGGCGCCCGTGAGTCCGACCGTGAGTCCGACCGCGGTCGTGAGCACCGGTACGCCCGAGGTGGCGGCTGCTTCCGCCTACGCATTCCCGTTGTCACCGATCCCGCCTGCATCGTTCGATACGCAGGTGAACGGGCATCCGTACCCGGCGACCGATGTCTTCGCCGCCGCCGGCACGGCGATCGTCGCGGTCACGTCCGGGACGATCGGGTTCGTGAACCGCGTCGACCGGTGGAGCGATCCGCCGAACGACGGGGCGACGCGGGGCGGGCTGTATCTGGCGCTGCGCGGGGACGACGGCCTGCAGTACTACTTCTCGCACCTCGCCGACATTCGGCCGGACCTGGAGGCGGGGACGCGGGTCGAGGTGGGTGACCTCCTGGGGCATGTGGGCACGTCCGGCAACGCGCGCTCCACCCCGCCGCACCTGCACTTCGGTATCTCGTGCCCCACCGAGCCGGACGACTGGGAGCGCCGGGTCGGCGGAGTTCGACCCGATCCCGTACCTCGTCGCCTGGTCGGCAGGCGACGCCGCCCGGTCACCCGCCGAGGCGTACGCTGCGGCGTGTGACGCCCCCAGTGCGCGCTCGGACTCGAGGTGACGACGTGTGGCAACACCGATGGCGGCTGCTCGCGATTGCGGTGGTGATCGTCGCGCCACCGGTGATCCTCGGAGGGCTCGTGACGCTGCTCAGGTAGGAGGCGCAGCCCAAACCTCCGCCGCAGCCTCACCTCGTACACGCGGATTACTCGGGCCACCACCCGATGCGGCGTGCCACCCAGCAACACATGGCCGACCGACGCGTCACCTACTGGCCCGCGCCCGCCGGGAGCACGATCTTGCCGTTCGTGTATACGGCGGCGCGCTGCACGCCGTCCGCGTCCTTGAACTCGACCAGGTAGACCTCTCCGTAGGTGGAAAGGTCCGGGTCCATCCCCTGCCCCAGGAGGATCATCGAGGCCATGATCTGGTGGCTCTCGCTCAGTGAGTCACGCTCGATCACGTTCGGAATGCTGCTCACTGCCTCGCCTGTCTTCGCCTCCCACTCCGTCTTGAGGTCTGAGCCAATGGAGTCGCGTGCCTGTTCAGCGCGGTTGGAGATATCCCGCTCGTTCTCGCAGCCGGCAACGCTCAGCGCGAGCATCAGCAGCACGGCGACCGAGATGTACGTTCTCATTCAGGTGTCCCTTCCCGTACTGCATTCGTCTCCGACGAGGATACAGACGGGGCGCCACGAGGTAGCCAAGCGCGGCCTCATGGAGTTCTCACCGCGAACGGGCTCGACGAGGGCCACGGGATGCTCGCAGGCCCGGAGCCGCGCGGAGGGAGCGCCCCGTCGAGTCTGAACGGCCGTTCCGTGCGTCGACCGGGCGTTCGCCGCACGGGCCAGACCGCCGCGGCGTCCTCATCGACGCTACGATGCGCCTCATGACAGATGTGATTCGTCGTCCGCGAGGGTGGGCGGCGGGAGTCGAGGTGCAGGATGACGGCTGAGGCCGAGACACGGACCGATACAGAGGAGCAGGTTACCTTCGAGCAGGTGGGGGCGGTGCTCATCGCCCGGCTGAACCGGCCGGAGAAGTTGAACGCGCTGAGCGCCGGCATCTCCCGCGGGATGCACGAACTGGTGCGCCGTCTCAACAGCGGCGAGACGGGCGCGCGTGCCGCGATCGTGACTGGCGAGGGGCGCGCCTTCTGCGCGGGTGGCGACGTCGCAACGTTCCCAACGTCCAACCAGCTCGGAGTGCGCCGCGGCGGTCCCTACTCCCGACCTCACCCGGAGCGCTCGATCGCGCGCGCGATGCACTCGTGCGATGTCCCGATCATCGGCGCGATCAACGGCTATGCCGTGGGCGCCGGCTTCGGCCTGGCACTCTCCACTGACCTGCGCATCGCCGCGGACGACGCGGTCTTCCAGGTGGCGCAGATCAAGCGTGGGCTGGTCGCGGACATGAGCACGGGCCCCCTCCTGCGGGAGGCGCTGGGGAACCAGCGCGCGCTGGAGTTGATGCTGAGCGGCCGTCGCATCGACGCGGTCGAGGCGCTCGCGCTCGACCTCGTGCTGAAGGTGGTGCCGCGCGACCGGCTCATGGAGGAGGCGCTGGCGCTCGCGACCGCGATCGCGGAAGGGCCACCGCACGGGATGGCGGCCTCCAAGCACGTCGTCTACATGGGCGGCGACCACGACCTGGAGCAGGCGGACGCGTTCGTCTCCCTTTCCGTCGCAGGCCTGTTCAAGACCGACGACGCCGCCGAGGGCGTACTCGCGTTCCGCGAGCGGCGCGAGCCGAGGTTCACCGGCCGCTGACCGCCCGGCCCGACCACCCGATCCGGGGAGGAAGCACCATGACCCTCGAACGCAAGGCTGATCGCCCGGCGGACGCGCTGGACTACGCGGCTCACGCGCCCCGTTCGGATGGCTCCATCACCGTCGAAGGTCTCGGGGCTCGCGTGACGGTCCACCGAGACGCCGCGGGCATTCCGCACATCGAAGCCCCGGACGAGACGAGTGTCTGGTTCGGCATGGGCTACGCCTGCGCGCAGGACCGCCTCTGGCAGATGGAGTGGTATCGCCGGCGTGGTACGGGCCGATGGGCGGAGATCGCCGGACGCGCCGGTGTTGCCGCCGACGTCATGTTCCGACGCCTCCGCCTGGCACAGGCCTCGCAGGTGGACGTGGCCGAGATGAGCGCCGAGACGCGCGCGATGTTCGAGGCGTACGCGGCGGGCGTGAACGCCTACGTTGCTGCCGGGCAGCCGCTGCCCCCGGAGTACGCCCTGACGGGGACCGCCTGGGAGCCGTGGGAGCCGTGGCAGTCCGTCCTGGTCTTCAAGGTCCGCCACGCCATCATGGGCAAGCGCCTGTCCAAGCTCGCGCATCTCGAAGTGCTGCGTCGTACCAGCCCGGAGACCTACGCGTTGCTCGAGTCCATCGAGCCGTCCGGGATCAACCTGATCCTCCCGCCGAACGGTGTCGGCTCGCGCGCCTATGGCTCCGCCGCCGAGGAGGTGCGCGTGATGGCGGCAGACCTCGGTACGCTCGGCAGCGCGGAGGGCGGTTCGAACTCCTGGGCCGTGCACGGGTCGCGCACCACTACCGGCAAGCCCGTGCTCGTGAACGACTCGCACCGGCCGCTGGACGTACCGAACGTCTACTGGCAGGTGCACGTGTGGTGCCCGGACTTCAATGTTGCCGGCGCGGCGTTCCCGGGCGTGCCCGCATTCCCGCACTTCGGGGTGACGGACTACATCGCGTGGAACATCACCCACGGGCAGGCCGACTACCAGGACCTCTGGCTGGAACAGTTCGACCCGGTCGATCCCACGCGGTACCGGACGGAGGCGGGGTGGGCGCGGGCCGAGGTCGAACGTTCCGTGATCGAAGTCAAGGGTGGGGCATCTGAGGCGATCGACCTGGTGCGCACCCGCAACGGCGAGATCGTGCATGGCGACCCGGCCGAGGGGGAAGCGATCGCGATGCGCTACACGGCGACCGATCGCCCGAACCGCCAGTGGGAGACCTTCCGCCCGATGATCCTTGCGCGCGACGTCTCCGCACTCCACGAGACGCAGCGTGGCTGGGAGGAGCCAGTCAACGCGCTGCTCTCCGCCGACGTCGACGGCAACATTGGCTTCCTGTTCCGGGGGCGCGTCCCCGTCCGCTCCACCCCGAAGGCGCGGGAGTTCCCTGCGCCCGGCTGGACGGGCGACCACGACTGGATCGGCGATGTGCCGTTCGAGGACCTCCCCCAGGCGATCAACCCGCCCGAGGGCTTCCTGGGCACCGCCAACCAGCGCCCAACCGAGGCCACGGAGCCCTATCTGGCGCATGAGTTCACGACGCCGGGCCGTTCCACCCGGATCGCGGAGGTGCTGACTTCACAGGCGACGTTCACCCCGGAAGAGATCATCGCGTTCCAGAGCGACACCACATCCATCCGCGGGCGCGGCTGGGCGGAGTTCCTGGCCACCCAGGGGCCGTTCTCCGGTGGCGCCGGCGAGGCGGAACGGGCGCGGGCACTGCTCGCTACGTGGGACGGCAACGTCGCCGGCGATCGCCCGGCGGCGCTGCTCTATGAGTGCTTCCGGATCGATGTCACGGAGGCGGTATTCCGCCCGATCCTGGGTGAGGACGCGTGGGACTGGCTGCTGCACGGCGGCAACGACCAGGGGCCTGCCCAGCTTCAGCGCTGGACGTACTACCTCGGCGCCGCGCTCCCCGGCTCTACGGGGACACCGGACGGCCGCCCCTGGGACCAGGTGCTGCCGGGCGCCCTGGCCGCGGCGTGGCGGCGCGC
>JAUXUW010000168.1 GCA_030684635.1 Dehalococcoidia bacterium
GCGGAGGCGGGACGAAGGCGGCCGGAATAGGCACGGCGGGCATCGCCACCGCCTCGACTTCCGGTGCCGTCGCCACCGGCACGGCGACCTCAGGCTCGTCAGCCACGGCAGGGGCGGCCTCAGGCGGCAGGCCGAACGCCGCGACGTGGTGCACGGCGGCGCGCTCCTCCGGGTCGGCCACCAGCTCGACGCGGGCCGACGGCTTGGAGGTCACCGGAGGTGGCGCCGGCTCCTCCGGGGCGATGCCGGCAAGCGCCGCCAGCGGATGGCGCGGTGGCCGGGCGATCAGGACGAGCAGCGCGGCGACGGCCCAGAGCCCGCCAAAGGTCAGGATCGCGCCGTCATAGGAGCCCAGGACGTCGTAGTAGACGCTCGCGAAGTACGGGCCACCGGCGGAGAACAGGATCGTCACCGGCATCGCGGCCGCGCGCACCGAGCCGAGATGGCGCCGGCCGAAGAAGTTCGCCCAGATGAACTCGTTGAGCGGGATCTGCCCGCCGATGCCGGCGCCAAAGAGGACGAACGCGAGCATCATCAGCGGGCGCGCGCCCTCCTGCCCCGCGACCACCATCAGCACCGCACCGGTGCCGGCGCAGACGAACGACCCCGCCGCCAGCAGGCGGGGCGGGAAGTGCTGCATGCTCCAGCCCCACACGAACTTGGAGAGCAGCGCAGCAGCCCCCTGCAGCGAGAAGAACAGCGCCGCCTCCGTCCTCGGGAAGCCGTAGTCGGTGAGGAACGGCACCGCGTGGAAGAGCAGCGACACGAGGCCGACCGAAGAGAAGCCGAAGGCGACCACCAGCAGCCACATCGCGGGGGTGCGGATCGCCTGAGCACGGGTGAAGGAGTTGGCGAAGTCGGCAGCGGCGCGGGCGCGGCTCGCGACCTCGCGCTCGCCGTCGCCGCCCCGGGCGCCGTCCGGCGCCAGGCCGTAATCCTCCGGCTGGCGGCGCATGATCAGCGCGACCGGGAAGACGAGGACGAACGCACCCGCCGCCAGGATCAGCCAGGCGTCCCGCCAGCCGACGTGGTCGACCACGCTCACCATGATCGGCGTCAGCACGACCGACCCGGCGGAGACGCCCATCGATGCGAGCGAGATCGCCCAGCCCCGTTTCTCCACGAACCACTTGGAGAGCGTGACGTTCACGACCAGGTTGCCGATGAGCGTGAAGCCCAGGGTGAACGCCACGCCTCGGAGCAGGATGAACTGCCAGAGCGCGTCCACCTGGCTGATCGCAGCGATTGAGGCGGCCAGAATGAACGAGCCGATGAGCATCAGCGGGCGCGCGCCGTAGCGGTCGACGTAACCGCCGATGAAGAAGCCGACCACCGCGGAGAGCGCCGTCGCCAGGGAGATGGCGATGGTGAACTCGGCCCGTTCCCAGCCGAGGTCCTCCGTCATCGGGACCAGGAACGCGCCGGAGACCGGGGACTGGGTGCCGATTGCCACGAACTGCGCGACGAACGCGCCAATGACGATCCACCACCCGTAGAAGAGGCGTGGCGGGCGCGAGGCGGGCGCGATGAGCTCGTCGGTCACAAGGGGCTCCGGGGGTCGGGCGACCCCGGCATCATACTCAGCCGCGCCAGCCTTGGAGGTGCGCGGGCCCGAGCACGGCGCCAGGGCCCGCTAAGGGGCCTGAGCCGTATAGTGGGGCCGTGAGCACTCCCGGCCCCCTGCACATGGCAATCGACTGCATCTGGCTGCGGCGCACCATCGATTCGTCGAGGCGCGACCCCTACGCCATGCTCTGCACGCACATCGTCCGGGGCGACCAGGACTGCATCGGCCCGTTCCTGGAGGACGTGGAGACCAACTGTGGCCTCTGGGAGCCTACCCGGAACGCGGTCGAACGCGCCGAGCGCCTCAGCAAGCGCTGAGCCCCGCGCCGGGGTCACGGCCGGCCTGCGCCATCCCGTTTCGACGCCACCCGGCACGCGCGCTATCCTCGGCGGTAACACGCCCACCCGGGGCGCGAGCCGCTCCCCAAACGGCCCGCCGTTGCCGCCTCGCTCCCCCCGCCGCCTGACCGCCGGGGAGCCGCGATGACCACCATGGAAGCCCACGACCCCGCGCGCAGCGCCGGCGATGCCACACCTTCGACTGCCGGAGGCGGGATCACCGAGTCACAGCGCGCCGAGATCGCGGAGGCGCGCGCTCAGACCTCTCAGACCCGGCGCGCCACCGTGCCCGCGCTCGAGGAAATCCTGTACGAGCCGCTCCCGGTGCTGGACCACGGCTTCGTCCGCGTCGTCGACTACA
>JAUXUW010000113.1 GCA_030684635.1 Dehalococcoidia bacterium
CTGCAGGACGCCCGCGAAGTTCTGCCCCTCGCGAGTCTCGAGGCGCGCCGTCGCCCCCTGGCGCTGCAGCCGTTCCAGCACCTCCGCGAAGGCACCCTCCGGCGACGCCTCCGCCATTGCATGGGCGCGACGCACCTCGAGGAACACGACTTCGAACGGCGCACCCGAGGCAAGCGCCGAGATGAGCGGCAGCATCTGCCCGGCCTCGTCTACCGACTGGACGCCGACCAACAGGACTGGAGGCCCGTCGCTCGAGGACTCGGAAGGGAACGAGGACACCGGCCCTCCCGGGGCAGACGGAACGGGACGAGTGGATGATAGGGGCCCTCGGGCGGCCTCAGCCGCGCGGGACGGGCCGCCGGGGCAGTTCGGGCAGCGGGGTGCCGTTCGCCTCCGCCTCCTGCGCCAGGGCGCGGACCTCCGTCACCTGTGCCGCGAACGCCTCGATGTCCACGCCGCCGTAGGGCGACCCCATCAGGCCGATGCGCGCCAGCGCGCGCCCGAGCAGCGCAACGACGCCGTGCGCGTTGCCGCGCACCCAGTGGGTATAGCCGGCACCGAGCTGGGCGAGGCCCTTGAAGAACTCCTCTTCGTGGCTGTCCTTGCTCAGCGCCCAGCACGTCTCCCACGCCTCGTGCGCACCGAAGTAGTTGCCCTCGTCGAAGAGACGGATCGCCTCCAGGTGCGCCACATCCATCGTCATCGCGTCGAAATCGGGGAGCGCGAGGCGGCTCGGCGTGCCCACGGGCAGCGGCCGCCCGGCCTCGTCGCGCGGGCGCTTCGAGGGCGGGATGGGCGGGTTGGCGTGGGGCGCGACGGGCTCGGTCATGCGGGCACTCCTCACGATGATCGTAGGCGAGAAGCGAGGTGCGTCATGATCTTGGAAGGCGGGCCGCGATCGAGGCGGTACCCCTCTAGCCGCCGCCGAGTTCGCTGATCGCGGGCGGGAACTCGTGGTCGTAACTGCGGACGTGGGCGACGTTACGCAGGCCGGAGGGCCCCCACCGCTGCTCCAGCGAGCGGACCTGCACCCACTGCTGGGCGTGGCCCTGCTCGAAGCGCACGAGCCACGGAAGTTGCCGCCAGCAGATCAGGGGCGCGCCGCCGCGCATCAGGTGGATTTCGCCGTCCCACGGGCCGCGCTGGAGTCCGGCGACTGCCTCGACGGACATGGCGCCGCGCGCGACGATCCACTGCCCTGACGGGTCGAAGATCTCCACCCAGCCGCACTTCATCTTCACCGTGCACCTCCTCGGCGGAACGGTGGCGCGAGTTATCCACAGGGGCCGGAAGCCCCTGAGCACGATCCTGCCGGGCACACTGCCTGACGGGCCGTTACTTCGGCGTCACTCACCCGGGACGCTCTCTAGCCCCCTCCGTGGGGCACCCGTAGACTCAGGCCCATGCGAATGTCAGCCCTGTTCGGACACACCCTGCGCGACTTCCCGAAGGAGGCGGAGACGCCCGCCCACGGGCTGCTGCTGCGTGGCGGGTACATCGACCAGTTGATGTCGGGCGTCTACTCCTTCCTGCCGCTGGGCAACCGCGCGCGCCTCAAGATCGAGCGTGTGATCCGGGAGGAGATGGACAACGCCGGCGGGCAGGAGGTCTACCTCCCCGCACTACAGCCGATCGAGTTGTGGGAGCAGTCCGGCCGCGAGGCAGCGCTGGGCGACACGCTCTTCCATCTGCGCGACCGCAAGGAGCGCGGGCTCGCCCTGGGCGCGACGCACGAGGAGGTCGTGACGCGCCTCTTCCAGGACCACGCGCAGTCCTACCGCGACCTGCCCGCGATCCTGTACCAGATCCAGCGCAAGTTCCGTGACGAGGCCCGCCCTCGCGGCGGACTGGTGCGCGTGCGCGAGTTCACCATGAAGGACGCCTACTCCTTCGACCGCGACGAGGCCGCTGCCGAAAAGAGTTACCAGGCAATGTATGCCGCCT
>JAUXUW010000126.1 GCA_030684635.1 Dehalococcoidia bacterium
GACCCCGAACGTCATCGGTGTGCCGCGCGCCGAGGCGGAGCGGGTGCTCCGTGCGGCGGGGGCGACACCGCTGATCGTGGAAGCCGCCAACCCCGCGCCCGCCGGGACGGTGTACGACCAGGACCCGGAGCCGGGCGCCACGCTGGTAGACGGCGCGATCGTCACGCTCTACCTCTCACAGGGGCAGTAGCCGGACACGCACGAGGCCGGGCGTCGCCGCCCGGCCTCGCATCGATACGCCTCGGTCGGGGTCAGGCCGCGACGGGTGTCCGGACCATGCCCTGCGTCAGCAGCTCCAGCGCCATCGTGTGCGCGCAGGCGTCCTGGAGTTGGAAGAAGTCGCACTCACAGCGCCAGCGACCCTCGGACAGCGTGACCGTATGGTCGGCGTTGTCGCCGTGGACGCGGATCGACATCTGCTGGATCTCGAAGCGATCCCGCTCCTGCGCGTAGCGATGCGCCTTGTCGATCTTCCCGATCATCCCTGAGTGCATGCCAACTCCTCCTGTCGGGACCCCTGGAAACGAAAAACGTCGCGGCACACCGCGACGTCGTCTGGGGAGAACACCGAAACCGAGTGATCCATTGGACGTCCCTTTGTCCTCTGGAATATCTGGCTGAGGCGACGCTACGCCTGGACGATCCGGCCCGTCAAGATCGTGCCCGCGCGCACGAGCACATGCCTGCGATCCCTCTCAATCCGGCCCGTTTCCGAGGTGGCCGTGGTGCGACAGGACCTCGTACCGCGGCCCCGCCGGCCCCAGGTGCGAGCGGACGACCACCGCCTGCTGCGCGATAAACGGGTGCGGGTCGGGGGCCGGCAACGCAGCCACCGCCGCGGCCACGGCGCGGCACTCCTCCGGCGTTGCCTGCGGACGTACCCGCGCCAGCGTGAGGTGGGGCGAGAGCGGCCGCCCGTCGCCCTCGATGCCGAGCGCGGCGTCCACCGCCTCGCCCAGGCGGGTGGCCAGCGCGCGCAGCGCCTCCAGGTCGCCCTCCACTCCGAGCCACGCGACGCTCGTGCGGGCGGGCGCGCCGAACGTCCCGGCCCGTCCCAGATGCAGCGGGATCTCGAACGGCGCGATGGCGCGTTCGAGGGCGTTCCGGAGCACCTCCGGCGCGTGCTCGTCCGGCACCTCGCCGATGAACCGCAGCGTGACGTGCGCGAGGTACGGCTCCACGAAGCGGAGCGAGCGCGCCACCGGCTCCGGCAAGGCGCGGCGCGCCTCGGCCAGCGCGCGACGCCACTCCGCGGGCGCCTCGATCGCGACGAAGAGCCGCACGCGCCGCTACCCGGCGGGCGCCGCGAGGCGCAGGAAGCGCGTCGCGTTGTCGCCGAGCACAGCGGCGCGGTCGGCGGCGTCCGGGAGCGCCGCTTCGACCTCCGCGCGGTCGCGCGCCTGCGAGCGCAGCGGGAAGTCGGAGCCCCACGCGACGGCCGCGCGCCCGGCGAGTTCGAGGCTGAGACGGAACACCGCCGGTTCGTACAGGTACGCGGAGGCTGCGGTGTCGAAGATCAGCCGGTCCGCCTCGATGAGCGCGCGCACCTCCGGCATCAGCGCGGCGAAGGGCAGGCCGCCGCCCCAATGCGCCGCGATCACGCGCGCCCCTGACTGCGCTTCGAGGAGGCGCCACAGCCCGCCGGGCGTCAGGCCGCCCGTCTTGCCGCGATAGGCGTGCCCGACCTCCTCCGAGACGTGTACGAGCAGCGGCAGCGCGCCGCCCTCGATGCGGGTGGGGTCTGCCTCGCGCACCTCGCCGATACCGGCGGCGCCGGCCGGTGCGAGCGAGGCGGGCTGCGGGACGAACGAGATGATGCGGCCACGCGAGGCGGTGGCGCACTCGACCAGGTACGCCGCGTGCTCCGCGGCAATCGCGGGGTCGTGCCACCAGAAGCCGCACGCGACTGAGATGTCCACGCCCGCCTGTCGCATCGAGGCGAGGAGATCCTCGGCGGTCGCCATCTTCGCCTTCGGGTCGCCGTACAACTCGCCGAACGCGGGATCGAGCACGGCCAGCCGCACCCGATCCTCGATGAGGCGGGGCGGGAAGATGTGCGTGTGGATGTCCACGATCATGGCCGGGATCGTACGATGGTGGCCGATCACCCGCTCTGAGCGCGGCGGCCGGTCCTCGGGCGGGGATGCTGACAGCCGGTGCGTGCACCGGCGCGAAAGCGATCCTGCCCATGGCGACCCTCCGCGACCTCCCCCGCGACGTCCCTGTCCTGATCCACGTGCCCGAGGACGATGCGCCTCCCCTGCCGGCGCCGCGCCGGTTCGCGTTGCCCGACCTGCCCGACCTCGCAGAGCCGGACGCGCCCGTCACCCCCTCCGCATACCGATCGCCGCGACCGTCCCGCTGGCGCGCCTACCGGGGCGCGCTGCTGCTGGCGCTCGCCTGTGTCGCGGCGGTCGCCGTGATCTGGGCGGCGGACGAAGCCGTGCTCCGAGGGGTACGCGACGCCGCCGGGTGGGCGCTGGAGCGCACCGACGACCGTGCGCGCTCCATCACCACGGTCGTCTTCGCCTCGGTCGCCGCGCTCGGGCTCGTCGCGGCCTGGGGGCGCGCGACGCACCCGCGACGGGCCGTGCGGCTGTCGGACGGGCGTGGGAGGATGGCGGTCGACGAGATCGCGGGTGCGCTGCGGGAGTCGCTCCTGGAACGCGCCGACATGCGGTCCGCGGAGGTGCGGGTGGAGAACCGGCACCGTCACGGCATCCGCGTCCACGCATGGCTGCGGGTCACGCGGGACGCGCGCATCGACGAGGTGCTGGAGGCCGTGGACCGCGCGACCGAGGCGCTGGCGCGGCGGCTGGGCATGACCCTAGCGGAACTGCCGCTCGTGGACGTCCGATACGACGAACTGGACCTGAGGGCAGGACGGCTGAGTGAGTGACGAGTCGACGGGCGAGGCGATGAGCGAAGCCCAGGGCGAGACCCAGACCGAGGCGCGAACCGAAGAGACCGTGGCCGCGGCCCCCGAGCCGCGCGTCGTCACTCCGCCGCGCCCCTTCGACGCCGACGAACCGGAGCCGCTCCCCATTGAGGCGAGCGCCGACGAGGCGCCCGAGGAGGCCGAGCCTCCGATCGAGATCATCGAGACGGACGCCGCGCCCGAGCAGGCCGCGATGTTCGATGACCTGTCGCAACTACCCGCCCTGCTGGAGGCGTTGCTGTTCGTCGCCGACCACCCGATCGACAGCGGCTACCTGGCGCGCGCCGTGGACGTCTCCGTGGTCACCTGCGAAAAGGCGCTCGACCTGCTGGCCGAGCAGTTGCGCGAGGGCAGCCGGGGCATCCGCCTGCAGCGCGGGCCGGAAGGCGTGCAGCTAACCAGCGCGCCGGACGCCGCCGCTCACGTGGAGCGGTTCCTGGGGCTGGAGGCGAACAAGCGCCTGTCGACCGCCGCCCTCGAGACCCTCGCGATCATCGCGTACCGACAGCCGATCACCCGCGGCCAGGTGGACGCCGTCCGCGGCGTCAGCAGCGACGGCGCGGTTGCGACGCTGCGCGCGCGCGGCCTGATCGAGGCGGCCGGCTTCGCCGCCGGGCCCGGCCGGCCGACGCTGTTCCGCACCACGCAACGCTTCCTGGAGCACTTCGGCCTCGAGCGCCCCGGCCAGTTGCCGGCGCTGCCGGACGACATTGACCTGCCCGCCGCCGAGATCGGCGCTCAACTCGGCCTGGACGAGGCGGAGATCATCGCCGCCCTCACGCCACTCCCGACCGAGGATGCCGGCGAGGCCGTGGCCGAGGGCGAACTCACGCCCGAGGATGTTGTGGCCGCGGCCAGCATCGAGATTCCCGCGGACGTGCAGGCGCTGAGCGACGCCGCCGAACACGCGCTGCAGGCGCAGCGCGACCGCGAACAGGCCGAGGCCGGCGCGGACGAGGACGCTCCGGGCGACGAGCCCGCCGAGGCCTAGCGCGAGGGCGGTACGCTCAGCGCGTGGTCACGATCTCCGTCCTGCTCACGATCGAACTTCCGGCTTCGCACTCCCTGAAGGAGAAGCGCGGCGTGATCCGGTCGCTCGTCGAGCGGCTGCGGACACGGCTGCGGCTCTCCGCGGCGGAGGTGGGGCTGCAGGATCATGTGGGGCGCGCACAGGTCGGCTTCGCGGCGGTCTCGGGCGACCTCGCCACGACCCGCTCGCTCGTCGACGCCGCGCTCCGCTTCGTGGACGACGCACTCCTCGGTGAGGGCGAGGTCATCGACACGGTGGTGGATGAGACGGTGCTGGGGTAGCGCGCTCGCACCCCTCGTGGGCGACCGGGCAGGAGACGGACAAAGCGAAGGGCGCCTCCCGGGGGGGAGGCGCCCTTCTATGTACGAACCGGGGGACGGGGCAGAGGAGGGGGTTCTGCCTTCGTCTCCGCAGTGACTAGATGCGGACCCCGAAGATCGGGTCGGCCCGGTTGAGCAGTTCGTCACGGTTGTCGCGGGTGACCTCGGCGTACGTCGGGTTCGAGCGGCGGCCGCGGACGATGATGGCGCTGTAGATTTGCTGGATGCGGTCCATGGTCTGTTCCTTCTTCTGGGCTTCCCTGGGTCGGTTCGGGCTTTCCCCTGACCGACCCGGCTGTTGTTCTCTCGCCCTGTGATCAGCATTTTGCTCGCTTGTGACGTTCGTAGCAAGTGAAAGTGCGCACAATCACGTAAAATCCACGTAAAAACCGTGTGACACGTCTGAACGTGCCCGAAAGAGCATCCGCGAGGGGGAGCGAGGAAGTCGGAGAGCGTCGATCGGGGCTGCGAGCGGCCTCGGATGGGCCGAGAGGGGCCCGGCGGCAGCCGTCAGCCCGGCGGATGGCTACAACCTGTTTTTCGCCGTCAAATCCGTCATGGCGATTGCGCCGCATGTCTACACCACCGCCAAATACAACCCTTTGAGAGACTTCAAGGGCGTGGCCGAAATTTTGCTGGTGCCGCAT
>JAUXUW010000141.1 GCA_030684635.1 Dehalococcoidia bacterium
AGCACGTCACGGTTCCGGAGGCGGGCGAACTTTTCGGGCTCGAAGCGCGGGATCGCCTCGTACACGATCGCCGGGTCGGTGGTGAGCGTGTCGCCGATGCCGAGGAGGCCCGGGTCGATGATGCCGATGATGTCGCCGGGGTACGCCTCGTCCACCGTCTCGCGCTCGCGGCCGAACAATTTCTGCGAACCGCGCATGCGGATCTGCTTGCCGGAACGGGGGTGGTAGACCTGCATGTCCCGCTCGAAGTGGCCCGAGCAAACCCGCACGAAGGCCATGCAGTCTCGGTGCTGCGGGTCCATGTTCGCCTGGATTTTGAAGACGAAGCCGGAGAACGGCTCCGCGTTCGGCGGGATCGGGCCGCGCAGCGCCTCCCGAGGGCCGGGCGGGGGGGCGAACTCCGCAATCGCGTCCAGCAGCGTCTCCACGCCGAAGTTGCTGATCGCGCTGCCAAAGAACACCGGTGTGAGCGAGCCGGCGAGGAACGCGTCCCGGTCGAAGGCCACTCCGGCCTCCTCCACCAGCGCAACCGACTCCCGGAGGTGAGCGACGGCGTTCGCGCCGATCGCCGCCGCCAGCGCGCCGTCGGCGTCGTCGAGCGTGCCCTCAATCACCGGCGCGCGGTGACGGCCGCCGGCGGTGCGCTCAAAGCGCAGCACGCGCTGGCCGCGCAGGTCATAGACGCCCTGGAACGACGGCCCGTCGCCGATCGGCCACGTGAGCGGGGCCGCGTCGATCTCGAGCGTCCGCTCGACGTGGTCGAGCAGCTCCATCGGGTCGAGCGCGTCGTGGTCCATCTTGTTCACGAACGTCACGATCGGGATGCGGCGGGCCCGGCAGACCTCGTACAGCTTCCGGGTCTGCGGCTCGATGCCTTTCGCGGCGTCCAGCACCATCACCGCACTGTCGGCGGCGATCAGCGTGCGGTAGGTGTCCTCCGAGAAGTCCTGGTGGCCGGGTGTGTCCAGCAGGTTGAAGCGGATGCCCTCGTAGTCGAACTCCAGCACGGTGGAGGTGACGGAGATGCCGCGCTCGCGCTCCATCGCCATCCAGTCGGAGGTGGCGTAGCGGGCGTCCTTGCGTGCGCGGACGGACCCGGCCGTCTCCACGGCGCCCGCGTAGAGCAGGAACTTCTCTGTCAGCGTGGTCTTCCCGGCGTCTGGGTGGGAGATGATCGCGAACGTCCGGCGTCGCGCGATCTCCTGGTCGATGGTGGGCATGGAGTGACCTCGGGCGTCTCGTCTGGGGTGCGGCGGTCGAGGCGTCCTACAACGGGGTCGGTCCAGCCAGTCGATCGGGCGGTGGGTCGGCGCGGATGCGCCTGCACCTATTGGAACGCGGATGCCACCCGTGCGGCAAGCCCAGAGGCGCGGCTAGCGCGCCCGCCTCCTGGGTGGCCAGTGGCGGCGCAGCACCCCGACCACCACCAGCGTGGAGGCGAGCAGCGCCGCCGCAAGCACGATGGTGAGCGCCACCTGGAGCGGCGCACCCAGCGCGCGCACCGTGACCTGGTGCCAGCCGGGCGGGTCGATGTTCAGTCCCACGCGCGACACCGTGATCAGTATCAGCACAGCGGGCACAACGAAACGGACGGCAGTCTCCAGCACTGCACCGAGGCGCGACCCGGACAGGCCCACCTCAGCCGCTAGCCAGCCGCGCGGGAGGTAGTGCATCACGGCGAGGGCGATGACGAGCGCGCTGACCGGAAGCGCCATCGTCCCGACCGTCTCGTCCAGCAGGTCGAGCACGCGCCAGCCCCCCACCTGCAGGTCCAGCGAGGAGTAACTCAGCGCCGAGGGCAGGCCGAGGAGGGCCACGAGCACCGTGAGCAACGCCGCGGCGGCCCGTCGCGTCAGCCGCGTGCGGTCGAGGACGGCGGCGACGCTCAACTCGAGCATCGACACCGCCGAGGTGAGCGCGGCGAGGAAGAGCAGGAGGAAGAAGGCGGGGGCGAGCCAGCGCCCGCCCGGCATCTGATCGAACGCGATCGGGAGCGAGGAGAACGCGAGCTCCGCGCCGGCGGCGGGCGTCAGGCCGTAGGTGAACACGATCGCAAAGAGCGTCATCCCGGCGACCAGCGCCACCGCGACGTCCGCGATCGCGACGATCACGGCGGAGCGCAGCAGGCTGGTCTGCGCGTCCGTGTAACTACCGTAGGTCAGAAGGATCCCGAACCCGACGGAGAGCGAGAAGAACGCCTGCCCCACGGCTGCGCTCCAGAGCGCGGGCTCGGTCAGCACGGAGAAGTCCGGCTGGAAGAGGAAGCGCAGCCCCTCGCCGAACCCGGAGAGCGTGGTCGAGTAGAGGAAGAGCACCAGCAGGATCACCAGCGCCGCCGGCATCAGCACCGTGGAGACGCGCTCGATGCCCGCGCGCACGCCGAGCGAAACCACGAGGCCCACGCAGAGCGTCGAGACGGCGAAGGCCGCCACCGGCGCGAGGCCGGAGGTGAAGGTGTCGAAGCGGATCTCCTGGCCCGTGGCCGTCCCGGCGAAGAACGCCAGCGTCCACCCGGTGATCACCAGGTAGTACGAGAGGATGGTGAAGACCACCGTGGCGATCAGCCAGCCGACGACCTCAAGTCGCGGCGAGAGGCCGCGCAACCCCGCCACCAGGCTGGCCCGCAGCCGCCTCCCGGCGGCCAGTTCCAGCACCATCAGGGGGACGGCCAGCGCCGATACCGCCAGCAGGAACGGCAGGAGGTAGGCTCCGCCGCCGTTCTGGCCGACCACCGTGGCGAAGCGCCAGATGTTGCCGATGCCGACGGCGGACCCCACCGCAGCCATGATGAAGCCGGCGCGGGATGACCACGTCTCCATGTGCGCTCCCGTCTACCCCGCCGGTCGTGCTTCACGCTCGTCATAGGCGGCGATGTCCGCGGCGGCGTCCGCTTCTGTCCCGGCAAGGTGTACGGCAGCGCGCCACGCGTGGTAGCCGAGCCGGTCCAGCCACATCATCGCGTCCACCTGGCGCATCGCCTCGTCCGGAGACACGAGCCCGGCTGCGCGTGCGAGCAGTTCGCGCCGGTGATGACGGCGGTCCGCGGCGAGCGCGGCGGACATCGCGCCGAGGTCATCAAGCGGGGCGGGACCGTCCGGCGCCGCGACCCAGCCCAGGGCTGCGTCGATCCCGCCAGCCAGGCGCACGCTCGCCTCGTGGAGGGGGCCCGGGGTCCGGGCGACGGTCGCGTGGTGTGACTCGGCGAGCGCGTCCAGCATCCGGTCAAGGTGGTCGATGGCGTGGAGCAGGTCGACGTGGCGGTGGTACTCCGCCGTCGAATCGGGCGAGGTGCGCACCAGCGCGAGGAACCTCCGCGCCTCCGCCAGTGCGGGGCGCGCGTCCGCCAGCGCACGGCCGTTCGGATGGCTCCGCCCGTCCCCGCCGAGGATCGCGACGACGGCCCGGTACTCGACCGTTGCCACGTTGAGCAGTGTCCGGCGGGCAGCCTCTAGCGCGACCGGGCTGATGCTCGCGACGGACGGGTCCAGGTGCCGGGTCAGCGCGCCGTCCCGTTCGGGGATCAGCCGCTCGATCGCCCTCGCATACGGCGCCGCCAATGGGAGGAGCAGCGCCACGCCGAGGAAGTTGAACCCGGTGTGGAACGCGGCGACCGCGATGGCCGGGTCGTCCTGCAGCCCGGTAGCATCGGCCAGCGCGGGCACCAGGGGCAGTATCAGGAACGCCGCCGTAGCGGTCAGCACGTTGAACCCGATGTGTGCGAGCGCGGTGCGTTGTGCCGGCGTGGAAGCGCCGATGGCGGCGACCGCAGCGGTCACGGTGGTGCCGACGTTCTGGCCGACGACGAGCGCCGCAGCCGCCTCCAGCCCGATGGCGCCGGTGAAGACCGCGGTCAGGGTCGTGGCCACCGCGGCGCTCGACGACTGCATCAGCACGGTCATCAGCAGGCCAATACCGGCGAGCACCAGCCGCCCGCCGACCCCGTCCGCCGACACTGCGCCGAGGTCGATGTCGTCCGCGAGGCCGGCCATGCCGTCCTGCATGAACTCGATGCCGACGAAGATCAGGCCGAACCCGGCAAGCGCGAGTCCGATCGATGCGGTCCGCTCGCGGCCGAGCAGCCGCATCAGCGCGCCCACGGTCACGAGCGGGAGCGCTATGGCCGCGATGTTCGCCTTCAGGCCGAGCACGGACACGATCCACCCGGTGCTCGTGGTGCCGATGTTGGCGCCCAGGATCACACCGACCGATTGCTGAAATGTGAGCAGGCCCGCGCTGACGAATCCGATCGTCGCGAGCGTCGTCGCGCTGGAGGACTGCACGAGCGCGGTGATCGCGGCGCCAGAGGCGACCGCCTTCAGCGGGCCACCCGTCAGGCGCCCCAGGACGCTGCGCAGTGCGCCTCCGGCGGCCGCCTTCAGGCCGTCCGTCAGGAGCACCATCCCGAGTAGAAAGATGCCGATGCCGCCGAGCAGCGTCAGTGCCACGTCGTACCCTCCCGCCCGGTGATGGTACTCGGAGGCGTCTGGACGGGACGCGGGGGTCAAGGCGTCTGCAGAGGCACGGTCCGCCCCATTCGGCCCTCAGGAGGTGCCCGAACGTCCCTCGATCGCCTTCAGGCGGCGACCCTATGCTGCAGAGGTCTGGCCGGAGGTTCCGGCGAGGCACACGGTCGATCCGCCGGACGGCGGGGCCGAAAAGCTGCGGGCCTCCAGCCAGTACTCCTGGTGGTTGCCGGGCTGCCGAACGGGAGTTCGCACCATGTCAGTCATGCTTCGCTCGCTGCGTGTCCGCACGCGTCACCTGGTTGCGGGAACGCTGTGGGGTATCGCGGGCCTGACGCTCGCCCTCGCCGGCTGCTCATCGGGCGGCTCCGAGGACGGGACGGCGGAGGGCACCGCCGAGTCTGGCGGAGCACGGTCCTCCATCACCTCGTACCAGGATGTCCGGCGCGCCACGATCCAGATCATCGCGCAGGGCACGCTCCGGGACCCGGAGATCGGCCTGGCGGATGCCTCCGGCGCCGGGAGCGGCTTCATCATCAGCGCGGACGGCCTGGCGGTGACGAACAACCACGTCGTGACCGGCGCCGCCACGCTGGAAGTGTTCATCGGCGGGGATCGCACCCGCAGTTACAACGCTACCATCATCGGCGTGTCCGAGTGCAACGATCTCGCGCTGATCGACATCGCGGAGAGCGAACCGCTGCCGTTCCTGGACTGGTCAACCGAGGAAGTGACCGCCGGCCTGGATGTCTGGGCAGCTGGCTTCCCGCTGGGTGACCCGGAGTTCACGCTCACCCGGGGCATCATCACCAAGGCCCGTGCCGGTGGCGACCTGACCGGGACGTCGTCCATCGACCACACCATCGAGCACGACGCGAACATCAACCCGGGCAGTTCCGGGGGGCCGCTGGTTCGCGAGGACGGCCGCGTGATCGCGATCAACTACGCCGGCGGCCAGGTCGCCATCACGCCGCAGTTCTACTCGATCGCCGCGGACCTCGCGAAGCCCGTCGTGGACCGGCTGGCGCAGGGCGACTTCGAGGCGCTGGGGGTGAACGGCTGGGCAATCGCAGACGAGCAGGCGGGCATCACCGGGATCTGGGTCGCGGGCGTGAGCCCGGGCTCACCGGCGGCGCGCGTGAAGCTGCAGCCCGGCGACATCATCACCTCGCTGAACGGCCTGCCGATGGGTACCGATGGCACGTTCAAGGACTACTGCGATGTCATCCGCACGAGCGGTACTCGCCCCATCGCCACCGAGGTGCTCCGCTGGGATACCAGCGAAGTGCTCGTGGGCGAGATCAACGGCACTGAGGCGCTGACGGTCTCCTTCACCATCGGGGGGTTCGTCCAGGAGGATCTGCCGCCCGCCCAGTCGAGCGGGTCGTACGACTACGTCAGCGTGCAGGACAGCACCGGCCGAATGACGGTCGAGTTGCCGCGCCAGTGGTCAGAGGTCGACCCGCTGCCGGTCGACGAGGACGGCCGGTCCATGCCGGGGATCGCCGCCTCCGCGGATCTGGATGCGTTCAACTCCGGGTTCGACGAGCCGGGCGTCGCACTCGTCGCGTTCGAGGGCGGTTCGATCGAAGGTGCACTGCGCGAGTTCGACACGGCGGATCCCGGCTGTAACCTGGCCGGCGAGGAAGACTATGACGACGGGCTCTACCAGGGCGTAGTGCGGTACTGGGATGGCTGCGGGAGTGGGTCGAGTGTCGTCGTGCTCCTGGCAGCGCAGCCGGCAGACGGCTCGATGCTGATCGTGGTGCTGGGTCAGGCCCAGACCAACCAGGACCTCCAGGCGCTCGACCGCGTGCTCGCCACGTTCATCGTGGACCCGGCGCGTTAGGCTCCCACACCACGTCCCACGCCAGTAGCGCCCCCCGGTGGCCGAAGGCCGCCGGGGGGCGCTGGCTATTGAGGCATCCGGGAACGCGGCGTGCGGCGGGAGCGGAGTCGCTAGACCCGGACGGCGTCGCGGCGGGTGTGGTGCTTGGGCTTCTCGCTCCACGCTGGCACCGGGCTGACCTGTCGCTCGCGCACCTCGATGTGTACGGGGGAGGCGTCGACGCGTGCTGGGGTAAGCGGGGCAGGGTGCCACGCGGGCGCTTCCTGTGCCTCGAACTCCACGAACTCCTTGAAACGCCTCAGGTCGCCTTCGACCTTCAGGTTCACCAGGCCAACGGCCGCGGCGACCCGTTCGCCAAGGCCGCGCGGCGTGAAGTCGAGTTCAACGGACACGCTGGTTCCGTCGCCGGCGCACGGTTCGAACCGCACCGCCCCTCGGTGCTGCGGGCCGTCGGTAGAGTGCCACTCGATGGCGAAGTCGGGCACGAGCCGGTCGATCTCGGCTTCCCAGGTGATGTCGCGGCCCAGAACGCGCGCGTTCCATAGCAGGCGACGCTCGTCCAGATGCTTCACCTGCGTGACGGCGTCCATGAAGCGGGGGAACTCCTCGAACCGCGTCCACTGATCGTAGGCGGTCTCGATGGGGACGTTGACGATGATCTTGTGGGTGACGGTGTGCATCATGTTCCTGGTTCCTGCCGCCTGATTGAGCCAACGTACGCAGTGACGCGTCACGGCCCCGCTACAGGCGCGCAACGCGTCACGACTGCCGACACGCTTCCGTGCACCCCGAGGTGGTGACGACGTCTACTGCTTGAAACGACGACCGGGCGGCACCGTTTGGCGCCGCCCGGTCGGAAGAGGGTGCGGGGTTCCGGGATCGCTGCCGGGCTGCCGCGCGGAGCGGAATCGGCCCGCCGAACTAGTCGCCGGTGACCTTGCGCTTGAGATCCCGGGCGCGATCTGCAACCTCGCCGGTGATTTCTTGCACCTTGCCCTCGGCCTGTTGCACCTTGCCCTGGGCCTGCTGCTCTTCACCCTTCGCGGTCATGGTCTCGTTGTCGGTCGCCTCGCCAGCCTTGGCGCGGGCCTTCCCGGCCACCTCGTTCGCCTTGCCCTGGATCTTCTTTTTCTCACCGGCCATGTAGGCCCCCTTTCATGAGGGCCTTGAGCATCGCCAGCGAGGCGTCACGCGCGCGCTACAGCCGCGTTGCGGCGTGTGCGCGCCTGGGCGCCGACCCCGAGGTCCGGTCGGTGGGATGCCTACGCCTGGAGGACGGCCGTCTCCACGCTGTTGATCACGGGGAAGAGCGCGGGGGCGAGGTGCCACGAGTCGCCCTCGTCGGCGCTGTGGAATAACTGGCCGGTGTTGGTGCCTACATACACGCCCGGGGTCGGCAGCGTGTCCACGGCCATTGCGTCGCGGAGCACGTTCACGAACGCGCCCTGCGGGAGGCCGCTGGTCAACTTCGTCCAGGACGCTCCGCGGTCGCGCGAGCGGTAGACGGCCATCTCGGCGCCCGGCACCCAGTGCTCGTAGCCGCTGATGCTCGGGCACACCCACACCGTGTCAGCGTTCTGCGGGTGGACGGCGATGCCGAAGCCGAAGTCGGTCGGCAGGCCCTCTGTGATCTCCACCCACGAGGCGGCGCCATCGTCCGAGCGGTACACGCCGCAGTGGTTCTGCTGGTACAGGCGCGCGGGGTCCGCGGGGTTCATGACGACCTTGTGCACGCATTGGCCGTACTCCGGGTAGACCGGCTCCTGGTCGGGGAGGAAGTTGTTCCTGGTGCCCCGGTTCGCCGTCTCCCAGGTCGCGCCTCCGTCCGTGGTGCGGAAGACGCCGGCGCTGGAGATCGCCACGTACATGCGCTGGAGGTCGGCCGGGTCCAGCACGATCGTGTGCAGGCAGAGCCCGCCGGCGCCCGGCTCCCAGGTCGGCCTCGTGGGGTGGTCGTTCAGCGAGCGGACGAAGTCCCACGTACCGCCGCCGTCGCTGCTCTTGAACAGCGCCGCCGGTTCCACGCCGGCGTAAACCACGCCCGGCTCCTCCGGTCGCCCCGGGGTGACGTTCCAGATCTTCTCCAGCGTCAGCCCGGTCTCCACGGGGAAGGCCGGGCCGGTCTGCGGCTCATCCCAGGTGTGGCCCAGGTCCGTGCTGCGGTAAACGCGCGAGCCGAACCACGGGTCGCCGACCGCCGCGAACATCGTGCGCGTCCGAGGGTCGAAGGCGAGGTGCATGACGTTCTGCCCGGCCAGGTAGGGGCCGCGCACCGTCCACTCCGCGCGCGCCGGCGCGCTCTCCAGCACAAAGGCGCCCTTCCGGCTCCCCACCAGCACCAGCACTCGCTCAGCCATCTCGCGACCTCCCGCACCGCCCTCACTCCGAGGGTTCCCATCGGAGGTGAGGATAAAAGGATCGGGCCCGCGTTTGTGGGTCAAGATGGCACCCGAAGGGCGCCAGCGAGGCGCTGGCGAGGAGGAGGACGCGGGCGAGGGGCGTGGGCTAGGTGACCTTCAGCGGGACGCCCTGCTTGCACAGCGGGCAGTCCTCCGGCGTCCACGTCTGCATCTCCACCTCGGTCGCAGCGAAGAACGGCACGTCGCCGAAGTCCACCCGGCCGCCCGAGCGGTCCACCATCACCGCGACGCTGGTGACGCGGCCGCCGGCCTTCTTCACCGCCTCGATGGTGTCGAAGACGGACTCCCCGGAGGTCATGACGTCGTCCACCACCATCACGGGCTCGCCCGGCGCCAGGTGGAAGTCGCGCTGGAAGGAGCGGCCACCCCCCGGGTCGCGCTCGCAGAAGATGCCGCGCAGGCCCAGTTGCCGGCCGACCTCGTACGCCAGGATGACGCCGCCAGTGGTGGGACCGGCGACGGTGCGAGGCGCATACGCGCGGCCCGCGTCCGCCATCTTGCGGCAGACGAGTTCGGTGTGCTGGGGCCACTGGAGCAGGTTGAACTTTTCCAGGTAGCGGTCCGAATGGCGGCCGGAGTTCAACTGGAAGTGGCCGTTCAGCACGGCGCCGCCCTGCTCCAGCGCGCCCATGACCTCCGGGTCTACCGCCATGCCAGCACCGTCCCAATCACCGAGGGCGTCCGCGCCAGCGTCTCCGCAGCCTGCCCCAGCCTGTGTTCCACCATCCAGAAGCGCCCGAACGGCCAGTAGCGGACGTCCGCGCGGCCCACCACCTGGGACTCATCGATGAGCCCGAAGAGGTGCGAGTCGAAAGAGTTGTTCCGGTTGTCGCCGAAGACCAGCAGCTTTCCTGGTGGGACCGCGGTCGCCGGGAACTCGTAGTTCGGGGCTGCCTGGATGTACGGCTCATCCAGAGGCACGCCGTCCACGAAGAGCGTGGCGTTACGCACCTCCACCACCTGGCCGGGCACGCCGACGACGCGCTTGATGAAGTCACGTTCGCGCGGCTGCTCTTGGTAGATGAAGACGACCACGTCGCCGGGCTGCGGGTGCCCGAAGGGCCGCCAGCGGGCGTCCACGCCCGGGATCCAGGTGAGGTCGAACTCCCGGTAAGCGAGCCGGTTCACGATCACGAATTCGCCGTTCTCGAAGGTCGGCAGCATGGAGCCGCCTTCCACGACGTAGTTGTGGGCGACGAAGCGGACCCCGACGAACATGATCAGGGCGAGCGCCACCACCTCCAGCACCTCGGCGAGGCCGGAGAGGCCCCACGGCCAGATCAGTGCGTGCCAGGGGCGCGGCCGCACCCACGGGTCGACCTGCGTGAGGCCCAGGTGGGAGAAGGCGGGTTCGTCCGGGATGAGGTCGGCGTCCATGGCCGCGCGCGAGTCCGCGAGCAGATCCTCGTATGTCCGCTGGACATCCTCGGGCGGATCGCCCACGACGGCATCGAGGTCGGGGGCGTTCGGTGCCGGGTCGAGGAGCGGTTGGTCGGGCATTCCATCGAGTATAGGCGGGGCTCCCGTGGGTGCGACCGGGGCGTCACGCCCGCTGCGCGGCACCCAGCAGGTTGATGCGGTCCACGGCCACCTGGGTCACCGCCTCGCGCGCCCGGTTCAGCGCCGGGCGCGGGTCGGTGCCGGTGGCCTCCGCGAGGGCGCGCGCGAACGCGGCATGGATCTCGCTGGAGATGTTCACCTTGCGGATCCCCGCCGTCACCGCGGAGCGCATGTCCGCCGGCGTGACCCCGGACCCGCCGTGCAGCACCAGCGGCAGGCCCCGGACAGCGGCGCGGATCTCCCGTACGAGCATGGTGTCGACGCGGCCCGCCAGCCCGTGCGCGGTGCCGACCGAGACGGCGAGCGAATCGACGCGGGTGTCCTCCACGAACCGCGCCGCCGCCTCCGGGTCGGTCAGCACCGCCTCCGAGGTCACCACCCCCGGCTCGCGCCCGCCCACGTGGCCGAGCTCGGCCTCCAGCGGCACACGCGCCTCCTGCGCCACTGCGTAGGCGGTCATCGTCTCGCGCCGGTTCCGCTCCAGGGGGAAGGTGGAGCCGTCGAACATGAGGGAAGTGAAGCCGGCGGCCACGGCGCGGCGCAGCAGCGCAACGTCCGGGCCGTGGTCCAGGTGCAGCGCCACCGGCACCGTGGCGCGCTGCGCGAGCGTGCGGCCGACCGCCGCCGCCACCTCCACCCCGCCGATGTGCTTCAGGTTGGACGGGTTGAACTGCAGGAAGACGGGCGCGCGGCGCGCCTCGGCGGCGTCCAGGACGCCCAGCGCCATCTCCACGTTGGAGACGTTGAAGCCGGGGACGGCGTAGCCGCCGCGCTCCGCACCGGTGAGGAGATCGAAGCCAGCAACGAGCGGCATGACCCCTCCATCTGCGTCCGTGCCCTAAGCGAGGCCCATGCTAACCTCGGCCCGCGGGCGTGACGCAACCGCCCCGGCCCCTTCTCTGCGGTTCGCGAGCGCGCGCATGACCATCCCCCGCCCCGCGCCCACCGAAGCGGACGCCGCAATCGAGGCGTGGGTGCAGCGCGCGCGCGGCGGCGACCTGACCGCCTTCAACCAGCTCGTGCTGCGCTACCAGGACCCCGTATACGGGCTCACCCTCCGCATGCTCGGTGCGCCGCAGGCCGCGGAGGACGCCACCCAGGAGGCGTTCATCCGCGCGTGGCAACGGCTGGAGACGTTCCGGGGCGGCTCCTTCAAGTCCTGGCTCTTCACGATCGCCGCGAACCAGGCCCGCGACGAACTGAGACGGCGCGGCCGGCGGCCGACGACGAGCCTCAGCGGGAACAACGACGACGACGACCTTCCGGACATCGACCCGCCAGACAACGACGCGACGCCGCTGGAGCAGGTGGAGCAGGCCGAACTGCGCGGCGCGCTGGAGGCCGCCCTGCGCACGCTGCCGGACGACTGGCGCGAGATCGTGGTGCTGTCCGACATCCACGGGATGGACTACCGGGAGATCTCGGACGCGACCGGCCTGGCCCTGGGCACGGTGAAGTCGCGCCTGAGCCGGGCGCGCGGACGGCTGCGCGAGGTGATCCGCTCCTCCCGGGAACTCCACGAGGCTGCCGAGCGTCTAGGTGACAGGCGGTGAACCCTGTGAACTGGTGGCGACAGCGTGCCCTGGAGGCTCCCTTGACCCCGCTGGAGCGGCTCGAGGAGCGCTTGTCCGCATACCTGGACGGGGAACTCACCGCCGCCGAGCGCTCAGCCGTTGAGGCAGAGCTGGAGGCGAGCGCCGAAGTGCGCGAGACGCTGGGTGACCTGCGGCTCGTGCGCTCGGCGCTCGCCACCCTCGATGATGTCCGGGCGCCGCGTTCCTTCGCGCTGGCCGCTCCACCCGCCCGCGTGCCCGCGGGCGGCAGCCTGGTGCTCATGCGCCGGCTGGAACTCTTCGTCCGTGCCGGCGCGGCCGGGGCGGCGCTCCTCTTCGTCGTGGCCGTGGTGCATGAACCCACCTCGCTCGCCACCGGCGGCGTCGCGGACGATGCCGTGCTGGCCTTCGAGGCCACCGCGCCGGGCCCGGAGGCACTCCGCGCGGCCGACCCGGCCGGCCTCAGTGTTGCACCCGCCTTCGAACCGGGTACGGCCACGACAGAGTCTGTGCAGCCGGCGATGGCCCCGGCCCCTGCGAACGGCGCGCCGCTCCCGGCGCCATCCTCGGGCGGCGGGGCGGGCGAGGGCGGCGTCATGGGCGTGGCCGGCGCAGACGGCGGCCTGGGTGGTGGCACGGACGGCACGATGCCGGCCGACGGCCAGCCGAAGGGCGACGCGGTTCCGGCCGGTGCGGACACGTTCGCCACGGCCGCGAGCCCCGTCGATGACGGGCCGGGAACCATTCACGTCCGCGAGACGTCTCATGGTGTAGGTGGCGCGGCCCCCGCGCTCGCTACGCTGGCAGTGCTGCTGGGATTGCTCTCTGTACTGCTGTCGTTGCGGCATCGCGAGGAACATTCCTGACGGTAGATGGCAGGACACATGCTCTTGCCGCCGGCGGGTACGCCGCCCGTCACACTCGGAGGGAAGGGCAACACTCAGTCATGAACATCAAGACCATCCAACGTGGACTGCTGGCTGTGGGGGCGACCGCGCTCCTGGCGCTGGGCGTCGCGTGCACCCCGGAGACCAACGTCACGATCCCATCTGGCGAGACTGCCACGGGGATCACCGTGAGCGGGCAGGGCAAGGTCACGGTCCGGCCGGACATCGCCCTCGTGAACGTGGGCGTCGAGGTCACCGCGCCGACGGTCGCGGAGGCGCGGGCGCAGGCGGCGGAGGCGATGCAGCGGCTGCAGGACGCCGTGAAGGCGGCCGGCGTACAGGATGCGGACATCCGCACCCAGTACTTCAACATCTACCCGCAGTACGTCTACTCCGAGAACGAGGCGCCCCGCATTGCGGCGTTCACGGTGAACAATCAGGTGGAGTTGAAGGTCCGTGACATCGACGCCGCGTCCGAGGTGCTGGACTCCGCGATCGAGGCCGGTGGTGACGCCGTCCGCGTGAACGGCATCAGCTTCACCGTGGAGGACCCGGAGTCCTTCCTGGCTGACGCCCGCCGGGTGGCCATCGAGAACGCCAAGGAGCGTGCTCAGGTCCTGGCGGACGCCGCCGGGGTGACGCTGGGCGCGGCCCGCTCGATCAGCGAGTCGTCCTCCGGCGGGGAGATCTACCCGTACGCCCGTGACGCGGCTGCCGGCATGGGCGGGGCGCCCTCGCCCGTGAACGCCGGCGAGCAGGAGCTCACGCTGACGGTCTACGTGGTGTTCGACATCACCCGGTAGGCCTGAAATCGGCCAGTCCAGGGAGGCCGCCCGCGAGGGCGGCCTCCTGCGTGTCCCCGGATTCTGCGTTTCCCCACTCATGAGTGAGGCAACCCCGCCGATAGTCCCTGAGTCGGGCTACCACATGGAGCCAGAGGCGGACGGCCAGGTGATGCGGCGCACACTCCCCCATACGCTGCCATGGGCGCTGATGCTCGGTGGTTCTGCCGCCATCTTCGTGGTGCTCGAGCGGAACCAGGGCTGGAACCGGGCGCTCACCTGGCAGCAGCCCGCGGGCCATTTCTGGATCGTCAGCGCGGCCTCGATTGTCTGCCTCGTGGTCGCGCTCGCGGCGAGCACAGTGGCACTCCGTGTCAGGAACGCGCGGGTCCTGCTGCTCGCGCTCTCGTTCCTCTCCATGGCCGGCATCTTCTCCGTCCACGGCCTGGCCACACCGGGCTTCGTCCTTGACGCGCCCATGCGTGCACCGATTACCCCGAGCCCCGAGGCGGTTGTGATCGCGCCCGCAGACGGCTACGGCAGTGGCGACTACGGGAGTTCCGGCGCCGCGCTCGCAGCGGTGCCCGCCGTGCCAACGGCCGCGGCGCCTGCGGTCGTCCCGCCGGCACCGAGCCGATTCCACAACGTCACGGGCCTCTCGTCACGCCTCGCGCTGTCGCTGGCGGCGCTGTTCCTCGCGGCCAGCGCCGTGAACTGGCCGGCGCGGTTCGAGGCGGGGTTGGTCCGCTGGCGGTTGGCGATCCTCGGCGGGGCCGTTGCGCTCCTCGGTGGGTACGCGGGCATGGGTCTGGCGGCGCCGCAACTCGTCCCGACCTGGCTCGTCCAGCAGTCGCTGTTCGCCCGGGGGACGCTGGCCGTGGTGACGCTCGCGGGCGGCGGCGCGGCGATCCGCTTTGCCATCGGCTATCGCCGGAGCGGCCTGACGATGTACGGCGCGGTCACCGTGGGCGCGCTGATGCTAGTGCAGGCGCAGTTCTCCGTGCACTTCGGGGCAACGTGGTCGGCGGTGTTCTGGCTGTATCACTTCCAATTGCTCGCGGGGTTCACCGCCATCCTCTGGGGCGTAGTCGTCGCCTACTCGCAGGGTGCGACCACACGCTCCTTCGAGGCGTTGACGGTGACGGACGTGCTGGAGCAACTGCGCTCCGGCTATACCGAGTCAATCGTCACGCTCGCCGCGGCGCTGGAGGCCCGGGACGGCTACACGCTCGGCCACGGTGAGCGGGTGGCGGCCCTCTCCGTCCTCATCGGACAGGAGATGCGCCTGCCGGGCACGCGCCTGCGCGCGCTGGCGGGCGGTGCGCTGCTGCACGACGTGGGGAAGATCGGCGTGCCGGACGCGGTGCTGCACAAGCGCGCCTCGCTGGACCCGGCGGAGTACAACGTCATCAAGGAGCACCCGGGCCGGGGCGCCGACATGCTGAAGGCCGCCTTCGACCGGCGCATCGAGGCGCAGGTCATCCGTCATCACCACGAGCGCTGGGACGGCACCGGCTACCCCGACCGCCTCGCGGGCGAGGCGATCCCCCTCGAAGCGCGGATCGCCGCCGTGGCGGACGTGTACGACGCGCTGCGCTCCAATCGTGCGTACCGGCCGGCGTGGGAACTGCACGAATCGCTGCAGCTCATCCAGGCAGGCGCCGGATCGCATTTCGATCCTCGGTGTGTGCAGGCGTTCCTCGCCGTGGCCGACCGCTGGGAACGGGCGTACGGGGCGCAGCATGCCGACTACGAGGAGCGGCGGCCGTACGCCGCCTGAGCACTGGCGTCTGTGCAGTTGCGGGCCTACCGAGGTACTCGGATAGTCGTCGCCTCGGTGTCTCCGTGATGAGGTCGACCTGATGCTCCGCCGTTCACTCCCCACTGTGCTTCCCTGGCTGGCCCTCCTCGGGACCTCCAGCGCCGCGTTCGTAGTGCTGAGGGCGAACGCCGGGCTGGAGTCGCGCTTCACGTGGTCGTCTGTGGACGGACACTTCTGGGTGGTCAGTGCGGCGGCGCTCACCTGTGCCGTCCTGGCGGTGGCCGCCTCCATCGCCGCGCAGCGCGCGATGAACGCGCGGGTGCTGATGTTGGCGCTGGCGTTCCTGAGCATGGCCGGCTTCTTCTCGGTGCACGGCCTCGCCACGCCGGGGATCATCGTGGACGTGGCGCGCAGCACCTACGGGGGTGCCAGCAGCGGGTACTTCGCCTCCCCCGGCGGGACGCCCGTCCCGGCGGCGTGGCTGTTCAACTTCACCGGCCTCTCGGGCCGCCTCGCGGTCACTGCCGCCACGCTCTTCCTGGCGGCCAGCGCCGTGCAGTGGTCGCCCGTGGTGGAGGCCGCGATCGTCCGAGGGCGACACGCAATCCTCGGTGGGCTGGTGCTGGTGATCGCGCTCTACGGGGCGGTCGGCCTGCAGCGGCCAGAGATCGTGCCGGCCTGGCTGGCGGGCACGGCGTGGGTCTCCTGGACGACGATGGCCGTGGTGGTGGTGCTGGGCGCGTGGGCGGCCGTGCGCTACATCGGCGGCTATCGGCGTAGCGGCCTCGTGATGTACGGGGCGGTCGCGCTGGGCGCGATCCTGCTGGTGCAGGCGCAGTTCTCGATGCAGTACGGCGCGATCTGGCAGGGCACGTTCTGGCTCTACCACTTCCAGTTGCTCGCCGGCTTCACCGCGATCCTCTGGGGCGTTGTCGTCGAGTACTCGCACGGGCGCACGGTCCAGTCCTTCGCCGCGCTCACGGTCTCGGACGCGCTCGACCAGTTGCAGGCCGGGTACACCGAGCCGATCGTCGCGCTGGCGAAGGCGCTCGAGGCCCGCGACGGCTACACGATCGGCCACGGCGAGCGCGTCGCGGCCATGTCCGTGCTGATCGGGCAGGAGTTGCGGCTGCCGGCATCCACGCTCCGCTCGCTGGCGGCGGGGGCGCTTCTCCATGACGTCGGGAAGATCGGCATCCCGGACGCGATCCTGCACAAGGCGGGCCGGCTCACCGACGAGGAGTTCGGCGTGATCCGGGAGCACCCCCGCCGCGGTCACGAGATCCTGCGCTTCATCTACAGCCAGCAGGAGGAAGCCCTGGTCATCCGCCACCACCACGAGAAGTGGGATGGCAGCGGTTACCCGGACCGCCTCGCGGGCGAGGCGATTCCCCTCGGTGCGCGGATCGCGGCGGTTGCGGACGTGTACGACGCGCTGCGCTCCAACCGCTCCTACCGCCAGCCGATGACCTCCGCGGAGGCGGCCGAGGTCATCCGCCAGGGGGCCGGGCAGCACTTTGACCCTCGATGCGTGGAGGCGTTCCTGGCCGTCGCTCCGCAGTGGGACGCCCGCTACGCCGCCGCGCACGTCCCCTACGCCGAGCGCCGGGAGGTGGGGGCGTGACCCCGCCCGATGGCCGCCTGGGCCGCCTGGCGATGTGGTTCGTGGCGGTCAACCTTGCCACGGTCGGGGCGGCGATGCTGCTGGCGCGCGTGGACGCGGGGGAGGCGGTGCGCCAGATCGCGCTGCTCTGCGGACTCGGCGGGTAGCCTCGGGGCCGGGCGGCGCGCACCGGCCGCCGATGGTACGCTCGGGGCCATCACCCCATCCTCTCCCCGAGGACAGCCGAGGGCTCCCGTTGGTACTCAGTGACCGCTCGATCCGCGAGGCGCTGGACACCGGCCGACTCGTGGTCGACCCGCTTGGCGAGAACGCCATCCAGCCCGCTTCTCTCGACATCCGCCTGGACCGGTATTTCCGTGTCTTCCGCAATCACCGCCAGCCGTACATCGACGTGCGCGAGGAGATGCCGGAACTGACGGAACTGGAAGAGATCGCGGACGACGAGCCGTTCGTCCTGCACCCCGGCGAGTTCGTGCTGGGCTCCACCGTGGAGCGCGTCGAACTGGCGAATGACCTGGTCGCGCGCGTGGAGGGCAAGTCGTCACTGGGCCGCCTCGGGCTGCTCGTACACGCCACGGCGGGATTCGTGGACCCGGGCTGGAAGGGGCAACTGACGCTGGAGTTGTCCAACGTCTCCACCCTCCCGATCCGTCTCTACTACCACATGAAGATCGGGCAACTGTCCTTCCAGAACCTGACCACGGCCGCCGACCGGCCGTACGGGCACCCGGACCTGAAGTCCCGCTACCAGGGCCAGTCCCGCCCCACCGCCAGCCGCATCTTCCGCGATTACCAGCCCGGCTCCTGAGCGGGCGGGAGGCGCGAGCGTGCCCTCCGAGTTCATGACCGCAGCGCTGGCCGAGGCGGAGAGCGCCCTTGGCACCACCTCGCCGAACCCCGCCGTGGGCGCCGTGGTCGTGCGCGACGGCCGCATCGTCGGCCGCGGCCACACTCAGCCGCCCGGCGGTGCGCACGCGGAGGTGATGGCGCTCCGCGAGGCCGGCGAGGCGGCGCGGGGCGCCACCGTCTACGTGACGCTGGAGCCCTGTTCGCACCACGGCCGCACCCCGCCCTGCGTCGATGCGCTGCTCGCCGCCGGCGTCGCCGAGGTGCGTTACGCCATCGGCGACCCCGACCCGCAGGTGTCCGGCCGGGGAGACGCGAACCTGCGCGTCGCCGGCGTCCGCGTGGAGGCCGGCGACGGGGCCCCCGAGTCGACCCGGCTGCTGCAGGCGTACCTGCACCACCGCCACACCGGCCGCCCGCTCGTCATCGTGAAGTTCGCCGTGAGCCTGGACGGCCGCATCGCCGCCGGCTCGGGCGACTCCCGCTGGGTTTCGGGACCGGAGGCGCGCGCCTGGGCGCACCGCGAGCGCACCAGGCTGGACGCGATCGCCGTTGGCTCAAACACCGTGCTTGTCGACGATCCGGAACTGACCGCGCGTCCCGAGGGGGTCATCGACCCGCACCAGCCGCTGCGTGTGGTGCTGGACAGCCAGGGGCGGATCGCGCCGACCGCGCGTGTCCTACGGAGTGGGGGCGCGCTCCTCGTGACGACCGCCGGCTCGTCGGCGGCCTGGCGTGCCTCGGTCGTCGCAGCGGGCGCCGAGGTGCTGGAGGTGCCTGCCAGCTCGGATGGCCGCGTGTCGCTGCCGGCGCTGCTGGATGCCCTGGGTGGGCGCGGGGTGCTGAGCATGCTCGTGGAGGGCGGCGGCACCCTCCTGGGGGCCTTCTTTGACCAGCGACTCGTGGGTCGCCTGTATGCTGTTATCGCGCCTGTCATTATCGGCGCCTCGAAGGCCCCGTCCGCCGTGGCGGGGGTCGGGGCGGAACGGATGCGGGACGCCCCCCGGCTGCGCGACCTCACGGTCGAGCGACTGGGCGAGGACACGCTGATCGCGGGCGTACCGGTGTGGCCGGACGCCACGGACGAAGGCGGGGACGGGTAGTGTTCACCGGCATTATTGAAGAGGTCGGACGGGTACGCCGTCGCGAGGGTGGCGAACTCGTGATCGAGTGCCACGAGATCCTCGAAGGCTCACAACTCGGCGACTCGATCGCGGTCAACGGGGTGGATCTCACGGTCCGCACCATGGATGGCGACTCCATGAGTTTCGACGTCATGCCAGAGACGTTCCGGCGCTCCAACCTCGGCTCCATCGAGCCGGGCGAGGCCGTGAACCTCGAGCGGTCCGTGACCGCGGCCACGCGTCTCTCCGGGCACATCGTGCGCGGGGTGGTGGAGGCGACGTGTCGCCTGCACTCCCTCACCCCGGAGGGCGACGCGATCATCGTGCGGTTCGAGACGGACCCGGAGCACCTGAAGTACATCGCCATGAAAGGGCCCGTCTGCGTGGACGGGATCTCGCTCACGGTGATGGCGAAGGACGCGAGTTCGTTCTCCGTCTCCGTCGTGCAGTACACGCAGGAACACACGAACCTGCTCCAGAAGCAGCCCGGCGCGCTGATCAACCTGGAGACGGACATCCTCGCTCGCTACATCGAACAATTGCTGGAGGCACGCGCGGCGACCACGTCGGCGTCGACGCAGTAAGGGAACAGCAGATGGCAACTCGCAAGGCCCAGCCGCTGGGCGACACCGCCCCCACCACCCGCCGTGCGAAGGCGGCGACGAAGCCCGCCGTGAAGGCGGACGCGGCGGCGCCCACCTCGGTGCGCGCGAAGCGACGCCCGGACGTGATGATGACGGTGGAGGAGGCGATCGAGGAGATCCGCCAGGGCCACCCGATCATCGTGACCGATGACGAAGACCGCGAGAACGAGGGCGACATCGTCATCGCCGCGCAGTTCTGCACGCCGGACATGGTCAACTTCATGGCCGTCCACGCGCGAGGCCTGATCTGCGTACCGGTGACCGAGGAACGCGCCGAGGCGCTGCGCCTGGACCCGATGACCGACCACAACACGGCGCCGCTCGGCACCGCGTTCACGATCTCAGTCGAGGCCGCCACCGGCGTCACCACCGGCATCTCCGCGGCCGACCGCTCGCGCACCATCCGCACGCTGGCCGACCCGCGTGCGACGGCTGCCGACTTCACGCGCCCCGGCCACGTCTTCCCGCTGCGCGCGAAACCGGGCGGTGTGCTCGTGCGCGCCGGCCAGACGGAAGCGTCCGTCGACCTGTGCCGCCTCGCCGGCCTCGACCCGGCCGCGGTGGTCTGCGAGATCATCAAGGAAGACGGCACCATGGCCCGGATGCCGGACCTGGTGAAGTTCGCGAAGAAGCACCACCTCAAGATCCTGACGGTCGCGGACCTCATCTCCTATCGCATGGCGCACGAGCGGCTCGTGGAGCGCATCGACGAGATCCAGATGCCGACCGTCTACGGGGACTTCCGCGCGATCGGCTACCGCACGATCATCGACAACAAGGAGCACGTGGCGCTGGTCATGGGCGACCTGACCACGCCCGAACCGGTGCTGATCCGCATGCACGACAAGTGCCTGACCGGCGATGTCTTCGGCTCGATGCGCTGCGACTGTGGCGAGCAGCTGGACGTGGCGATGCGCAAGATCGCCGAGGCCGGCCGGGGCGCGATCGTCTACATGGACCAGGAAGGCCGCGGCATCGGCCTGCACAACAAGCTCCGCGCCTACAAGTTGCAGGAGGAGGGCCTCGACACCGTCGACGCCAACCTGGCGCTGGGGCTGCCGGCGGAGAACCGTGACTACGGCATCGGCGCGCAGATCCTCGTGGACCTCGGGGTGCGCGAGATGCGGCTGATGACGAACAACCCGATCAAGATCCGGGAACTGGACACCTTCGGCGAGCTGCGTGGCGCCGGCCTCGATGGCTACGGCCTACGCGTCGTGGAGCGCGTGCCGCTGGAGGTGCAGTCGAACCCGCACAACGTCCGCTACCTCCAGACGAAGCGTGACCGCATGGGCCACCTGCTGGACCAGGACATGCCGGGACAGGGGTCGTAGGTGGTCCACA
>JAUXUW010000142.1 GCA_030684635.1 Dehalococcoidia bacterium
CGGCGCTGCTCCTCCACATACGGCGCAAAGTTCCGCGCCACGTGGTCCGTGCCGCCGTCCTGGATGCGGTGCTCCAGGGCGACAAGGTTCGCTTCCTCGCCGTCGGCGTACTCGTTCAACGGGCGGAGGCGTTCCTCCAGGTTGGCGAGCAGGCGGTGCATAGCGTGGGCCTGCTTGGTCAGCAGGTCCTGGAGCGGCTCCATCTCGTCCTCGAACTGGGCGCGCATGCTGCCCAGCAGGTCGGTCTGTGCCTGGAAGTGCTCGGCGAGACGCTGGAGGCGGCGTGAGGGCAATACGGGCTGCTCGCGTACCTCGGCGACGGAGCGGGAGGCGGGCAACACCTGGTTCGGTCGACCCTCATCTTCACGACGGTTTCCGAATCGCATGACAACGCCCCTCTCGGCGCGGTCTGCCCGAACACGAGCGTCAGCGCCAGAGGCGCCGGACGCGGGCTGGGGAGCAACCGCGTTCACACTACCGTTCGCACCATAACTGAAGAGCCGCCCGAGCGGGGTGCCTCGACGCGCAAACCAGGCCGGCAGTCCGATCGCCACGGCCGCCAGCGCCAGGAGCATAGTCAGCAGCGCCGGATTCGAGAGTGCGGGAATCCCCGCGAATTCCAGGCCGAACACCCCACCGTCCGAGTCGTCCGCGTGCTGGAGCGCGGCCGTGCCATTCTCCGCCTGGATCTCCGCCACGACCGAAGCGGGCAGATCCACTGGGCGGCCGGACGTAGCGAGGGCGCCAAGTTCGGCGCTCAGCAGCGGGGGACTCGCAACCGCGAACGGCTCGAAGGCGACAGCGGTGACCTCGCGAATCACTTCCTGCGCCCCGGCGTAGTCCGTGTTCTCTGTCATCACCACCAGGACAAAATCGCCACCCGGCGCCCGGACAATGCCGGCGTCGTGAAGGTATGTGTCCAGCGCGCCAGTCTTGTGCGCGACCCGCACACCGGACGGCACCGCGGCCGGGATCAGGTCACTGATCTCCTGCTCCGCAAGCATCTGGAACATCGCCCGGCTCGCGCCGGCACTCACCACTTCACCGGCGTAGATGCGGCGGTACAGCTCCGCCTGATCCCTGGGGGTGGAGACGAACCGCGCCCCCAGCACCGTGCTCCCCATCCCGAGCCAGGCGGGTGCCGTGTCGACGAGGTTGATCCCCAGTTGCTCGCGGAGCGCCAGCGCGGAGGCGTTGTCGGAGTACAGGATCATCCGCTGGGCGGCGTTCCCCACGGTCGTGCGGAACGCCTCGGTCAGCGCAAACTCAGGCGGATCGTCTACGGAATGGCGCGGCTCCAGCGTGAGCGGGTCCGAGAGGGCGACCAGCCCTCCATCGATCTGGCGGTAGAGCTCCGCCAGGACGACCGTCTTATAAAGAGATGCCGTGCGGAACTCGCGGGTCGCGCCGACCTCGCACCGCTGGCCGGAGGCCAGGTCCAGCAGCACCACGCCCGCGGTCACATCCGCGTTGGTGGCGGCGGCAGTGGCCAAGCGGGCGCAGACGCCCTCCAGCGAGGCGGCGTGGGCCGGTACGGCCGGCGCCAACAGGGCGACAACCAGCGCGCCCAGGGCGAGCAGACGGGCGGCGCCGGGGAGTCGAGAACGGGTCACAGTGATGCTCCGGCCGTGGGTACGGCGGGGGGCCAGGCCCCCTCGGTCGCGCCCGCTGCGGACCGTCCGTCCCCAATCCGACCCAGGGATCATGCGCGCCCTCGGCTCCCCCGGTCAACCCGAGGACGCCCGGATATCACGTGGGGAGTTGACCCGCGCGCCCAATCCAGCGATAGTGCGCGCGGTCGGTCGGCCCGCGGCGGGCGCGATCGCCCCTCTTGGCGTGCTCAGACCTCCCCCCGGGGAAGTCGCCGCCACAGACCCTTCGGAGCCGGTGCATTACCCGCACGACTGCAGCTCGCTGGGGCGCGGTACCGCGGGAGAGAGAGCAGGAGAACCATGGACTGGAGCGACTCGCCGGAGCAGGCGGCCTTCCGCCAGCAGGTGAAGGACTTTATTCAGAAGGAACTCCCGGAGCGCTACCGCTCCGGCGACGAGAGCGAGGAGCTCTCGGGTGGCTGGCAGGCCGACCGCAAGTCGGACAACGCCGAGGCCCGCAACTCGGCCATCGCCTGGGCCGACTCCCTGGCCAAGAAGGGCTGGATCGCTCCGGCCTGGCCCAAGGAGTACGGCGGAGCCGGCCTCTCCACCATCGAGCAGTTCATCTACAACCAGGAGATGGCAGAGGTCGCCGCACCGATGCCCGGTGGCATGGGCGTCTCGATGCTCGGCCCCACCCTGATCGTGCACGGCACGGACGAGCAGAAGGCGGAGCACCTCCCGAAGATCCTCTCCGGTGAGGTCGCCTGGGCGCAGGGTTACTCCGAGCCGGGCGCCGGGTCCGACCTGGCTTCCCTCCAGACCCGTGCCGTCCGCGACGGCGACGAGTACGTCATCAACGGCCAGAAGATCTGGACGTCCGGTGGCCACCTCGCGGACTGGCTCTTCGCCCTCGTCCGCACCGACCCGGAGGCCCCGAAGCACCGCGGCATCTCCTTCGTCATGATGGACATCAAGTCCCAGGGCCTGTCGCTGCGCCCGCTCATCAACATGGGCTGGAAGCACCACTTCAACGAGACGTTCTTCGAGGATGTCCGCATCCCGGTCAAGAACCGCATCGGCGAAGAGAACCGCGGCTGGTACGTGGGCATGACGCTGCTCGACTTCGAGCGCTCCGGCATCGCCGGCGCCATCTCCTACAAGCGCGGCCAGGACCAGATCAAGCAGTTCCTGGACACCGCTGAGGGCAAGGCCTTCAAGCGCGTGGACGCGAACATGGTCCGCCTGGAGCTCGCCGACCGCGCCATCGAGACCGAAGTCCTGTTCAACTTCGCCTTCCGGATCGTCTCGATCCAGAACCGCGGCATGGTCCCGAACTACGAGGCCTCCGTGAACAAGATGTTCGGCTCCGAGGTGCACCAGCGCCTCGCCCGCAGCGAGACCAAGCTCTGGGGCCTGTACGGCAACGTCTGGGACCCGAAGAGCAAGTACGCCCCTATGGGCGCGCAGCACGTGCAGGACTACGTCGGCTCCGTGCCGCACACGATCTTCTCGGGCTCGAGCGAGATCCAGCGCAACGTTATCGCCACGCGAGGCCTCGGCCTTCCGCGCGGGTAGCCGGCCTGGCCGGCCTGAGATTCTAGAAAGATGTAGGCGACCCCCACGGTGGGGAAGCCCACGGGAGGAAAAGCAACAGTGGACCTTGGTCTGAGCGAACAGCAAGAACTGCTCAAGAACGCCGCGCGCGAGTTCCTGGAGAACGAGTGCCCGGAGCAGCACGTCCGTGACATGGAAGAGGACGACAAGGGCTACTCCCCCGTCCTCTGGCAGCAGATGGCGGAGCAGGGCTGGCAGGGCCTCCTGATCCCGGAGGAGCACGGCGGCGCCGGCTTCGACTTCCTTGACCTCTCCGTGCTCCTCGAGGAGTTCGGTCGGGCCCTGGTCCCGGGCCCCTTCATGTCCACCGTCCTCGGTGGCGCCGTCCCGATCATGGAGATCGGCTCGGACGCACAGAAGGCGGAATTCCTCCCGAAGATCGCCTCCGGCGACCTCATCTTCACCCTCGCCCTCACCGAGCCCTCCGCTCGGTTCGACGAGTCCGGCGTCCAGGCCAAGGCCACGGTCTCCGGTAACGAGGTCTCCTTCACGGGCACCAAGCTCTTCGTCCCGGACGCGAACGTCGCCGACTACATGATCGTCGCCGGCCGCTCGGGCAAGGGCGTCACCCTCGGCATCGTCGCCACGGCGCAGCCGGGCGTGAAGGTCACCCAGCTCCAGACCATCGCCCGCGACAAGCAGTGCGAGGTCGTGCTGGACGGCGCCAAGGGCCAGCTCCTCGGCGCCGAGGGTGCGGGCTGGGCTGCCCTGCAGCCGGTCCTCCAGAAGTACACCGTCGCCGAGTGCGCCTACCTCGTGGGCCTCTCCCAGATGGACTTCGAAATCGCCGTCGACTACGCCAAGGAGCGCGTGCAGTTCGGTCGCCCGATCGGCTCGTTCCAGGCCATCCAGCACAAGTGCGCTGACATGGTCACGGACGTCGATGGCTCCCGCTTCATCATGTACAAGGCCGCCTGGGCCATCTCCTCTGGCCAGCCGGCCAAGGACACGTCCATCGCCGTCAACATGGCGAAGGCGTGGTGCTCCGAGGCGACGCGGCGCGTGGTTGCCCACGGCCAGCAGATCCACGGTGGTATCGGCTTCACCAAGGACTACAAGATCCAGCTCTTCTTCCGCCGCCAGAAGCGGGCGGAGCTGGCCTTCGGCGACGCGGACTTCCACCGCGAGCTGGTCGCGCAGCAGCTCGGCCTGTAGACCCACGGGTCTACGCGACCGGTCTTCACGAGAGGCCGCCCTTCACGGGGCGGCCTCTCTGTTTGTCTCGCTCCGCGCGAGGGCCAGGGGCTGCCGCCGGTACCTGCGACCTCCTCGTCCGCCCCGCTCCCTCATCCCCGATCCGCTCGCGGTGAACCCGTCGAACCGCACCCTCAGTCCCACCACCCCCGCATGAGCCTCCGACGTCGCGCTGTGCAGAGTCCGGCGCGCACGAGCCGAGACACGCCATCCCGCCACATCGACACGATCAGATCGCTGCGGCCCCTGGCCCTCGCGCCGAGCGAGCGGGGGCGAACCCGCAATGGGGGTCAACCCCCATTGAAACTCATCCCCCTCCCCGCGAAGGGGAGGGGGCAGGGGGAGGGGCCGCCCCACGCACGCGCCACGGCGCCCCCTCACATCGAAGCGCCCGAATGCTCATCGAACCCATCGAGGCATCCTGCATCACCCACGGCAGCCCCTGGCCCCCGCGCCGAGCGAGGCTTAGCAGTCCGATCACAACCGCGGCCGGAGCCCCTCGTACACTTGGACGTACACACCCACCACCCTGGAGTGATGAAGCCCGATGAACAACCTCAAGACGGTCGTATTGCTTGCTGCGATCAGCGGCCTGCTGATCGCCGTCGGTGGAGCCATGGGTGGCGCGAGCGGCGCGCTGCTCTTCATGGGCATCGCTGCGGCGATGAACTTCGGCTCCTACTGGTTCTCTGCAGACATCGTCCTGCGCAGCGCCCACGCCGAGGAAATCACGCGCGAGCAGGACCCCGCCCTCTTTGACATGGTCGCGGACATCGCCCAGCGCGCCGGCATGCCCATGCCCCGCGTCTACGCGATGGCCTCCATGCAGCCGAACGCCTTCGCCACCGGCCGTAACCCGCAGCACGCCGCCGTCGCCGTAACCGCCGGCATCCGCCAGATGCTCTCCGAGCGCGAACTGCGCGCCGTGCTGGGCCACGAACTGGCGCACGTAAAGAACCGCGACATCCTCACCTCCTCCGTGGTGGCGACGATCGCGTCCGCTATCTCCACGCTGGCGTGGATGGGGATGTTCTTCGGCGGCAACCGCGGCAACGGCAACGGCGGCGGCATCCTCGCCGTCATCATCGCCCCGATCGCGGCAACCCTGATCCAGCTCGGCATCAGCCGCTCGCGCGAGTTCCAGGCGGACGCGGACGGCGCCCGCATCGTGAACGACCCGGAGGCGCTCGGCGCCGCCCTCCTGAAGATCGAGATGGGCGCACGACGCGTGCCGATGCAGGTCTCCAACTCCACCGCGCACCTGTTCATCATCAACCCGTTCGCGGGGATGAAGGGCGCGAACCTGCTCTCCACCCACCCCCCGACCGAGGAGCGCGTGGCGCGCCTGGCCCGGATGAGCCGGAGCCGCTAACTCGCTCGGCGCGAGGGCCGGGCGCTGTCGCCGTTGCGGGCGGGCCCCCTCGCTGACCTCCCGATCCCGAGGTGTCAGGACCCATTCTCCCATTCCGTTCGCGGTGAGCCTGTCGAACCGCACCGTCAGTCTCGCGACATCTCGATGAGCCTCCGGCGCCGCGCGCGGTACAGGTTCCCGCCGCGCGCGACGCGAGACGCGCCGTCCCGTCTTCGACAGGGCTCGGGACGAGAGGCACCGGAGCCTGGGACGACCGACCGAAGCGTCCGCAGCAACGCCCGGGCCGAGCGGCGAGCAAGCCCCGGCCCTCGCGCCGAACGAGCGGGGGCGAAACCTCAATGGGGGTGCAACCCCCAGTGAATCTCATCCCCCTCCCCGCGCAGGGGAGGGGGCAGGGGGAGGGGCCGCCCCACGCAAACACCTCGACGTGTCTCGCGCCGAGCGAGCGAGCCGAGCGAGCTAGGCTGCAGGCAGCGTCACGCGCACGATCGCGCCCCGCTCGCACTCCGGAATGCTGACCTCGCCGGCCATCCCGATCACCAGCCGGCGCACCGTGTCCAGGCCCAGGCCATCGCCCGAGGCCATCGCGGACGCGTCGCCCCGGACGCCCGGCTCAAAGACGCGCTCACGGTCCCGCGTCGAGAAGCCGGTGCCGTTGTCCTGCACCTCGATCACCACGCGGTCGGCGGCGGCATGTGCGCGCACGACCACGCGCGGCGTCTCGGCAGGCGTCGCGTACTTGAGGCCATTCTGGACCAGGTTCTCCATCACGCGGAACAGCGCCGTCGCCTCGCCGCGCACCGCCGGCAACGAGCCTTCCACGACCACCACCCCACGGCGCTCGCGGATCGTCGCGTCGAGCGCAGACACCGCCTCGCTGACGACACGGGCGAGGTCGACCCGGGCGGGGGCCGACGCTGACGCGGCCCCTTCGACTTCCGCGCGCAACGTCGAGTCGACAACGGACTGGGCGCGCGTGGCGACCTCCGCGACACGGCGCAGGGCGGCGCACGCCTCGTCGGACACGGGGCCGAACGCGCCCTGCGCGACGAGGTCCACGTACGAGGTCACGGTGCAGAGGGGGGCGCGCAGGTCGTGCGCGACGGAGCGGAGTTCACGGGTGCGGGCGCGATATCCGTGACGGGCGGCGACACTGGCGGAGTAGGCGGCCATGCAGGCCGCGAGGCCGGCCGCGCCGGCCAGGCTCACGGCCTCCGCGCCGCCATCGAGCGGGCCGGCCGAGGCGACGAGTGAGAGGGAGGCGGCGGCGAGCCAGCGGGTGACCGTCGTGCGGCGGAACCGCCGCCCGGGCTCCCTCACGGGCGCGGCAAGACGCCAGGTCATGGCATGCATCACGTACCCCCGCCCGTGGCACGCAACCACGCTTCGAGCAAGCGCAGTCCAGTCGCCGGCGCATACGATCGCTCCGCGGGCCCCGCCTGCCTATTGGGGAACTCCCGCACCCGGATCGAGGGGACCTGCCGATGAGCGTGCCCGCCCCACTGACCGACGCGACGCTCCGCGAGGCGATGGCCCCCGAACTGGCGCCGCGCCTCCTCGCCCACATCGGCCGGGTCGTGGCCCTCACCGACGAACTCGCGAGGCACCACGGACTGGATGTCGCGCTCGCGCGGCTCATGGCCCAGGGCCACGACCTGGTCCGTGCCGTGCCGCCCGCCGACCTCCTCGCCCGGGCGGAGGCACGGCGGCTCCCCATCGACATCGTGGAGCGGGAGGCCCCCGTGCTACTGCACGGGTCGATCGGCGCGCTGGAATTGCGGGAGCGGTTCGGCGTGTCCGACCCGCGCGTGTTCGAGGCGATCTGGCACCACACCTGGGGACACCCGGACTACACCCCGGAGGCCTGGGCCATGTTCATCGCCGATAAGGTGGAACCCAGCAAGGCCCGGAAGTGGAAACCGCTCCAGCGGGTGCGCCAGATCGCCTTCGAGCAGTCGCTCGAAGCGGCGGCGCTGGCCTACCTGGACGCCCGCCTGAAGGAAGCCGTGCGCGACGGCATCGCCGTGCACCCGCTCGCCACCCTGACCCGCAACCACCTGCTCCGGACGCGCCCCGAGGCGTAGCGCGGCCGCCTCGGTGCTTCGCTTACGGCGCGCCCGGGTACGCGCGCCAGAGCACCTCGCCATCGGCCTCGAGCCGCGGCAGCGCACCGCCCCTGAACGCCGCCTCCGAGTACGCCCCGCAGTCGCCGATGATCCCGCGGAGCGCGGCGCCATCGAACGCGAGTGTGGTCAGCAGGCGCGCGTCACTGCTGGGGTCCGGTGTACCGAAGCCGCCGCGGGCGACCACGACGGTGTGCGCAATCTCCGCGTTTCGGAGCAGCGTCATCATCAGCGGGGGCGCCCAGCGCGCCACCACCAGCGGGTAGGTACTGTCGTCGGTCAGACGGTCGCGCGCACCCTCGGCGCTTCCCCAGCCATCGCACTCGAAGTACGGGAGGTATTCGATCACCGTCCCCTGGGCCACGCCGGTGGGACACTTCGGCGGGCCGCCCGCGCCGGCCGCCGTCGTGCACGGCGCCGAGGCTGGCTGCACGAGCGCGATCAACGCCGTCGCGTCGCCCTCGCGGAGCAGCGCTAGCGCCTCGTCGACCGCCTCGACCCCGAGCACGGGAGGCCAGGTGGCTTGCGATGCACCGTCGGCGTCCCCATCGCCGCAGGCACCCAGCACCAGGGTGAGCAGCGCGATCCCCACGACCGCGCTCGCTGCGCGTGCACGCTGGTCAGACCGCCTCGCCCAGTCCATGGTCGCTCCTGCTCATGCCACGTCGGCGGCGAGCGTAGATGTCGACAGCAACAGACGCGTTACTGAGGGCACCGGTGGCGGCCCTCGGAGGCGGCCCGGAATCGTCAGAAAGTGCCTGCCGCACCCCCCTTGCAGGGTATAGAACGGATGTTCTACAGTCCCTCTCCACCCGAATGACGGGTGGGGGGAGGCGGCGGGGTGACGTCCTTCTGGAACATCACGATCTGGCAGGCGCTGGGCGTCGCGGAACAGGCCGCGATCGCCTCCGGCGGTGCGTGGAACGCATTCTACTTCGTCCGTCACGTCCGTGACGGACGCGGCGGGCGACGTCTTGCCGCGGCTGTGCTGGCACTGCTCTTCGCGGCGCTGGCCGTGGAGGCGGTCGCCGGCCTCGGCGTCCTGTCCACCGCCGCGGAGGTCGCCCGGCGCGCGCCACTCACCTTCGGCGTGCTCTGCACCACCGCGCTGATCGCGAGCGGGGGCCGCCGATGACGGCCGCCGCCCGCCCGCTGCGCGCCGCCGTGGAGGCGGACCGCTACGACCTCGCCGCGCTGCGCCTGCTGTACGGCTTCCTCGTCGCGCTCGCGGAGACGGCGCCGGACGCGCGCGAGGAACTCGTCACGCTGCTCGCCCGACCGGACGCGCCGCGCCGCGGACGGGGGCACGCATGACCCCGCACGCACGCCGCCGCAGCGCCTCCTTCTACGAGCGCGCGCTTGAGGCCGGCGACCGCGCCACCTTCGCCGAAGCGCGCGACCTCGACGGCATCGATGACGAGGTGGCGCTGCTCCGCCTTCAGGTCCGCCGGCTGCTGGAGGACGACGCGCACGACCCGCGCGTGCTGCAGGCCGGGCTGCGCCTGCTGATCCAGGCGCTCGTCGCGCGGCACCGGCTCTCCGGCCGCCAGGCCGATTCGCTGGGCGAAGCGGCGGCAAACCTGCTGGAGGAGTTCGGGGCGCTGTTCGACACCGGTGGGGAGGCCGGCCGTGGGTAACCGAAACCATCGTCCCGACCCGCTGGGCGATGCCGTGCGTCGCTTCGTCCTCGGACGCTCGCACCGCGCCCAGCCGCGCCCGCACGCCGGCGGCGACATCGCCACGCGCCTCGCCGCGCTGGAGCGCGAGGTGTCCGAGGTGCGGACGCGCGTGAACGCGCTGTTCTTCACGGTGATCGCCGCCGCCCTCGGCGACCTGCTCGCGCGGACGGTGCTCGCATGACCGCGCACACGACCGCACACACCATCGCGACGACCGAGCGCGCGCTGCCGCGCCTCCGCCCGTACCAGGCGGAGGTCGCCCGCGCGATCCTCGGGCGGATCGCCGCGCACGAGGGCGGCTCGATCTCCGTCGAGATCGCGCGGCAGGGCGGCAAGAACGAACTCTCGGCGCAGGTCGAACTTGCCACGCTCGTCGGGCACGCCGGCACCGGCGGCGAACTGGTGAAGTGCGCCCCCACGCTGACGCCGCAAGCGCGCATCTCCATCGAACGGCTCACCGCGCGCGCCGAGGCGGCCGGCCTCGGCGGCCTCGTGCACCGCACCGGGCAGACCGTCCGCTGCGGCCGGGCACGCGCGCACTTCCTCTCCGCAGAGCGCCACGCCAACGTCGTCGGCCACACCGCCGACCTCCTCCTGGAGGTCGACGAGGCGCAGGAGGTGGACGCGGAGAAGTTCGACCGCGACTTCCGCCCGATGGCCGCCTCCACCAACGCGCCGGTCGTCTTCTACGGCACGCCCTGGGGCGCGCGCTCCCTGCTCGCGCAGGCCACCGCCGAGCACATCGAGGCGGAGCGACACGACGGCGTGCGCCGCCACTTCCGCTACGACTGGACCGCCGTCGCGGAGCAGGTGCCCGCCTACGCCCGCTACGTGGAGGGCGAACGCGCCCGCCTCGGCGAGCGGCACCCGCTCTTCCGCACGCAGTACCTCCTCGAACCGCTGGAGGAAGCCGGCCGCCTGTTCGACGCGGCGACGCTCGCGCAGATGGAGGGCGGCCACGCCCGCGAACGAACGCCCCGTGACGGCGCGCGCTACGTCGCGGGCCTCGACCTCGGTGGCCCCGACCTCACCGGACGCGGCGGCGCGCACGAGCGCGACTCCACCGTCCTCACGATCGCGCGCGTCTCCCCACGCGCGGACGGCGCGCCGCTTGTGGAGGTCGTCGAGCATCAGGCGTGGCAGGGCGAGGCAACCGAGCCGCTGGTCGCCGCGCTCGCGGACCGGCTGCGGCGCGTCTGGCGCATCCGGCGCGTGGCGGTGGACGCGACCGGCCTCGGAGCGCCGGTGGCGGACCTGCTGACGGGCCGCCTCGGCCGGCGGACGGTCGAGGCGGTGACGTTCACCGCCGGCCGCAAGTCCCGCCTCGGCTTCGCGCTGCTCGCGGCGGCGCACTCCGGACGGCTGCGGCTGTACCGCGCGGACGGCAGCGCCGAGGCGGTGACGTGCCGCCGCCAGATCGCGCTCGCGCGCGTGGACTACCGCGAGTCCGGCGCGATGCGCTTCGACGTCGACCCCGCGGAAGGGCACGACGACTACGTGATGAGCCTGGCCCTGGTGGTCGCCGCCGCCGGCGTGGACGGGGGCCCTCGCACGGCCCGCGGCCACGCGAGCGCGGCCGCCGCCGGGGATGAAATGCAAGGGGGTTGGTGATGGTGATGCTGGAACTGCCGGTGCTCACACTGGCGAACATGCAGGTGCAGACGGTCGAACGGCAGGTGCGCTCCGATGCGCTGCCCGAGCACCTGGACTACCACGACGAGGGCTGCGACCTCTTCGCCTCCTGCCTCGCGTGCCCGCTGCCGCGCTGCCGCTACGACGAGCCGGGCGGCGTCCGCGCGATGCTCAACCGCGAGCGCGACCACCAGATGCGCGTGCTCCGCGACGACGCGGGCATGACCGTGGACGAGATCGCGGACCACTTCCAGGTCTCGCGCCGCACCGTGTTCCGCGCGCTCGCCACCGGCTCCACCCGCTGCGCCCCCGGGCGCGTCTCCGGCGGCGCGCACCGCGGCGAGCGGGCTGACCGAGGCGAATGGGGCGCTCGATGACCTCGGCGCCCGTCGCGCCCGCACCCGGGACGCACGGCGCGGACACGCCGCTCCCGCGCCTCCTCGCTCGTCGTGACGAGGCACGGCTGCGGCGCTACCGCGAGTACCTCGATTACCACGAGGGCCGGCGCGGTGGCCCCGCACGACGAGGCCGCGAGCGCACGCTGCTCTTCAACTACGCCCGCACGATCGTGGAGAAGGGCGCCGCCTACCTCGTCACCGAGCATCACCCCGTCGTGACCGGCGGCGACCCCACTGGCGAGGCGGTCCGGCTGCTGCGCGACACGTGGGAGGCGAACGACCTCGCGCGGCTCGATGTCGAGACGGAGATCGACACCGCCGTCCTCGGCGACGGCGCCTTCAAGGTGACGTGGGACGACGAGGCCAGCCGCGCCGTGGTTTCCGCGCCGGACGTGCAGGGCCTCTTCGCGTGGTGGGCCGGCGACGACGTGCGCCGCGTCTGGCGCGTCGCCTCCCGCTACACGCTCGACACCGAGGCGTTCCTCGCCCGCCACGGCCACGCGCCGCGTGCGGTCGGCGGCGTCCGCCCCGACACCGTCGAGGTGGTCGAGGCGTGGACCGCCGACCGCTTCGAACTCTGGGCGGGCGAGGACCTGGTGGAGGTGCGCGCCAACCCCTACGGCGTCATCCCCTTCGTCCTCTTCCCCAACGTCCCGAGGCCGAAGGAGTTCTGGGGCATCTCCGACATCGAGCCGCTGCGCGAGCCGCTGGAGGAGATCAACCGCGCCTACACGCAGTTGAGCCGCATCCTGGAACTGTCCGGCAACCCCATCGCCGTCCTCGAGAACATCGAGGAGGCACGGGACATCGCCGTGCAGCCCGGCGCCGTGTGGGAGGTCCCGGAGCAGGCGCGGGCATACCTGCTCGACCTGCTGCAGGGCGGCGGCGTCCGCCTCCACGTCGACTACATCGACCTGCTCTACCGCGCGCTGCACGACCTCGCGGAGATCCCGCGCATCGCCTTCGGGGACGGCCGCGTGGAACGCTCCGGGATCGCGCTGCAGATGGAACTGGACCCGCTGCTCCGCCGCATCGAACGCAAGCGCCTGATCCGCACCGCCGCCCTCCGCCGACGCGACCACCTCGTCCTCACCGTCGCCGGCCACCACCTCGGCCGCCGCTTCGAGGCCGTCGAGACCGCCATCGAATGGGCCTCCCCCTTCGCCGCCCTCCAGTAGGCGACGGCCGCGGCCGGATAGCGAAGACTCCGCCTCTCATTCCCCGTTCGCGCTGAGCCTGTCGAAGCCGCACCGTCAGTCCCACCACCCACCGGCGAGCCCTCGAACCGCCGCGAAGCACGAGGCGTCCCGAGCCCCGGTTGCATGCGAGCCCCGCCGCCCTCGACCGTCGACAGGCTTAGCACGAGCGAACGCGAGCCATCACAGGTAACCGCAGCCTCGTGCGCCGTCTCTGACCGGGGGCGAAGGCCTCGATGGGGGTGGAACCCCCATCGAATCTCATCCCCCTCCCCGCGCAGGGGAGGGGGCAGGGGGAGGGGCGCCCCGCTCGTAGCGCTAGCCGCTCCTGGCGCACCGGCGGCAGCCCCCTGCCCGTCGCGGCGAGCGACCCGAGAGCGACCTTGCCTCGCCGCGCTACGCTTCCCGCCTATCGATCACCGAGCACGTCGCCCACCTTCACGCATGCGTGAGAGTGTCGTACGCTGACCGCCTCGGACGAGAACAAGGGAGCGCGTGTGCCGTCACGGATGCCGATCCAGTTCCGGCTGATCGGCCAGGCGTTGCAGTACCGGGGGCAGATCGCCCTCTCCCTGTTCGTGCTCGCGGGCGCCAGCCTGCTCACCATCGCCACGCCCGCCCTCGTCGGGTTCGCGATCGACACCGGCCTCGACATCCAGACGGTCCGAGACATCACCGGCGCCGACACGCAGGTCGCCCAGGGCGACATGTCCACGCTGCTGCTCGCCTCCGCGCTCGTCCTCGTCGCCGCGCTCGCCCGAGGCGTCTTCGTCTACGCGCAGACCTACCTCGCGGAGTCCGTCTCGCAGCGCGTCGCCTACGACCTCCGCAACATGCTCTACGACCGCCTCCAGCGCCTCTCCTTCGCGTACCACGACACCGCCGAGGTCGGCGAGATCATGTCGCGCGCCACCCAGGACGTGGAGGGCGTCCGCATGTTCGTGAGCATGGGCGTGATCCGCTTCGTCTACATCTTCGTGCTCATCTCCGTCTCCTACGGCCTGATGATCGCGACGAACCTGAAGGTCGGCCTCATCGCCCTCGCGTTCGTGCCGCTGATCGCCGTGCAGTCATCCTGGATGGCGCTGCGCATGCGCCCGATCTGGCTGAAGGTGCAGTCGATCCAGGGCGAAATGTCCACGATCCTCCAGGAGAACCTCACCGGGCAGCGCGTGGTAAAGGCCTTCTCCCGCCAGGACTTCGAGCAGCAGAAGTTCGAGGAGAAGACGGACGACCTCTTCACCCACTCCTACCGCACCGCGAAGTTCCAGGCGTTCAACGAACCGTTCCTGCTCGCCGTCTGGCTGCTCTCCAGCGGCGTGGTCTTCTGGGCCGGCACCGCGGAGATCGAGGCGGGGCGGATGCTCCCCGGCGAACTGGTCGCCTTCCAGCTGTACCTGACACTGCTGCAGGTCCCCGTCCGGTCGATCGGCTTCGTCGTCAACATCTTCGCCCGCGCCCACTCCGCCGGGACGCGGCTCTTCGAGGTCCTGGACGCGGAATCGCCCGTGCAGGAGAAGCCCGGCGCGCCGCCCCTTGGCCCCGGCTCCGGGCACGTGCGTTTCGAGCGCGTCTCCTTCGGTTACGACCCAAAGCGCCCCGTGGTGCGGGACGTGGACATCGAGGCGCTGCCCGGCCAGACCGTCGCGCTCCTCGGCCCCACCGGTTCCGGCAAGACGACGATCGTGAACCTGCTCCCGCGCTTCTACGACGTGACCACCGGCCGCATCACCGTGGACGGCCAGGACGTCCGCGACGTGCAGCTGAAGTCACTGCGGGACGCCATCGGCATCGTGCAGCAGGACGTCTTCCTCTTCTCCGCGACCATTCGCGAGAACATCGCCTACGGGAAGGCGGACGCGACGCAGGAAGAGATCGAGGAAGCCGCGAAGGCCGCGCGCATCCACGACTTCATCCTGTCGCAGCCGGACGGCTACGACACCTGGGTCGGTGAGCGCGGCGCGACGCTCTCCGGCGGCCAGCGCCAGCGCGTCGCCATCGCGCGGACGCTGCTCCTGAACCCGCGCATCCTGATCTTCGATGACTCCACCGCCGCCGTGGACATGCGCACGGAGTTCCTGATCCAGGAGGCGCTCCGCAACCTCATGACCGGCCGCACCACCTTCGTCATCGCCCAGCGGCTGCGCACCGTGAAGGAAGCGCACCAGATCCTCGTGATGCAGGACGGCGTGGTCGTCGAGCGCGGCACGCACGAGGAACTCCTCACGCGGGACGGCTTCTACCGGCGCATCTACGACCTCGAACTCCGCGACCAGGAGGAGGCCGCCGCGGCCACCGAGCCCGCGATCCTGCCGGAGGTGCGCGACTAATGGCGTACTGGGGCGGCGGCGGCGCGGGGGGCTGGAGCGGGCCGGGCGAGGGCATGGGCCAGCGCCGCGGCGCGGCCGGACGCATCGACGGCTGGAACTACGACGACCTGGGGAAGGTCTACGACGCGCACCTGATCCGGCGCATGATCCCGTTCGTCACGCCCTACCGCTGGCACAGCATCTTCGCGCTGATCTCGATGGTCATCGTGTCGCTCTCGCAGTACGCGCAGCCGTACATCATGGGCCGCGCCATCGAGCGCATCGTGGACAGGATCGGCGCGGGCGAGTCCGTCTCCGCGGACATCCGGAACTTCGGCCAGCTGCTCGTGCTGCTCGCCGTGATCTCGTTCATCGCGATGTACACGCAGCGCCGCATGACCGGCTTCATCGGCCACCGCCTCCTGCGCGAGATGCGCGGGATGATGTTCGCGCACCTCAACCGCCTCTCCATGCGCTTCTACGACAACGAGGAGGTCGGCCGCGTCATGTCGCGCGTGACCTCGGACGTGGTCACGCTGCAGGAACTGCTCACCAGCGGCGCGCTGAACGTGCTCGCGGACTTCATCGGCCTCGCGCTGATCATCGGCTTCCTGTTCGCGCTCGATGTGCAACTGGCGCTGGTCTCGCTCGCGGTGATCCCACCGCTCATGCTCTTCATGTGGTTCTGGCAGGCGTACGCCGCGCGCGCCTTCATCCGCACGCGCATGGCGATCGCCACCGTGAACTCCAACATCAACGAGAACGTCTCAGGCGTGCGCGTTGTGCAGTCGATGGGCCGCGAGGCGGAGAACCTCCGCCGCTTCGACCGCCTCAACACCAACAACCTGGACTCCAACCTCTACGCCGCGCGCTTGCAGGCGGCGGTGATGCCGCTCGTCGAGATCCTCTCGAGCGTCGCCACCCTCCTCGTGCTCATCGTCATCGGCATCCGCACCTTCAACGGCGACATCGAGGCCTCCGCCGCGCTCGGCTTCGCGACCGCTTTCCTGCTCTACATCCAGCGCTTCTTCAACCCCGTCCGCGACATCGTGCTGCAGTACACGCAGTTGCAGCGCGCGATGGCCGGCGCCCACCGCATCTTCGAACTGCTCGACACCGACCCCGAGATCGCGGACGCCCCGGATGCCATCGAACTGACCGAGGTGCGTGGCCAGGTGGACTTCAACCGCGTGGACTTCGAGTACGTCCCCGGCGTGCCGGTCCTCCGTCAGTTCGACCTGCACGTCCGCCCCGGTGAGACCATCGCCCTCGTCGGCCACACCGGCGCCGGCAAGACCTCGGTCACAGCGCTGATCCCGAGGTTCTACGACATCAACGGCGGCGAGCTGCTGATCGATGGCGTGGATATCCGCAAGATCAAACTCGCCTCGCTCACGCGGAACATCAGCATCGTCCTGCAGGAGCCGTACCTGTTCTCCGGCACGATCGCGGACAACATCCGCTACGGCCGCCTCGACGCGACCGACCAGGACATCCGCGTCGCCGCCACCGCCGTCGGTGCGGACGAGTTCATCGACCGGCTCGACCGCGGCTACGACACCGTCCTGCACGAGCGCGGCCAGAACCTATCCGTGGGCCAGCGCCAGTTGATCTCGTTCGCACGCGCGATCGTCGCGGACCCGCGCATCCTCATCCTGGACGAGGCGACGGCGAACGTGGACACCCACACCGAGAAACTGATCCAGCGCGCGCTGGACACGATGCTGAAGGGGCGCACCTCCTTCGTCATCGCCCACCGCCTCTCCACCATCCGCAGCGCCGACCGCATCGTCGTCATGCGCGACGGCCAGATCGCCGAGATCGGCAACCACGAGGAACTCGTCGCCCAGAACGGCATCTACGCCGACCTCTACCGCATGGCCTTCACCCACCTCACCGAGCAGGAAGCCGCCACCGAACGCACCGAGGGGTGACGGGCCGCCCGGGCGAGGATTGACCCTCGTCCCGAGGGACTCTTCCGGCGACGGGGTACGATGGATCCGACCCGCCCGAGGGCGAGAAGGAGTCGAAGATGCACACCACCACGCGCCTCATGCGCGACCTGGACAACCGAATGATCGCGGGCGTCTGCGCGGGCGTCGCCCGCCGCTACGAATGGGACCCCACCGTCGTCCGCGTCGCCTTCATCCTCGCTGGCGTGCTGAGCGCGGGCACGGCGATCGTCGCGTACATCGCCGCGTGGCTGATCATGCCCGCCGGCTCGGACGCCGAGGCCGGCAGCGTGCCCCCGCTCAAGGAGGAGTTCCGCGACGCCGGCGAGCGTGCCGCAGAGTCCGCCCGCATCATCGGGCGCGCCGCGAAGCAGGCCGCCTCCGAGATCGCCGATGTCGCCCGCCGCCCGCAGCCCGCGACCGGTGCCGCGGCAACCGCCGCCGGCGTGGCCTCGGACGCCGTCTCGTCCGTCGCTGACACCGCCCGCGCCGCGGGCGAGGCCGTGGTCGAGGCCGTCGATCAGGCCGCCGAGGCGATCCGCGAGGTCGCGGAGGAGAAGCGCGACCAGGACCCGCCGGTGGCCTCCGCGTGACCTCCAGCGAGGGCGCACCGCCCGCCCCTGATGCGTCGACGCTGCTCGCACGCGTCGACGCGAAGGCCGTCGCCTACTGGACCTTCCTCGGCATCGTCGTGGACCGCACGGACGTGCCGGGGGAGGTGACCCTGCGCCTCCCGATGAAGACCGAACTCGGCACGCGTCGGCCGGACGTCATGCACGGCGGCGCCATCGCGTCGCTCATCGACGCCTCCGCCGGCGCCGCCGTCATCAGCCTCTTTGGCGGCGACGAGGACTACGGCGGACAGGCCACCCTCGACCTGAACGTGACGTTCCTGAGCGCCGCCACCGCCGACGCGATCGCCGAAGCGCGCATCCTCCGCAGCAGCCGCGCCCTCGCCTTCACCCAGGTCGACGTCAAAGACGCCTCCGGCGCCCTCCTCGCCGTCGGCCGCGCGACGTACACCATCATCCGCAAACGCTAGGTTGAGGCATTGCCCTACTGCACCGCCTGCGGAACGGTTGTCGGCAACGAAGACCAATTCTGCCGCATATGCGGAGTACCGCAGGCTCGCACGCAGCACGTCGACGTGAGCCCGGGCGTCGACGACGCGAGGCCAACAGCCGATCCAGATCAGCCCACATCTCCGATCTCTCCCGAAACCGCACAACGAGCGTCGGAGCGGGTCAGTGAGTTGATCAGAAACGCCGCGACGAGCCCCACCCCTTCCGTAGGACGCGACGAACGGCTGTGGGCGTCCGAGTCATTGACTGACGAGCTGTCTCCTGCGGAGCTCGAGAGTCAGTATCCACGGATCGCCCGAGGTTCCCGGCCCGGTCGTGCGTCACCACCACCGCCACCCCCGACGATGGCACCACGATCCACAGGAGCATGGATCGCAAGTGGAGCGTTCCGTTTCGTATGTGCCTTCACGGGCGCAGTAGTCTTCGGAGTCCTCGCGGGAATACTCCTGGGCGGCGCAGCAGAAGCGAACGAAGCAGCACGCGTTTCTGGACGGCTGCTCGGGGTCCCGGTCGGGCTCCTCCTGTGGCATCTACTCGCGAAGGATAGGAACGCGTAACGCCGGCGAGACTGATGGTCTCGCGGACAGTACCCAGCCCAGGACGCACTCGCGCCCTGGCTCCGTCCGGCGGGGGCGCAGCCGTCATGGGGGTGCAACCCCCCTGACAAACCATCCCCCTCTCCCGGTGGGAGAGGGGGCAGGGGGTGAGGGACGGCGCACCAGCGCC
>JAUXUW010000145.1 GCA_030684635.1 Dehalococcoidia bacterium
CGCACGGACTTCGGCTACTACCAGGTCGACCGGGAGACCGTCGTCATCGGGCAGGAGAACTGGACACGCGAGGGATCTGGGATCTGGCGGCAGAACCTGCCGCTCGTGGCGCCGGAGGACTTCCTGGGGCAGGACATCGCCCTCACGCCCGCCAATATCCTCGACCCCGGGTCGCCGGACGCCCTGCGCCGGATGGCCGCGGTCCTGGCCACCACGCCGTTCACGCTGGAAACGGTCAACGGACACCAGGCACGGCACTGGGTGCTGAACGATGACCACATCGCTCAGATGCTCGACCCGCGGGATTCCACACTCCCCGGGGTGCTCCCCCCGGCCTCCACGCGGCTGGAGATCTGGTCGGACGTGGAAACCGGAATTGGCGTGCGGCTGCTGCTGATCGCGGCAAGCGCGATGAGCGAGCGAGCGTTCATGATCCAGATCGACCTGTACGACCTCAACGACCCGTCGATCCGCATCGACGAGCCAGCGGGCATCCTCAACCCCTAGCGCCCCACCGCACCCTGCGGCTGCCCGAGGTCAGCGCGGGCGGTCGCCCAGCACGACAAAGGTGCCGCCCAGTTTGTCGTGCCACGTCTGACGACGACGGTCCCAGAGCGCCCACGCGTATCCGATGATGAAAACGATCGGCACCAGCAACGAACCGATGACACGCCGGAGTGCGCGCCACCACCCCGGGGGCTCGCCGTCCTCGCGCACGATCCTCAGGCCGAACGCCAGTCCGCCCGGCGACCAGCCCTGCGACCAGAAGATGAGGTCGTAGCCACGGCTGAACAGGTCCAGGATCAGCACCAGGCTGGAGGCCGGCGTGCCGCCGGTGTCCACGCCACCCACGAAGAGGATCACCACGAGGATCGTCGCCTTGAGGAGCGCGTCCAGCATGAACGCCGCACAGCGACGCCAGATCGGTGCGTAGGGGTACGGCGGATCGACGGCGGTCGCCGGGCGGCGCCCGAAATCCGGCACCGACGGCGGAGCATGAAGTGGGCTGGTCGGGTCGTCCTGGGGTCGCGGCTCAGGCCGCCCGAGAGCACCGTCGCCACCCCAGCGGATGCCGGGACGGCCCTGGCCGGAGGTGGTCGACGGTTCGCCCTCGGAGGTCACTAGGCGTGGTGAATGATCGCGCCGTCCACGGCGATGGTCTCGCCGTTGACGAAGTTGGTGCGGTCGGAGGCCAGGTAGACCACGGCGCCCTGCAGGTCCTTCGGGTTGCCGAGGCGGCGGAGCGGGATGTACCGCTCCAACACCTCGCGCACCGCGGGATCGTTCTGCGGCCCGGGCACGTCCTCCAGGAAGCCGATGATGACGGAGTTCACCGTCACGCGGTCCTCCACCAGCGGCTCACCGCGGCCCCACTCGATCGCCAGCGACTTGGAGAAGCCGAGCACCGCACCCTGGCTGGCTCCAAAGAGCGCGCAGTTCGGGACGCCCCGGTCGTGGAGCAGAGAGACGAGGTTGATGATGCGTCCACGGCCACGTTCCACCATGCCCTTGCCGACCGTGTGGCAGGCGACGAAGACGCTGGTGGCGTTCCGGTTGAATTCGATCATCCAGTCCGTGAGGGAGGACTCCAGCACCGGCTTGATGTTCGCCGCGTGCGCGGCGTTCACCAGAATGTCGATGGGGCCAAACTCCCGCTCGAGGTCGGCGACCGCGGCCTGCACCTCTGGCGGGCTTGTCAGGTCCACGGTCTTCGCAGCGCCCTTCGAGCCGGCGCTCCAGCATTCGTTCAGGATGGAATTCGCCTCCACCTCCTGGGCGCGGTCGTGGCCCAGGGTGGTGACGGAGACGTTCGCCCCCGCCTCGGCGAGCGCGACGGCCAGGGCGCGGCCCAGCGGGCCGGTGGCCCCGGTGACCAGCGCGTGCTTGCCGGACAGATCAAACATGGAGTTTGCCATGGTCTACCCCTCCGCCCGCGGCACGAGCCCGGCCGGGGTGATGCCCGCGGCGATAGAGCCGCCATCGATCAGGACCGTCTCGCCGCTCAGGTAGTCGGCGGCGGGGCTGGCGAGGAAGACGGCCAGCGGGCCGATCTCGCGCAGGAAGCCGACGCGGCCGGCGGGCTGCTTGTCGCCCAGCTGCTCCAGCGTCCCGCGCTCCTCCGTCTTCGGGAAGAGGCCGGGGGCGATGCAGGAGGCGCGGATGCCGTCCCGCGCGTACGTCATGGCCAGCGCCTTGGTCAACTGGATCACGCCGCCCTTCGCGATCGGGTACATGAAGTTGTTGCGCCCGCCACGGAAGCCCCACCCGGAGGTGATGTTGATGATGCGGCCGCCCTGGTGCTCCATCATGTGGGAGACCACGGCGCGCGAGCAGTAGAACGCGGACGACAGGTTGGAGTCGATCCCGCTGTGCCAGTCCTCGTCCGTGAGTTCCGGCAGCGTCTTGCCGCGGCCAGTACCGCCCAGGCCGGCGTTGTTGATGAGCACGGTGATGCGGCCCATCTCGCGGATCGCCTGCTCCACCATCTCGTTCACCTGCGAGGAGACGGTGACGTCCACGCCGGTGCAGCCCAGGTAGCGGCGGCCCTTCGCGCGGATCTCCTCGCCCACCGCCTCGATCGGCTCGGCGCGACGGCCCACGCCGACGATGTCCGCGCCGGCTTCGGCCAGGTGCAGCGCCATCTCCCGCCCAAGGCCGGTGCCGGCCCCGGTGATGATGGCGCACTGTCCGGTCAGATCGAACTGGTCCAGGATGCCCATGTGGCTCCCTCCTCCCGGATGCCGCTGCGCCGGCCCGGGGCCGCACAGCGCGAAGGCATCCTCTACAGGTGCTGGGTCAGACCCCCGTCCACGGGGAAGATTTGCCCCGTGATGTTTCTCGTGGCGAGTTCGCTGGAGAGGTAGACCGCCAGCGGCCCGACCTCGTCAGCGCGGCCGGCGCGACGCATCGCCGTGAATCGGACGGCGCGCTGCGCCTCCTCGTCGTCGGGCGAGATGCGGTCGGTCATCCAGTCCATCCAGCCGAGCGCGATGCCGTTCACCATGATCCGCTCGGCGGCCAGTTCCTGGGAGGCGGCGCGTACGAAGTTGTGCACGGCGCCGTGGGCGGCCGCGTAGGCGGTAGCGTTCGGCAGGCCGCGCTCACCGAGGACGCTCGTGACGCAGACGATCCGCCCGGGCTGGTTCAGCCGCCGGAACTCCTCTGCGGCGTGGCGCACCGCGAAGAAGTGCGCGTTGAAGTTCACCTGCATCACGCGCTGTAGTTCGGTGTCGCTGATTTTCTCGATCGGCTTCGCCAGGAACAGGTCAGGCGCGATCGCGACCATGTCCAGGCCGCCGATCTCCTTCACGATCTGACGCATGGTGACCTGGACGTTCTTGCCCAGCGTGACGTCCATCACATACTCGGCGGCGGTGCGGCCCATCCCCTCAATGTCGCGCTTCACGGCGCGCGCGCGCATCACTGCCTCGTCGGCGGTCAGCACGGCGAGCGCCACGTCCGCGCCGGCCTCCGCGTAGGCGCGCGCGATGGCGCCGCCCGCGGGCAACTCCGCGCCGATAACCAGCGCTTTCTTCCCGGTGAGGTCGAAGTACTTCGTGCGTGTCACTTCGCCCCCTACCACTCGTGCTTCGGGCGGAAGGCGA
>JAUXUW010000172.1 GCA_030684635.1 Dehalococcoidia bacterium
CGCACCAAGCAGTTCGCGCGCGGCCTCGAGCAACTCGAGCAGGAGGGCGCCGTGCAGGTGCTGTGGGAGTCGGACGGCGCCCGCAGCGCCCCGATCCTCGCCGCCGTCGGCGACCTGCAGTTCGACGTGGTGCTGCGCCGCCTGCTGGACGAGTACAGCGCGGAGACCGTGCTGGACCACCTGCCCCACCAGGCGATCCGCGTGGTCACGGGGTCAGGCGAGGGCGTCCGCTGGCCCAGCGAAGGCCTCCGCCTCGTCGACCGCGACGGGCGCACTGTGATCCTGTTCCGCTCCACGCGAGACGCGGACTACTTCCGCGACACCTACCCGGCGGCCGGCCTCAAGCGCATCTCGGAGGCGTAGCCCACCCGGACGGGCCACCTACCGCGCGATGAGCACCCCGCACTCGCATAGCGCCGCGAGCTCCTCGGGCGAGACGCCGGCCCCTGCCAGGATCTCCAGCGTGTGCTCGCCGAGCGCCGGGGCGGCGCGCTGCACGCGCGTGGGCGTGGCGGACATCTGCACGGCCGGGCCCACAACGCGCTGCGGCCCGGTGACCGAGTGCTCCATGTCCCACATCATGCCGTCCGCCTGCACCTGCGGATCGTCCGACAGCACCTCCGGGTTGCGGACGGCGGAGACCGGGACGCCCGCGGCGTCGAAGTCGTGCACCCACTCCGCGACGGTGCGTTCGAGGAAGCGCGCGCGGAAACGGCGCTTCCACTCGTGCGCCCGCTCGATGTTCGCCGGGTCCATCGAGTCATACCCGGGCTGGTCACTGTCCTCCTCCGGGAAGCCGATGACCTCGCGCATCTTGTCGCGGTTGGTCTTCGTGAGGGCGCCCAGCACCACGGCCCCGTCCTTCGCGCGGTAGCCGCCGTAGTACAGGCGGAAGGCGACGCGCAGCCCGCCTCGGCGCTTGCGGATCGCGAGGAGCGAGTCGTATGAGTTGCCGGCTGCCAGCGACTCCTCGATCTCCGCGAGCATCTGGTCGCGCAGGACGGAGTCCGTCACGGGCTCGCGCATCACCACCCCCGCCTGGAGGAACAGCGACGTGCGCAGCAGCGAGGTGCTGAGGTACTGCCCCTCACCGGTCTTCTCGCGGTGGAAGAGCGCCATGCCGACGCCCATCGCGGCCGCGAAGCCGGAGGCGATGTCCGCGATCGGGATCGAGATGAGGTCCGGCGCGCCGTCCTCGTCCGTCTTCGCGTCGTTCACCATCAGGCCGGAGTAGGCCTGCGCGACGACGTCCGAGCCGGCGCGGTACGCCTCTGGCCCTTGCTCACCGAAACCGGTGTTCTGCCAGTAGATCAGGTCGGGGCGGATCGCCCGGAGCGTGTCGTAGTCGATGCCCATGCGGTTCGAGACGCCGAAGCGATAGTTGATCAGCACCACGTCCGTCTGCGGGATCAGCCGGTGGATCATCGCCTGCCCTCGCGGGTCGTGAAGGTCTACGACGAGCGAACGCTTGCCCCGGTTCAGCGCCTGGAAGCCCTTGCCCTCGTGCGGGACCACCGCGCCGGTGTTGCGGGTCTGCTCGCCCCCCGGCGGCTCCACCTTGATCACGTCCGCGCCGAAGTCGGAGAGGTTCACCCCCGCGACCGGCGCGGCCACGATCTGCGAGAACTCCAGCACCCGGATCCCATCAAGCACGCCGGCCATGGTGCGCTCCCATCTCGTGCATTACGCGCGTGATGGGAGCCTACACGATGCGTGAAGGGTTGCGGACGTTGCAGTCCCTACGGGACGGCCACGCAGGCCACCTCGTCGCCACCCACACGGACGACCCGGACCACGTGATCGCCGTCAGACAGGAGGGCCGGCGTCAGGTCGGTCGGCGCGCCGACCGCGCCCACGAGCACGGTCGAGGTGGTCAGCGACGCCGAACCGTCACCGTCCGCCTGCAGCGTCCCGAGGCGCCCCGCACTCGCCCCCTCCGCCTCGCACGTCCCGGCGTGCAGGAGGGCAAGGTACTCCGCGCTCGCTTCCAGGCCGACCGCCTCAAGGTTCAGGCTGGTCAGCCCGCCGTCCTCGTGCGCGCCGACGCTCACCGTGGGGCCAGCTGCGGACTCCAGCGGGTCGGGGTCGTCAGAACCGCAGGCCGCCAGCAGCATCGCGGCCGCGCCGGCCGCCGCCAGCAATGCCACCCGGACGGTCATCCTCGTGCTCACCACACGCCACCTCTCACGCCAATGCGCGCCAACAGTTGTGTTAAGTGCAGAACGCCGAGGAGCGCGAGATGGTTCCGCACGCGCCCTCCATCCGGCGGTACCCTACCGTCCCACCGCCCAAGGCGGCCCGATCTGGAGGACACGATGCGCGCAGCCCTGGTCACCGAGTACGGCCCGATCGAGTCGATCCGCGTCGCGGAGGTGGAGACGCCGACTCCCGCCGCGGGCGAGATCCTCGTCCGGGTGCACGCGGCGGGCGTGAACTTCGCGGACGGCGGTATGGTGCTTGGCACCGCCCGCCGCTCGGCACCCCCGTTCGTCCCGGGTGTCGAGGCCGCCGGCACGGTTGAGCGCCTGGGCGAGGGCGTCCAGGGCTTTGCGCCGGGCCAGCGCGTCGTCTACTGGAACCCGCTCCCGAGCGCGTTTGCGGAGTACGCCGCGGTCCCGGCGTGGCGTGCTGTGGCCGTCCCGGACGGTGTGACGGACGAGGTGGCCGTGGCGCTGATGGTGCAGGGCACCACCGCGCACTACCTCGTCACCTCCTCCTTCAACCTCCAGGTGGGGCACACCGTCCTGGTCCACGCCGCCGCCGGCGGCGTCGGCCACCTGCTCGTGCAGATCGCCGTCGCGAAGGGCGCGCGCGTCGTCGCCTCGGTCGGCGGCGAGGGGAAGGCGCGGCTCGCCCGCTCGCTCGGCGCGCAGGTCGTCGTCGACCGCACGGAGCGCGACGTGTTCGAGGCGCTAAAGGAGGCCACGGGCGGCGAGGGCGCAGACGTGGTCTACGACGCGGTAGGCGCAGCCACCATCGAGCAGTCGTTGCTGGCGACGAAGCGGCGGGGGACGTGCGTGCTGTTCGGCGGCGCGTCCGGCCCGGTGGGGATGCTCGACACGTCGCTCATGCAGCGCGCGGGTTCGATCTTCTTCACCCGTCCCGGCCTCGGTGACTACCTCCGCGACGCGGAGGAGTACCAGATGCGGATGGCGAACCTCTTCGCCTGGCACCTTGCCGGCACGCTCAAGCCGCACCTCGGCGGGACGTGGGGGCTGGAAGGCGTGCCGGAGGCGCTGACGCAGATCACCGGCGGTCAGAGCCTCGGCAAGCTGGTCATCCGGCCGTAGGGCTGCCCATTCCGCACTAGCGTTCCGAACGCTCGTTCTGTTATCGTCTCTCCGTCCTGCCGCGTGCAGCGTCGAGGGGTGCCGTTATGTCTGTGGAACGTGCGGTGACCGCCCTCGGGGCGTCGCCGGAACTGAATGAGGGCGACCTCACCTGGTTCACCCTGCCGGCGCGCGCCGCTCAGTACGCGCGCTGGCCGGCCGGGCTCGACCCCCGCCTCGTACAGACGTTGACCGCCCGAGGTGTGAGCGAGCCATACACGCACCAGGCGCAGGCGGTCGAGCACGCCCTCGCCGGGCGTGACCAGGTGATCGTCACGCCTACCGCGTCCGGCAAGACGCTCTGCTACACGCTCCCCGTCCTGCAGGGAATCATCGATGACCCGGCGGCGCGCGCGCTGTATCTGTTCCCGACGAAGGCGCTCGCACAGGACCAGTTGCACGAGCTCCACGAACTCGTCGGCGCGGCCGGCCTCGATGTCCGCACGCACACGTACGACGGCGACACATCGCCGGGAGCGCGGCGCGCGGTGCGCACGGCGGGGCATGTGGTGATCACCAACCCGGACATGCTGCACAGCGGCATCCTCCCCCACCACACGAAGTGGACGAGGCTGTTCGAGAACCTGCGCTACGTGGTGATCGACGAACTGCACTCCTACCGGGGGGTGTTCGGCTCGCACGTCGCGAACGTGATCCGGCGACTGCTCCGCATCTGCCGGTTCTACGGCTCCAATCCCGTCTTCATCTGCTGTTCTGCCACCATCGCGAATGCGCGCGAACTCGCCACCACGCTTCTCGGGCGCGAGGTCGTGACGATCGAGGAGTCCGGGGCGCCGCAGGGACAGCGGCTCGTCGGCCTGTTCAACCCGCCGGTGGTGAACCGCGAACTCGGTATCCGCCGCGGCGTCGTCCGCGCGACGACGGACGTGGCGGGCGTACTCCAGCAGCACGGGCTGCAGACGATCGTCTTCGCCGGCTCGCGCACGCAGGTGGAGTTGCTGACGCAATACCTGCGCGAACTTCCCGGCCCGAAGCGCGCGCCCGGCATCCCCGAGCCGGTGCGCGGCTACCGCTCCGGCTACCTGCCGCACGAGCGCCGCGAGGTGGAGGCGGGCCTGCGCGACGGCACGGTGCGCACGGTGGTCTCCACGAACGCGCTCGAACTGGGCATCGACATCGGGGGGCTGGATGCGGCAGTGCTCGCGGGCTTCCCCGGCACGGTCGCCAGCACGCGGCAGCAGATGGGCCGCGCCGGCCGTAGCAACACGCCCTCGGTGACGGTGATGGTGGCGGGCTCGTCGCCCCTCGACCAGTACGCGGTGGCGCACCCGGACTACCTGCTGGGCGAGGCAGTGGAGTCGGCCCGCATCAACCCGGACAATCCGCTGATCGCCGCCGAGCATGTGAAGTGCGCCGTCTTTGAACTGCCGCTCGATGACGACGAGCGCGGACTGCTGGGCCCGGCGGCGGAGGTCGCCCTCGAGGCGCTCGACGAGCAGGGGATGGTGCAGCAGACGCGCGGCCGCACCTACTGGACGAGCGAGGCGTACCCGGCCGTGGAGATCTCGCTCCGGACGGGGCCGGACCAGAACGTCGTGATCGTGGACCAGGGTCCGCCCGCGCGCGTCATCGGTGAAGTCGACCGGCCCTCCGCGATGACGCTGCTGCACGACGAGGCGATCTACATCCACGACGGGCGTCAGTACCACGTCGACCGGCTCGACTGGGAAGAACTGAAGGCCTACGTCCGCCCGGTGGAGGTGGACTACTACACGGACGCGAACCTGGCGGTCGACCTCCGTGTGCTGAACGAAGATGAATCTGAGGGTGACAGCGCCTCCGGACAGGTGGCGGTCACGTTCCTCGCGACGATCTTCAAGAAGATCCGCCTGCACACTCACGAGAACATCGGCTGGGGCAAGATCCGGCTGCCGCAAGACGACCTGCACACGGACGCCTTCTGGCACACGCTCCCTGAGAACCTGATCGCCGCGTGGACGCGCGAGGAGGCTGAGCAGGCGCTGATGGGCCTCGGGCAATTGCTCGCGGGCGTGGCGCCGCTGATGCTGATGTGCGACCGCGGCGACCTGTCGCTGAACGTGCAGGTGCGCGCGCCACACACGCGGCGCCCCACGGTCTTCCTCTGGGAGCGCGTCCCCGGCGGCGTTGGCTT
>JAUXUW010000150.1 GCA_030684635.1 Dehalococcoidia bacterium
ACGCCGCCGCGGCGGCGGCCTCCGCGGCGTCCGCCGCGCCGGCCATGTCGAGCACGATGACGCCGCTCGGGATGATGCACGTGGCGCCCTCGGCGGGGGCGGCCAAGGCGTTCGTCCCCACCTACCGGGCGGAGCGCACGGACGCCGGTGCAGACGTGATCTACTCGTGCCCGTGCGGCAGCACGACCGAGGTGTTCCACTACGACCGCTCGAGGGCGGAGCAGGAGCCCCACTCCTGCTGCAACCACAAGGTCCTGGTCGCGGCCGGCGCGGCGGATCGCCTGCGCGCGCTTGCGCCCGGCTTCGAGGTGATCAACGTCCAGACCGTGCAGATGCCCTGGGGCCAGCCCCTGGAGGCGGCCATGGCTGTCGCGAAGTAGCGACGAGCTCTGCCGAGCGACCGAGGAGGCCGCCGATGGACCACGACAGCAAGGCTGACGTCTTGAAGCGCCTCTCGTACATCGAGGGGCACATCAGCGGCATCAAGCGGATGGTGGAGGAGGACACGTACTGCGTGGACGTCCTCAAGCAGATGTACGCCGTTCGCCGTGCGGTCGAGAAGGCCGAGTCGAAGATCCTCGACGGCCACCTCCACCACTGCGTGCTGGAGGCGGTGACCGAGGGCCGCCACGCGGAGGTGTTCGACGAACTGGTGGAGCTGTACGCGCTCAAGAACCGATAGGTGCTGACCGGTGGCGCTGACTCGTGCCCTGAACCCGATGCCGGACGACGTCCGCGCGGCGATCGAGGCGCGCGGCCTGATGGCCGCGTACCGCGCCCGCCCGGCCTACCAGCGGAACGACTACCTCGGTTGGATCGCGCGCGCGAAGCGTCCCGCGACCCGGGCGAAGCGACTCGCGCAGATGCTCGATGAACTGAAACGCGGGGACGCCTACATGAACATGACGTATCGGGGGCCGCGATCATGACGACTGCACCAGCCAGCACCGACCGTCTCCGCTTCGGTGTGCGCGGGATGACCTGCGCCTCCTGTGTCCGGCGCGTCGAGAAGGCGCTCGCGGGTGTCGAGGGCGTGTCGACGGCCGCCGTGAACCTCGCGACCGAGCAGGCCACCGTCGAGGCGGCGCCGGCGGTGGACCTGGAGGCGCTCCGCGCCGCCGTGGACCGCGCCGGCTATGAGTTGCTGCTCCCCGACGCCTCCGAGGACGAGGACGCGCAACACGACTCGCTGGAGCGTGAACGCCGCGCGGAGGAGTCGCGGCTACGCGTGCGGATGATCTTCGCGCTCGGCGTGGCGGCGCTGACGATGACCTGGATGCTGCTGCGGCACGGCGGTATGACGGTGGGCCTTGAGGTCGGCTGGGTGCAGGATGTCCCGCTCCGCATCGCCAACCCGTTGCAGTTCCTGGTGACGCTGCCGGTGCAGGTCTGGGCCGGTGCGCAGTTCTACCGGGGCGCGTGGAAGATCGGGCGCCACGGCTCCACGGATATGAACACGCTGATCGCCGTCGGCACGTCCGCGGCGTTCCTCTACTCCACGGTCGCGACGTTCGCACCGGGCGTGTTCTCGGAGGTCCATGGCCTGGAGCCGGAGGTCTACTTCGACACCTCCGCCGCGATCATCGGGCTTGTGCTCCTCGGGCGGTGGCTGGAGGCGCGCGCGAAGGGACAGACGTCCGAGGCGGTACGCGCGCTGATCGCGCTGCGGCCGCAACTGGCGCGGGTGATCGAGGACGGCACCGAGTATGAGATCCCGGTGCGTGCCGTGCAGGCAGGCGACATCGTCGTCGTGCGGCCGAGCGAGCAGATCCCGGTCGATGGCGAGGTGATCGAGGGCGGCTCCGCCGTCGACGAGTCGATGCTGACTGGCGAGTCGGTGCCCGTGACGAAGACGCCGGGGACGACGGTGTACGGCGCGACGATGAACACGACCGGCCTGTTGAAGGTGCGTGCGACCGCCGTGGGCGCGGACTCCGCGCTGGCGCGGATCATCGGGATGGTCGAGGAGGCGCAGACCTCCAAGGCGCCGGTGCAGGCGCTGGCCGACCGCATCTCCTCGGTGTTCGTGCCGGTCGTGCTGCTGATCGCGCTCGGCGTGCTGGGCGCGTGGTGGGCGTTCGGCCCGGAGCCGCGGCTGACGCTGGCGATCCTGAACGCGGTCACCGTCGTGATCATCGCGTGCCCGTGCGCGCTCGGCCTTGCGACGCCGACGGCGATCATGGTCGGCCTCGGGCGCGCGGCGCAGCGCGGTGTCCTGATCCGCAACGCCGAGGCGCTCCAGCGCGCCCGCCAGGTGGACACGGTCGTGCTCGATAAGACCGGCACGATCACGGAGGGCCGCCCAGAGGTCACGACGATCGAACTGGTGCCCGGCGCCACCGTGGACGCGGACACGCTGCTGCGCGTGGTCGCCTCGGCGGAGCGTGGTTCGGAGCACCCGTACGCGGAGGCGATGACGCGCGAGGCGGAGCGGCGCGGCCTGGCGCTTGACTGGCCGCTCACGTTCCTGGCCGTGCCCGGTGGCGGCGTGGTCGCATCGGTCGTGCTGGACGGCGTGACGCGTGAGGTGCTGGTCGGCAACGCCGACTTCCTCCGCGAGCGCGGGATCGACGGCACCACGCGCGGCGGGCTGCGGCTCCCGTTCCTGGCTGAGCAGGCGCAGACGCGCGGCGAGACCGCGATCCTCGTCGCCGTCGATGGCGTCGCCGCCGGCGTCGTCGGCCTCGCCGACCGCGTCCGTGCCACGGCGCGGGACGGCGTCGCGCGCCTGCAAACGATGGGCATTCAGGTGGTCATGCTCACCGGCGACGGCGAACTGACGGCGCGCGCGGTGGCCGGCCAGGTCGGCATCGACCAGGTGGAGGCGAACGTGAAGCCGGAAGGGAAGGCGGCCGTCGTGCAGGCGCTCCAGCGCCAGGGCCGCGTCGTCGCGATGGTCGGCGACGGCATCAACGACGCACCGGCCCTCGCCGCGGCCGATGTCGGCATTGCGATCGGGACCGGCACGGATGTGGCGATGGAGACCGCACCGGTCACGCTGATGCGCGCCGACCTCCTCGGCGTCGCGCACGCGATCAGCATCTCCCGCGCCACGATGCGGACGATGTGGCAGAACCTGGCGTGGGCCTTCGGCTACAACGTCGTGTTGATCCCCGTCGCCGCCGGCCTGGGTTACGTGATCTTCCAGGAGGTGCTGGGGATGCACGAGGTGCCGCGGCTGCTGCAGCCGATCTTCGGTCACGCGGGCTTCCTCAACCCGATCGTCGCCGCCGGCGCGATGGCGCTCTCCAGCGTCAGTGTCATGGCGAACAGCCTGCGGCTGCGGCGCGTCCGCATCGATTGATGCTCGGGCGGCGAGGGGGTGCTTGACGTGCCCCCTCGCCGTTGTCAGAGTGCCCCCATCGAGTGACCTCGTTCCGATGGGATGGACCATGACGGCATACCTCTTCGCCATCAACGTCGTCCCCGTCTCGCGCGCGTAGCAGCACCCCGCTGACTTCGGGCGCGGGCACGGAGATCGGCCGGACCTGACCGGCGCGCTGTGGCGCGCCCCCCGGCCGTGCGAGGGGTTCCCGTGGCTCAATCGTCGTGGTTTCAACGGCAGCCCACGCTGCTGCCGGGGCGTCCCGTGGACGCCAGCTGTGTCTACCTCCTGGTCGTGGCATTCGGCGGCGCCATGCAGGCGCTCGTCGTGGTGCTGTACGCGCTTTACGTCGTCCGCGACGTGGGGCTGTCGCCGTTCCAGTTGATGATCATCGGGACGGGGATGGAGGCGGCAGCCCTGCTGTTCGAGGTGCCGACCGGGGTGGTCGCTGACCTGGTGAGCCGGCGCCTGTCCGTCATCCTCGGCTACTTCGTCATCGCCGTCGGGTTCGTGCTGATGGCGATCCCGGAGTTCTGGTCGGTCGCCCTCGGCCAGATCCTCTGGGGCCTTGGCTTCACCTTCATCTCCGGCGCGCGCGAGGCCTGGCTCGCGGACGAAGTGGGCGAGGATCGTGCGGGAGTGCTCTACCCGCGTGGCGCCCGCTGGCGTCTCACGGCGATGATCGCGGCCGCGCTCGCGGGCGGCGCGATCGGTCTGATCGCGCCGCAGTGGACGTTCCTCGTGGCCGGCGTCGGCCTCGGTGGGATGGTGGCCGTGCTGCTGTTCGTGATGCCGGAACGCGGCTGGCAGCCCGTGCCGCGTGGCGAGCGGTCTTCATGGGCGGCGGTACGAGGTACGGCGGTGCGTGGCCTCCGTGCCACCCGCGCGAAGCCTGTGCTGGTGGCCGCGTTCATCCTCGCCGCGCTCATGGGCATGTCCAGCGAGTCGTTCGACCGGCTGTGGGGCTTCCTGCTGATCGAGGAGGTCGGGATGCCCGGCACGCTGAACGACGTGGTCGTGTTCACCGGGCTGTACGTCATTTCGCAACTTGGCGGTATCGCGGTGATCCGGCTGGTCGAGCACCGCACGGCGCTCGGGCGGGCGCGGTCGGTCACGACGGCGCTGCTGTTGCTCAACGGCACGATCGTGCTGGCGATGCTCGCGTTCGGGCTCGCGCCGGTGTTCGGTGTCGCCCTCGCGGCGTACTGGCTCACGGTCTGGGCGAGGAACGCGGAGGAGCCGTTCTTCACGGCGTGGGTGAACCGCGGCCTGGACCCGGCGACGCGGGCGACGGTGCTCTCCACCGTGTCGCAGGCGAACGCCCTGGGCCAGATCGCGGGCGGGCCGGCGTTCGGCCTGATCGCCCAGCTGGCGACGGTGCGCGCCGCGATTGCCGCGGCGGCGGTGGTGCTGCTGCCGGCGCTGCCGCTCTACGCGCGGGAGCGCCGTCGCGCGGACGGCGAGGCCTCCGAAGGCTGACGGTCGGCCCACCCGGGGGCGGCGACGCGGATGGTTTCTGCTTCGCGGTACGATTCCGCGAAACACGACCACCTCGCGTCGCCGCCCCCGGGTGGCCTCGCCCGCGCCGATGGAGCCGCAGATGGACTTCTCCTGGAACCCCGAGCACCAGAACTTCCGGCAGGAAGTGCGTGCGTTCATTCAGCGCGAGTGGATCGGCCCGGGCTACGGGCGCGTCGGCGGCGAGGAGTCGGGCGGCGGCCCGGCCGCGACCTACCAGAAGGCGCTGGCGCAGCACGGCTGGCTGACGATGGCCTGGCCGAAGCAGTACGGCGGCGGGGGCGCCTCCTACTGGGAGCAGTTGATTTTCGCGGAGGAGTCCGCGTTCGCCTCGGCGCCCACGGGCGGGCAGGGTGCGGACCGCGTCGGCCCCACGTTGATGATCCACGGCACCGAGGAGCAGAAGCGGGAGCACCTGCCGAAGATCGCGGCCGGCGAGGTGGTGTGGTGCCAGGGCTTCTCCGAGCCGGGCTCCGGCTCTGACCTCGCGTCGCTCCAGACCCGCGCCGTGCGTGACGGGGACGACTTTGTCATCAACGGCCAGAAGATCTGGACCAGCGGCGCGGACCACGCCCAGTGGATCCACGTCCTGACGCGCACCGACCCGGAAGCCCCGAAGCACCGAGGCATCACCTACTTCATGCTGCGCATGGACACCCCCGGCATCTCGCTCCGCCCGATCGTGCAGATGCACGACGAGGCTGGCTTCAACGAGACGTTCTTCGAGGACGTGCGGGTGCCCGCGAAGAACATGATCGGAGACGAGAACCGCGGATGGTACGTGGCGGCGACCGCGCTCGACTTCGAGCGGAGCGGCATCAACCGGATGGCAGAGGCGGTGGCGCCGTTCCAGCGGCTGCTCGCCCACGCGCAACAGCCGGACTCCGCGGGCGAGGGCCGGCGCATCGCCGATCACGGCCTGCATCGCCTGGCGCTGGCGGACACGCACCTGGAGATGGAGATCGCGCGGCTGCTCGGCTACCGCGTGACGTGGATGCAGGACCGCCACCTGGTGCCGAACATGGAGTCCTCCATGTCCAAGATGGCCGGTTCCGAGCTGCAGCAGCGGAGCGCCCGCCGAGGCATCAACATGCTCGGCCTGGCCGGGGCGCTGCGCCCGGGGCAGGCGCGCGCGCCGCTCGGGGGGGAGTTCTGCGTGCTCTACCTCTCCACGGTGTCCCGCACGATTGCCGCCGGCACCAGCGAGATCCAGCGCAACATCATCGCGACGCGCGGACTTGGACTTCCGCGCGGCTAGGCCGCGCTAGTAGTAGATCGCGCGAGGCACCCCGCCGCCCGCGGCGATCGCGTCGCCGTTGATCGCGATCGACCGAGGCGAGGCGAGCATCGTCACGAGGTAGGCGATGTCGTCCGCGTCGATGATGCGGCGGACGGTGTTGCCCTCCGCCATGCGCGCCTCCGCCTCCTGCACCGTGATCCCCTGCGACTGCGCGCGCCGCTCCAGGACGCCGGCCGTCGCCTCCGTGCGGGTGAGGCCGGGGTGGATGACCGTGACGGTGATGCCGTGTGGCCCGAGCTCGTCCGCGAGGTTCTTCGTCAGCGCGGCCACGGCCACGTTCCGCATCGAGCCGGTCGCCGAGCCGGCGGAGCGGGCGGCGAGGCCGGAGATGTTGATGATGCGGCCCCACCCCTGCGCCTTCATGTGCGGCGCCACCGCCTGTGCCGTGCGCAGGTAGCCGAAGACCTTCACGTTCATGTCCGGCCAGATGTGGTCCTCGGCGGTGAGCGCCTCGAAGCCGGGGACCGCGCCCTGGCCGCCGGGCTGTGCGGCGCAGTTCACGAGGATGTCGACGCCGCCCAGCGCCGCGACCGCCTGCCGGCCCATGCCCCGGACTGACTCGTCGTCGGAGGTGTCCGCCTCGATCGGCACGATTGTGCGTCCGGTCTCGCGCGCGAGTTCCTCGGCGGCGGCCTCCAGCGGCGCGCGCGTGCGGGCGACGAGGGCGACGTCCACGCCCTCCAGCGCGAGGGCGCGTGCAATCGCCTTGCCGATGCCGCGGCTGCCACCGGTCACGATCGCCCGCTTGCCCGCCAGTTGTAGGTCCATGAGTGCCTCCTCGACCCCGCCCGAGGCGGGATGACACGACTTCATCGGTTCGTTCGGTGGTGAGAGTAGACTGCGCCTCCCCACCACCGAAATCGGAAGGGAATCCTGTGATGGAATCACCGAACCCAGTCGTCCACTACGAGATCATGTGCGGTCCGAATCAGAATGTCGCCGCGCACCGCAAGTTCTACGCGGACACCTTCGGCTGGAAGTACGACATCGTGCCGGAGATGGACTACGCGATGGTGAACGTCGCGCCCGGCTCCGGGATCGGTGGCTCGGTCGGCATGAGCCCCTCCGGCCCGTACGCCGCCGTCTACATTACGGTGGACGACCCGGTCGCCTACCTCGCGAAGGCGGTCGCCAACGGTGCCGAGAAGCTGATGGACGTCGAGACGATCCCGGGCATGGTCACGTTCGCGATGTTCAAGGACCTCGCCGGCAACGTCATCGGCATCGTCGCGGATGAGATGCCGCCCGCGCCGTAGTCCGCGGGCCCGGCGGCCCGGCTACAGCCGTGCCAGTGCCGCCTCGATGAGGTCGGCGGCGAGGCGCGGCGACTCCAGCACGAAGAAGTGGCCCCGCCCCGCCACCAGTTCGTCCGTGCCGCGCCGGAAGTAGTCGACGACGCCCGGCCACGTCTGCGAGGGCGTGAAGCCGGCCGGCTGGTCGGCCGTCCGAGGCTCCGCGCGGGCGAGGTGCACCGGCATTTCGAGCGCCTCGATCGCGTCGTAGAGGCCCGGTGCCATCCCGCCCCAGATCGTCGCCTCCAGCGCGGGCGGGCAGGCAAGGGCGAAGCGGTCGCCGGCCGGCACGAGGCCGTAGTCGCAGTAGGCCCGCAGCGCTGCCGGGTGCCACGCCTGGAACGGCGGACGGCCCGCGAAGCGCTCGTACATCTCGTCCGCGGAAGCCCAGTCGTTCCGCCGCCGGCCGACCGCCGCGTCTGCCTCCAGCGGCTCCGGGATGCTCGCGCGCTCGGGGTCGCCGATGGTCGGGTCGAACAGCAGCAGCGAGGCGAAGCGGTCCGGTACCGCCGCGGCGGAGAAGATCATCGCGTGGCCGCCCATCGAGTGCCCCACGCCGAGGACCGGCGGCACGTCGAGCGCCGTCAGCAGCGCCGCCGTGTCGACGCCGAACGTGTCCCAGTACAGGTGGTCGTTCCGCACCGGGGGCACCTGGGAACGTCCGTGCCCGCGCAGGTCCGGCGCGATCACGCGCGTCGAGGTGGGGAGTTCGTCCACCAGCGGATCCCACGTTCGCCCGTGCATGCCGATGCCGTGCAGCAGCAGGACGGGCGTGCCCTCACCGGGCCACTCCCAGTACGCGAGGTCGAACCCCTCGACCTGAACGTGATGCTCGATCGGTGTGCGGCGGGCCATCGACGTGCCTCTCCGGTGCGCCCCGGAGCCTAGCGCGTTGAGGCGACCGGTGTGGGCGCCGCGTGGGCGAACACGACCATGCCCGGGATCCCGCGCCGGAGCCAGGGTGCCGTACCCGTCATCGTTCGAGCAATGCTTTCAGGGCGCGGAGGTCGGCCCGGTTCGCCCGACGCATTGCCATCGCCATGAAGGGTGCCCCCAGCCGAGAAAAGCCAGCGGGCGCGCCTCGATTGCGGAGCGTCATCCGCGTTCGAGCCGGGGCGAGGGCATCCCAGGTGTAGGTGGTCTCCATGGGAAACGGACCCTCCGCCGTGCGCATCACGAGCCGTTCGCCGGGTACCTGCTCCACCACCTCGTACGTGTACGCCAGCACCCGTCCGAGAAAGTGTGCGACGAAGTCCATCCGTGATCCTTCCCGGATGGGTGGTTCGGTGAGCCATGTCACCGACTTGATGTTCCGGTACCACTTCGGCGCGTTGGCGGGATCAGCGACGAACGCCGCAACCTCCTCCCGTGGGCACTCGATCACGATCTCGGTGAGCACGTTGACAGCCATTTCGCCTGTGCCTTTCCGCCAGGCCCCGCCTGACTAGCGTGCCGAGGCGACCGGTGTGGGCGCGACGGCCTCCGGCAGGCCGTCGACAAAGGTGACGGTGCGTCCGCGCTGGGCGGGCACACGCTCGCCCGGCAGCAGCGAGCCGGTGAGGTTGACCGGGTCGACGGCGCTGACCGTGACGCGCTGGCCGGTGTGCGGTTCGTTGCGGATCGCGCGCAACAGCGTCACCGCCTCCGGGAGCGCGTACTGCTCCCCGGCCACGGCGAGGACGAAGCGGCCGCCTCGGACGGTGCCACGCGCCTCCATCCGGCGGAGGGCGCGCATCACCAGCCGCCACGGCATCGCGAACGGCTCGCGCAGGGTCAGGTCGCGGAACACCACGCCGTAGCGCTGGAGTAGCCGCAGTGCGACCGCCTCCGCCAGCGTCTCCTCCTCGGCGGGGTCGAGGTCAGGCGCACGCACGAGCGACCAGCGGCCCGGCGGGCCCCCGCCCGCGAACAGTCCGCCGCGCAGGTAGTTGCCGGTGGTGCGCGTCCGTTCGCGACGCCCGGCCGTGCGACGCGTCCCGGCCAGTTCGCGCAGCCCCTCGAACCCGTCGGAGGCGTCGACGCCCGCGGCGACCAGTTCGCGCAGCCCCTGCTCCACGTCCGTCACGAGGCGGCGTGTTTCGCCCACGATCTCGTCGAAGAACAGCGCGCCGCGCCGGGCGAGCAGCGCCGCGATCTCGCCGGCTGCGCCCGCGACGCCCAGCGAAGGGTCGCCGCTGCCGTAGCCGCGCGTCGCCGCGAGCAGCCCCGGCATCGCCATCCTCGGCGCGAGCGTGATCGGGGTGGCGCGCGTGGCGCTGCCCGCGAGGCGTGCGACCTCCGGCTCGCCGGCGACCTTCTTCGGGGTGAGGCGCGCCCACGTGGCCTCGCCGGCCAGGCACAACTCGTCCAGCCAGGACGGCTGGTACACGGCCATGCGGCCTCGCAGCAGTTCCGTCTCCCACTCGCTCGCCGGCGCCTCGAACCCCGCCAGGCGTTCGATCACCTGACGGAGGCCGCCGCGCCCCTCCGCCTGCGCGCCGGGGGCCAGATGCTGCCAGCGCAGCAGGAAGCGCATGAAGTCCTGCTTGGAGGCGGGGTCGATCTCCTTGCGCAGCCGGTCGAGCGTGTAGCGGTGGATGCGCGCCAGCAGACGGCGGTCGCACCACTCGTCCTCCGTTGCACTGGGCGTGAAGCGGCCGCGCAGGACGAAGCCCTGCACCTCCAGCATCCGTAGCCCGCGCTCGACGTCGTCGGCGGCGAGGCCGGAGCGCGAGGCGAGGTCGGCGGGCGTGGTAACGCCGCACGCCTCGGCATGGCCGCGCAGCAGCATCGCCCGCGCCGCCTCACGGTGTTCGAGGCGGGTGAGGGCGTGCGAGGGCGTGCCGAGCGCGGGGAGATCCGCCTCTGGGAAGACGAGCGCCACCACCTCGCGGTGCTCGACGGGGAACCACAGGCGGCGGCCGTCCTGCTTGAAGACGGCGGCGCGGCGCGCGGTGGCAAGGGTATCCAGCCCGTCCGTCCAGTCCGTCGCCCATGCCTCGTCCAGCACGACGAAGCCCAGCAGGGCGTCGTGTATCTCCTCCGCGTTGCGCGGCTGCGGCCACGCCTCCCCGGCGACCTCCGCGATCGCGTCCGGGTCCAGCGCCGCGAGGTCGCGCGCGTTCTCCGGCAGTCCGCGCCGCAGCGTGATCGCGCGGGTGCGACGCTCCTCGATCGGCGCGTCGTCCAGGTAGGTATATGGGCGACCGCTCACGATCTCGTGCGCCATCGGCGACGGCTCCACGGTGTCGCGCGCGTGGTAACGGATCTCGCCCGCCTCGACGCGTTCGAGGACGGCGCGGAGCCCCTCCACGTCCATCGCCTCGAAGAGGCAGTCGCGCATGGTCTGGTGCATCAGCGGGTGGTCGGGGAGGGAGAGCGGCTCCTGCATGTTCTCCTGGCAGCCGACCTGCTCCGGGAACACGGCCGCCATCAGGTCGTCTGCGCGCATCCGCTGCAGGAACGGCGGTACCGGCTTCCCGCCTCGCATCCGGGGGACGGCGAGCGCGCGCGTGGTGTTCCAGCGCCAACGGGTGGGGAACATCGGGATGTAGAAGACGGAGGAGTGCACTGCCTCCTCCACGTTCCCCGGCTTCACCCACTCGTACGCCTCCTCCAGCGGCCAGGAATGCTGCGGGCCCGCGGAGAGCAGGATCGAGTCGTCGTTCGCGGCCGCCTGTAGTTCGAAGTCGAACGCGACGCAGAAGCGCTTCCGCAGCGCGAGCCCCCAGGCGCGGTTGATGCGCTGCCCGAAGGGCGCGTGCACCACCAGCTGCATGCCGCCGGAGTCGTCGAAGAACCGCTCGAACACCACGTCGTGGTCGCTCGGGACCACGCCCAGGCCGTCCCGGGTCGCCGCGAGGTACTCGATGACCTGGTCCGCGCCCAGCGCGGGGAGTGAGCACTGCGCTACCAGCCACTCGCGGAGGGCGACGCGGTCGCCATCGAGGCCGGCCGCTACCTCGCGACGGAGGCGCCCGACCTCCTCTGACAGTTCGACGGTGCGTCCGGGCGCCTCGCCGAGCCAGAACGGGATCGTGGGCGGCGCGCCGCCCGCATCGGTGACGTAGACCGTGGACTGGCCGAGGCGGGAGATGCGCCAGGAAGTCGAGCCCAGCAGGAAGATATCCCCGCCGCTGGACTCCATCGCGAAGTCCTCGTTCACCGTCCCGACGACCACGCCTTCCGGCTCCACGACCACGCGGTAGTCGCCGAGTTCCGGGATCGTGCCGCCGTTCTGCAGCGCGGTCAGCCGCGCGGCACGCCTCGGACGGAGCACGTGGTTGATGCGGTCGCGATGCAGCAGCGGCGCGGCACGCCCCGCGCCCTCGCCGATGCCCTCGGACAACATTTCCACGATCTCGTCGAACTCGGACCGTTCGAGGTGAGCGTACGGCGCGGCGCGGCGCAGGAGGGCGTACAGGTCGTCCTCGCGCCACTCCTCGGCGCAGGCGACCTCCGCGACGATCTGCTGCGCGAGCACGTCCAGCGGCGCTCGCGGCATCACGATCCGGTCGAGGCGGCCTTCGTGGACCGCGCGGACGAGGGCCGCGCATTCCACCAGTTCGTCTCGCGTCGTTGGGAACAGGCGGCCGTGCGGGCGCAGCCCGAGCGCGTGGCCGGAGCGGCCGACGCGCTGCAGGAACGTGGCGATGCTCCTCGGCGAGCCCACCTGGCAGACGAGGTCGATGCTGCCGATGTCGATGCCGAGTTCGAGTGAGGCGGTGGCGACCAGCGCGCGCAGTTCGCCCGACTTCAGCCGCTGCTCCACGCGCAGCCGTCGCTCCTTCGAGAGCGAACCATGGTGCGAGGCGACGGCGTCCTCGCCGAGGATCTCCGCCAGGTGGTGTGCGACCCGCTCCGACATCCGGCGCGTGTTCACGAAGATGAGCGTGGTGCGGTGCTCGCGCACGAGTTCGGCGAGGCGCGTATACAGCTCGCCCATCTGTTCCTTCGGGATCACCGCCTCCAGGTCGCTCGGCGGCACCTCCACATGCAGGTCGATATCGCGCTGGTGGCCTCGGTCCACGACCGTGCAAGGCGCACCGGTGCCCGCAAGGAAGGCTGCGATCGCCTCGATCGGGCGCTGCGTCGCCGACAGGCCGATGCGTGCGGGCGCCTCGTGCCCCGCGCCCTGCACGAGGTGGTCGAGCCGTGCGAGTGTGAGAGCAAGGTGGGTGCCGCGCCGGTCGCGGGCGAGCGCGTGGATCTCGTCCACGATCACGGTGCGCGTGGCGGAGAGCCCACGGCGCCCGCGCTCGGCGGTCACCATCAGGTAGAGCGACTCCGGGGTGGTGATCAGGATGTGGGGCGGCCGGCGCGCGATCGCATCGCGCTCGGATGCGGTGGTGTCGCCGGTACGCACCGCGGTCGTGATCGGCGCGAGGTGGTAGCCAAGTTCCTGGGCGACGGCGCGGATGCCCTCCAGCGGCGCGTCCAGGTTCCGTTCGATGTCGTTGCCCAGCGCCTTCAGCGGCGAGACGTAGACGATGCGCGTGCGGTCATCCAGCGTGCCCTCGGCGGCCTCGCGCACGAGCGCGTCGATCCCCACGAGGAACGCGGCGAGCGTCTTGCCGGAGCCGGTGGGTGCTGCCAGGAGGGTGTGGGTGCCCTGCGCGATCGCGGGCCAGCCCTCCGCCTGCGCGTCTGTAGGCGCGCCGAAGCGGCGCTCGAACCACGTCCGGACGGCGGGATGGAAGCGCTCGATGGCGGGGTGCGTGGACTGGGTCTGACCGGTCATGCTTCGATGGAGTCCCACCGACGCCCCGTGCTCGGGGAGAGTCGCACGATGCGCCGTCTATCCATCTTAGGCATCTCGCTCGCGGTCCTGCTCGCTTCTCTGGCAGCGCCGGCGCTGCCTGCGCGTGCCCAGGCGCTGGCGCTGACCACGCCCGAGGTGGACTACTGCACCGGTGCGCCGGACGTGTTCCTTGGCTGGTGGTTCAACGACGCCTGCCGCGGGCACGACGAGTGCCTGGCCCCGCTCGCCGGGATCCCGGCCATCCCGGGCCGGCTTGCGTGCGACCGCGCGTTCCTGGCGGATCTTCTACAGGCGCCGCACGTGTTGCACGGTGGCGCGTGCGAGGACGATGGGGTGTGCGGGCGGATCGCGTTTCTCTACTTCATCGTGGTGCGGCTCGCCTCCATATTCACGAACGCCTCGATGGGTGGCTGAGCGCGCTTGCCAGCAGCGGCGTCAGCGGCCAGACTGACGCCCGACAGCCCTGCGCCAGCCGATCGGAGCCGCCCCCGTGCCATTCCTGGACGTCTCGATCCAGCCGCCGTCCGCGATCCTCTTCGCCATCGGCATCGTGATCGTCGCGGGGGCCGCCCTGAGCGGGTTGATCGCCTTCACCGGCGGCCAGTCCTCCGGGCTGCATGAGGAGTTCCGGCCTGGCGAGCGCGCCGGCCGGCGTCCGAAGCGCGGCTAGCTGCGGCAGCACCCTCCGCTCGCCACCCTCACGTTCACTGGAATGATCGTTCCCGTGCGCGTAATATTCCCTCGATGTTGCCGGGCCTCGCCCGACATGCCGCGCCCGGTGCGCGGGGAGGGATACAGACTCGATGGTGGACTTCGCAGATAGCCCCGAGCAGGCGGTGTTCCGCGCCGAGGTAGAGAGCTTCTTCGCGCAGAACTTCCCGGCCGCGCTCTCCGTGAACGACAACGACGACCCTCGCACCCGCGAGGAGGGCGAGGGCGGCCCGGAGCCAGAGGCCCGCAAGGCCGCGTCGAAGCAGTGGCGCGCCGCGCTGGTCGACAAGGGGTGGATCGCCCCGGCCTGGCCGAAGAAGTACGGCGGCGCCGAGCTCTCCCCGATGGAGCAGTTCATCCTGAACGAGACGATCGCCGAGCGCGGCGCCCCCCGCATGGGCGTGCCGGACGTGGGCTCCACGATCATGGTGCACGGCACCGAGGAGCAAAAGGCGGAGTTCCTGCCGCCGATGGTCCGCGGCGAATCCCGCTGGTGCCAGGGCTACTCCGAGCCGGGCTCCGGCTCCGACCTCGCCTCGCTCCAGACACGCGCTATCCGTGACGGTGACGACTTCGTGATCAACGGCCAGAAGATCTGGACCTCCGGCGCGCACCTCGCGAACATGATCTTCGCGCTGGTCCGCACGGACCCGGAGGCCCCGAAGCACCGCGGCATCACCTACCTGCTCTTCCCCATGACCACGCCGGGCATCTCCGTCCGCCCGCTGGTCCAGATGAGCGATGCGCGCGGCTTCAACGAGACGTTCTTCGAGGACGTCCGTGTCCCGGTGAAGAACGCCGTGGGCGAGATCAACCGCGGCTGGTACGTGGGCGCCACGCACCTGGACTTCGAGCGCTCCTCCATCGGTTCGGCCGTCGGCCAGATGAAGATGCTGGACACGCTGAAGGACTACCTGACGAAGCAGCGCGACGCCAAGGGCGGCCAGTCCCGCCTCGGGCAGCCTGACTCGCCGCGCCTGGAGATCGCCGACCGGTACATCGAGGCGACCGTTGCCAAGACCCTGTCGCAGCGCGTCATCTCTATGCAGGCGCGTGGGCTCATCCCCAACCACGAGGCGTCCATGACGAAGGTGTTCTCCACGGAGTTCAACCAGCGCATCGCCCGCACCGCCACCAAGGCCCTGGGCCTGTACGGCGGCGTGCGCGGTGGCGACGCTCCGCAGTACGTCCCGATGGGCGGCCGCTGGGGCACGATGTACCTCTCGTCCGTCTCGTCGACAATCGCGGGCGGTACCTCGGAGATCCAGCGCAACGTCATCGCGACGCGCGGGCTCGGCCTGCCGCGCGGCTAGCGCCGCGGATCGCCGCTACGCGGGCGGGGGCCTGCCGCGCGGCTAGCGCCGCGGATCGCCGCTATGTCGGCGGGGGCCTGCCGCGCGGCTAGTGCCGCGGATCGCCGCTATGCGGCGGGGCTGCCTCGAGGGTAGGGCGGCTCCCTCGCTTCGGAAGCGACACACCAGGGACGGCGGGCCACACGGCCCGCCGTCCTTGCGTTCCGCGGTCGGGCGCCCGTAGCCTCCGTCGTCCCGCACCGAGGAGATGTGTCATGCCCGATGAGCCCGCCCCCGGCCAGGCCGAGTCCACCCGCGCGTGGGACGTGAACGCGGCGTTCTGGGACGCCCGCATGGGAGAGGGCAACGACTGGCATCTGCAACTGGTGTGGCCGGAGACGGAGCGCCTGCTCGGCCTGGTCTCGGGTGACCATCTGCTGGATGTCGGCTGTGGCAACGGCCTTACCTGCCGCCGTGTCGCCGCCCTCGGCGTGCGCGTGACCGGGATCGACGCCTCCACGCTGATGCTGGCGCACGCCGCCGCGCGCACCCTCGGCGATGCCGCGGCGGACGCGCGCATCACCTACCGCCGGGTGGACGCGACGGACGAGGTAGCGCTGCGCGCCCTTGGCGAGGGGTTCGACGCGGCCTGCGCCAATATGGTCCTGATGGACATGGTGGAGGTCGCCCCGCTCTACCGGGCGCTGGGGTACCTGCTCCGGCCCGGCGCGCCGTTCGTCTTCTCCGTCCAGCACCCCGCCTTCAACGGCACGCACGCCGTCCATGTTGAGGAGACGGAGGAGACCGCGAGCGGTCTGGTACGGCGCGTGTTCGTGAAGGTGCGCGGCTACCTCGCCGACCGCGTCTCTTACGGCCAGGCGATCCACGGCCAGCCGGTGCCGCAGCCGTACTTCCATCGCTCCCTCCAGTCGTTGCTCCGACCCGCGTTTGAGGCGGGCCTCGTGCTGGACGGCCTGGTCGAGAGCGCCTTTCCCGAGGGTGACACGGGCCGCTGGCGCGACCTGGACGGGCTGCCGCCGGTGCTGATCGTGCGGCTGCGCCGACCGCGGTGACGGCTTACGTCGGCCTTATGCCCCGTCCGCGACACTGGGTGCCATTCACACTTCGATAGCGGCTCGCGGGTAGGTTCGGTCTCCCGCGCATCCACAGACCCCTCGGAGGGCACGCATGACCGCACGGCCGGGCTTGATGCTGGGTGTGGCGGCCGTTGTGGCCGCCGCCCTGTTTGGTGGCTGGTACTTCCTTATCCGTGGCGACGAGCCGCCGCCCGTGTCGCTGGCCGGCGCCGTCGCCTCGGTCGCTGACTCGACTACCGCGCCTACCGCCGCCGCTCCCGCCGAGGGCGCCTCCACCGCCTCGACCGCCACCCCCGCGGCTGCCGCGGGCTCGCTAGAGGGCACCTGGATGCTGGTGGCCGCGGACTCCTTCGTCGGCTACCGCGTGAAGGAGCAACTGGTCTCCGTCGGCGCGACGGAGGCGGTCGGCCGCACCTCGGCCGTGACGGGTTTGCTGGAGTTCGACGGCTCCGCGATCACGGCCGTGGAGGTGGTCGCGGACCTGACGCGTTTGAAGAGCGACGATGACCGGCGTGACGGACGCCTCCGCACCCAGGGCATCCAGTGGGGGACGTTCCCGGAGGCCTCGTTCGTCCTCGCGCAGCCGATCGCGATCGACGGCGTGCCGGCCGAGGGCGAGACGATCAGTGCGACGGCGATCGGCGACCTGACGCTGCACGGCGTCACGAACCGGGTGGAGTTCCCGCTGCAGGGCACGCTCTCGAACGGCCTCGTGGTCGTCGTGGGCTCGCTGCTCATCCAGTTCGCGGACTACGACATGGAGGCGCCCAGCGCGCTGAGTGTGGTCTCCGTGGAGGAACAGGGCGTGATCGAATTGCAGATGGTGTTCAGCCGCTAGCCGCGGCGCTCGCGCCGCCACACCAGGCGTAGCCCCGACCACGTCTCGTCGATCGCCGCCACCTTGTTGTCGACCAGGCCGAGCGGGAGCGCGACCTCTCTCACGATGTCCTCGGTCATATCGGTTGGCACCTTCGAGGCACGCTTCGGCCACGCGACCCACGCGCCGCCGTCCGGGAAGATCGCCCGCCCGATCGCCTCGATCCGGCGTTCGAGGGCGGCCCTCTTGGTCGTGAAGTACACGAGGACGTCCGCCGAGCCGCGGAGTGAGGTCACGACGCGCACGTCAGCCGGCAGCGTGCCCAGCGTCTCCTCGAACCCCTTCGGTGCGCCGAGCAGCACGAGACGCGAAGCGGGCTTGATGCCGAGCTTCTGCGGGAGCGGCGTCCCGGAATAGCCGGCGGTCACGGGTTCCCCTCCAGCGCGCCCGCGACGAACTCGATGATGCGCGTGCGCACCTCCTCGCGTGCCTGGCGGAGCGAATGCGTGGCGCCCGGGATCAGCACCAGCGACCGTGGGTCCCCCGCCATGCCGTACAGCAACTGGGAACACCGAGGCGACAGGCGCACGTCGTCCAGGCCGTGGATCAGCAGCAGCGCCCGTGGCGCGATGAGCGCGACGTTCTGCGCGCCGGCGGTCTGCGTGGCCAGCGTCACCACCGCCACCGCCGAGGCGTCCTGTGCCGCCGCCTCGATCACCACGGCGCCGCCGAAGGAGTGGCCCACGAGCGCGACCTGCTCTACGCCCTGCGTCGCCAGCCACCGCAGTCCGGCGAGAACGTCGTACGTCCCCTCGTCCACGTCGTTCGGGAAGCGGTGGATGCGGAAGTCCAGGCGAAGCGTGCCCAGGCCGCGCGCGGTGAAGTCCTCCGCGAGCGTGGGGTAGAGCGCCTCCGCGGGGCCGTCGAAGCCGCCGTCACCACCACCGACGAGCAGCACGGCGCCTCGAGGCGGGTTCGCCGGCGCGTCCCAGCGTGCGTCGATCACGCCTCGGTCGGTGGGGATGGAGGTGGTGGTGGTCATGCGGGCGGAGGGTAGCGCGTGATCAGTCGCCGCGGAGCCAGAAGATGTATTCGGTCTCGGCTGGCTGCCCGCCCTGGCGTCCCACCTCCAGCGCGATCTGCCCTCGGTGTTCGGCGCCGTGCAGCATCAGGTGCTCCAGCACGTCGCCGGCCAGGTGCTCGTAAGCGACACCCTGCGAGTTCGTGTAGCGCACCGGTGCGGTCAGCCGGGCATCGTCCATCTCGCGTGCGACGGCGACGAAACGGTCGCAGACCTGCTCCAGCAGCGGCGGCAGCGCGTCGCGTGGTGGCGTCCGCCAGTCGAGCGAGACGGAGGGAGCCCTGCCCTGCACCCGCGCCAGCCAGTTCTCGGCGGCCGCGAGCAGGTGCCAGGCGATCGCAAGGAGCTGGTCGGACGGCGCCCCGACCGAGCCGATCGAGGCGATCTGGGCGCGGTCCGCCCACACCTCGAACGCCAGCTGCTGCAGGAGTTCGTCCGTAGTGCGCACGCCTAGCCGCCCCCGCCGACCGCGAAACGGATCAGGCCGATCGTGATGAGGAGCATGCCGACGGCGATCAGCCCGCCCGTAACGCGGATGTGCATCGGCCGGTTGAAGGTGTTCCTGACGAGCCAGAGCAGGTCACCGACGATGAACATGGCGAGGCCGGCCAGGAACAAGATCAGGGTCAGGTATTCGCCCATATTGCCGAGGATAGCCGCTGCTCCGGGTGGGGGCGCGCGAGGTGATGGGAACCGCCTGGCTATCGTGGGCGTCTGACCTGTGCACGTGCCGCCTTCAATCGGTCGGCGCGATGGAGGGATTGAGTCATGCAACTGCGCAAATTTCTGGTGATCGCCGTGCCGGTGATCGCCTCGTTCGCCCTCGTGGCGTGCAACAGCGACAACGGGTCCGACAACGGCACCACGACACCGGTGGCGACTGCGCCCACACAGGGCGGCGACACGCCGGTCGGCTCCGGCGACCCCACGGGCACGCCGGGCGTCCCGGTGGCCACGCCAGACGCCGGTGGCAACGTGCCCCCGCCGGTGGCGTCCGGCGACCGCAAGCTCGAGCTCGCCCCGATCGAGGACCTCGATGTCCTGATCCGCGAGTCCTTCCCGGTCCAGTACGCGGCGGTCGTGAAGTCCGGCCTGCCGAGTGGCTGTGCAGCCTTCGCCGGCATCGAGGTGGCGCGCGAGGGCAACGAGTTCACGCTCACGGTCTGGAACACCATGCCGTCTGACCCGAACGTGGCCTGCACGATGATCTACGGCATCGCCGAGAACACCGTGACCCTGGGCGGCACGTTCACCGCCGGCGAGACCTACACGGTCCGGGCCGGCGACCTGGAGACGACCTTCACGGCCCAGTAAGGATCGAGCGGGTAGCGCTCCCGACCGTAGAATCTCCACAGCACCCAGACCCGAGGCGTCCCGCGACGGGACGCCTCGGTGCATCTCGATGACTGGGCGTCCTCACCAGGGCGTCTCAACCTGGAAGGACGGCGACACCGCCATGACTGACACCCCACGCGCGATCCCGGAGTCCGAGCGCGAGCCCGGTAAGCGTTACACCCCCGAGGGGTTCGAGGTCCCCGCCCCTTCCGAGAACGACGTCCTCTACGAGGTCCGCGAGGGCGTGGCGTGGATCACGTTCAACCGCCCGCTCGTCCTGAACGCCGTCGACTGGTCGCTCACGCTCCGTTTCGGCCAGGCGCTGGAGCGCGCAGAGGCGGATGAGTCCGCGAAGGTGGTGGTGGTCCGCGGCGCGGGCCGCGCCTTCTGCGCCGGCGGCGACCTGCAGGCCGCCCCGCGCCCGGACGACATCCCGGCGCCGAACATGGTCGACAACGTCATGCGCATCTGGCAGATGCAGAAGCCTGTGATCGCCTCGGTGCGTGGCTACGCTGTGGGGCAGGGCTGCGAAATCGCCGGCATGTGTGACCTGACGATCGCCGCCGAGGACGCGAAGTTCGGCGAGATCCAGATCCGCCACGGCTTCCCGCCGCCGATCCTCATCGTGCCGTTCCTGACGGGCCCGAAGGGCGCGAAGGAGATCCTGATGACCGGCGAGGTCTTCGGCGCGCAGGACGCGCAGCGCCTCGGCCTGGTCAACCGCATCGTCCCCACCGACGCGCTGGACGCGGAGACCGAGGCGCTGGCGAAGCGCCTGGTGTCCCTGCCTCAGACGGCGCTGGCCCTGACCAAGATGCTGGTGAACCGCGTCCACGAGATCGGTGGCTTCCGCGAGGGCTTCAACTACCGCGACGACCCGGTGCTCTCCGCGCTCGCCGCTTCCACGCGCGACGACAAGGTCGCCGCGGAGCGCCTCGCCACCCTGCGCGAGCAGGGCTGGGACGCCTTCAAAAAGACGCGGGACGCCTCGCACACCTAGCCATCCCACGACCGAGGCCAGGTGCGCGGTCGGGCTCGTCCCGCGCCGCGCTCCGGCCTCATCGGTGCGTGCTTGGACTGACGGTGCGGTTCGGCAGGCTCACCGCGAACGGATGTCAGAGGCCATCTCGCGATCTGTTTTCCTGGCGGGCAACCGGCGCAGCCGTGTCGCATCTCATCCGGGGGGCGAAGCCGTGATGGGGGTGAGGGCCGGGCGCGCAGCGCCCGCTACAGCCTCACACCCATCGCCGCGTCCCGTCGCCACCAAGGTGCGCCGCCGGCCCGCGGCTAGACGTGCTTCTCGTCGCCACGCTTCCGCATCGCCTTGTTGATCTGCTTCCATTTGCCTCGACGCTCGGCGGCGAGCGCGGGGTCCTGCTTCTGCGCCTCGTAGACGCGCTCGCGCTCCACGCGCTGGAACCGCTCGAAGCGGGCCGGGTCGATCTCGCCGGACTCCAGCGCGGCGCGCACCGCGCACCCCGGCTCGCTCGCGTGCGCACAGTCGCTGAAGCGGCACTCCGCCGCGAACGCCTCGATCTCCTCGAACACGCGGTCGATGCCCTCCGAGGCGCCCCACGTCGCGATCGCGCGGATGCCGGGCGTGTCGATGAGTGCGCCGCCGCCGGGCAGCGGCACCAGATGGCGCGCGGTGGTCGTGTGGCGCCCGCGGCCGTCCGCCTCGCGCACCGCGCCGGTCGCGAGCACGTCCCCACCGAGGAGCGCGTTCGCGAGCGTCGACTTGCCGACGCCGGAAGCGCCGAGCAGCACGATCGTCGGCGTCCCGACCAGGTAGGGCGCGAGCGCGGCGATGCCCTCGCCGGTCACGCTATCGACGAGGTGGATCGGGACGCCGGGGACGGCGGCCTCGGCGGTCGCGATCGCGGGTGACGGGTCAGCGACCAGATCCGCCTTCGTCAGGACGACGACGGGCTGCGCCCCCGCCTCCCACGCGACGACACCGGCGCGCTCCAGCCGGCCCGCACGCACATCTGTCGCTGCTGCTACGAGGAACGCGATGGTGACGTTCGCGGCTAGCACCTGCGCCGGCTCGCTGCCCTCGGCGCGGTCGTGCGCCGTGGGCGCGCGGCGCACGAAGGCGCCATCGCGGGGCAGGATCGCGACGATCTCGTGCAGGGCGTGGTCGGGGCGTGTGCGCACGGCCACCCAGTCGCCGGCCGCCGGGATCGCCTCGGGCTCCCCGCCCGCGGCGAGGCGGCGGAGTGGCGGCGAGAGTTCCGCGCGGATGGAGGCACGGTCGATGAGCACGGTCATGGCGCCGCGGTCGACGCGGGCGATGCGGCCGGGTTGCAGGCCGTGGGGGTCGGTGAGGTCGAGCGAGGCGAAGCGCGCCTGGAGCCGCTCGTCCCAGCCCACCGCCGTCAGCGGGACGGCGTCAGTCGCAGGAGAAGTCACGGTGATACCACCTCAGCGGGTTGGAGGCGCGGCCGTGGCTGTGCCGGGAGATCGCTAGCAGCGGAGGTCCCGCACGGTGAGGCGCCGCATGGAGACGGGGCGCGATGGGCGCACAGAGCCCGGGTTGATGACGGTGACGTGCATGCCTCGGACTCCTTTCCCGGCGGGCGTCCCTTCGGGAGCACCGCTCGCCTGCGCTGTGACGGTACGCCGCGCGCGATTCGCCGGTCAACGGAGGCCCAGCGGAGACGGAGCGATCAGGCTGTGGCGTGCCGGGGGAGGGCGCAGGTGAGTAGCCCGCGCAGGAGATCGCGCGAGGTGAGCATCCCGAGGATGGAGTCGGCGCCGTCCGTCACGGGCAGCGCTGAGACGTTGCGCTCCAGCATGAGCGCCGCGGCCTCCTCGATGGTCGCGGAGGCCGGCACGGTGATCAGGCCGTAGGTCGCCACCAGGTGCACCGGGCGTCGCAGCGTCGCGTCGTCCGCGCGGCTCGATGACGGCGTCCCGGCGCGTGGGCTGGCGGTCCGATAGAGGTCGCGGTCGGACACGATCGCCACGATCCGGCCTCGGTCCTGCAGCAATAGGTGGTGCGTGCGGAATTCGTGCATCGTGCCGAGCGCGGCGCCGACCGAGGTGTCCGCGGACACGGTGAGGGCGGGGCGCGTCATGTACGTTTCCACGAGCGCGCGCTCATCCGCGCCCGGGGTGTGGGATACGCGTCCCCCGGTGCCCCATGCGTGCGGTTGTCCCTGCTCGGCCATTGCCAGCCTCCACTCGACGTAACTATCGGTCGAGGAGCGGTGTGGCTGGAGGCCTCAGGCCTCTGGGGCGGTCGCCGGCGCCGCGGGCGTGCCAGCCACTTCGGGCGCCGGGTCGGGGGTGACCGCCTCGGGCGGCAGGAAGAAGCATGAGCGGTACCAGCGGAGTTCCTCGACGCTCTCGAGGATGTCGTCCAGCGCGCGGTGCGCCTGCTTCTTTTCGGGCGGCTTCACAGCCGGGTACCAGCGGCGGGTCAGTTCCTTCAGCGTGGAGACGTCTACGCTGCGGTAGTGCAGGTAGGCGTCCAGTTTTGGCATCTCACGACGCAGGAAGCGCCGGTCCTGTGCAATGGAGTTGCCGGCGAGGGGGGACATCCCCTTCGCGACCCAGCGGCGGATGAAGGCGAGCGTCTGCCGTTCCGCCTCCGCGACATCGACCGTGGAGGCGCGGATGCGGGCGACGAGGCCGGAGCCGCTGTGCGTGGCGGTGTTCCACGCGTCCATCTTCGCGAGGTCCTCCTCCGTGCGCGCGATGGCGAGGTTGGGCCCCTCCGCAAGCACGTTCAGATCGCCGTCCGTCACCAGCGTGGCGATCTCGATGATGACGTGGCGGTCTGGCTCGAGCCCCGTCATTTCGAGGTCGATCCAGACGAGGCGGCCGGGGTCTTTCTTCGTGGGCACGGGTCGAGCCTATCGGTCGCCCGGGGCTCCGTCACGCGACCCCGGCGGCCGGTGGCGTGCCTCACACACCCTTCACACCCTCTGACGGAGGTGCGTGATAGCGTTTCTGACATGCAGAACATCGGTCGCTGGAAGGTCGGACGTCGCGGGATCGGCCGCATGCTCCTCGGGAGCATCGTGCTGGTGGGGCTGGTCGCTGGCTGCTCCGGCGGCGATGATGCCGCGAACGCCGCGACCCCCTCGGGGACGCCAACACCCACGGCCACGGCGGAGACATCGCCCGTGGCGAGTCAGGAGGATCGCATGGCCAAGTCAGGGGACACCGTGTCCGTCCACTACCGCGGGACGCTGGACTCCGGCGAAGAGTTCGATTCCTCCCGGGGCGGCCAGCCGCTCCAGTTCACGCTCGGCGCGAGCGAGGTGATCGCCGGCTTCGACGAGGCGATCACCGGCATGTCGGTGGGTGAGACCAAGACCGTGCGGATTCCGGCGGAGAACGCCTACGGAGAGCACCGCGATGACCTGGTGATCGTCGTGCCCGCCGCGCAGGCGCCGGATGGGCTGCAGGTCGGCCAGCAGGTCTTCCTCGGCGACGCGCCGGCGACCGTTACCTCGATCGGCCCGGACGGCGTGACCGTGGACGCCAACCACCCGCTGGCCGGCGAGGCGCTGACCTTCGAGGTGGAGCTGGTCGGCATCGAGTAATCGCCCGCCTGGCACGACACACAGATGAGGGCCCGCGCGAGCGGGCCCTCATCATTCGTTACTGGTTGAGCGGCGGATTAGATCGGGAGGTCGGCGTCCGCGACGCCGTACGAGCGGTAGACGCCGCGCACGGCTTCCTTCACCTCGTCCACGTCGTTGTAGCGACGGTCGGGGATGCGGCTCAGGATGACCGCGACCTCGCGGTCCACGCCGCCCTTGTCGCGGCCCATCGAGAAGATCGCGGCGCGCGAAATCGGGTAGTGGAAGCCCTTGAAGGCGGTCTCGTAATCGACCTTGCCAGCGTGAGGTTTCTGCATCGATCCCCCTCTCCCCGGCGCATCCTACCCGGAACGCAGGCTACGTGCGCGACCCGGCGGCCGTCCCCGGCGCCGTGACCGACTCCGCGATCTGGAAGCGGACGGTCGCGAGGTCAATGGTGGCGCGGGCGTGCCCCCGCCAGGCCAGGAAGGCGTCTTCGTACCGCTCAAACGGGCCATCCACCGGCTCCGGTTTTACCAGTTCGCGGAACGTGGTGTCGCGGTACTCGCCACCCACGACATAATACGGCATTGTCTGTACCCATCCCGGTGCGCAACCTCGCACAACCCGAAGAAGGTGCGTGCGTGGCCGCCTGGCGCCTGTGGAGAGATCATCCGTCATCCAGCCGCTCTTGCACACCCGGCGGCGCGTCAAGGTTCTGTGAAGTGAGTCGAGGACGGGCGATGGGCAGCATCGAACTCGTGCAGGCGGACATCACCACGCTGGCGGTGGACGTGATCGTGAACGCGGCGAACTCGTCGCTCCTGGGTGGGGGCGGCGTGGACGGCGCGATCCACCGCGCGGCCGGTCCGGACCTCCTGAAGGAGTGCCGCCTTCTCGGCGGCTGCGAGGCGGGCGAGGCGAAGGTGACGGCCGGTTACCGGCTCCCGGCGCGGTGGGTGATCCACACCGTCGGACCGGTGTGGCGCGGCGGCCGCTCCGGCGAGGAGGAGGTCCTGCGCGACTGCTACCGGCACTCGCTGGAGCAGGTGGTGCGGCTCCATGCGGCCAGCGTCGCGTTCCCCTCGATTTCCACCGGCCTGTATGGCTACCCGGTGGAGCGTGCCGCGCGCGTTGCGGTGCAGGAGGTGCAGCGCCACCTCGTGGAGTCGCCCTGGCCGGAGCGCGTCGTCTTCGTCGCGTTCGACCCGGCCACCTACGAGGCGTACCGGGCGCTGCTGGGGCCCGAGGCAGGTTGAGGCCGCTCCGGGACGGCGGGCGGGGGATGCATCCCGCAGGCGGGCCACAGACGTTATCCTCGTGGAGGAACGGTCACCCTTGGTGGTGACGGTCGGGAGGGGAACCCATGCCGCTGTACGAGTACTACTGCGAGCCCTGCAACGGGGTCTTCGAGTTGCTGCGCCCGGCGCGCGAAGCGGACAAGGCTCAGCCCTGTCCCGAGTGCGACGACGACGCGAAGCGGATCATGTCCCGCGAGTGGGCTGCCTTCACCTATCGCGAGGGCGCCCCGCGCCGGATCCCGGACGACGGCACGTACTGGCACCTGAACAAGAAGGTCTCCAAGCCGCTCACCGCCGCCTCCAACAGCGGCCTCCGGCACCCGGAGCTCTCCTACGACGACGACCACAAGCCGGCGCCGAGTATCGAGGAGATCGAGCAGTACGAGGCGCGCCAGGAGTTCAAGCGGCGCGAGGGCGAAGGCGCCGGCACCTACATGACGAACGACACGATCGAGCGCCTGGATGAGCAGACCTTCACGCGCATGACCCGCACCCGCGGCACCGCAAAGCAGGAGCGCGTGAAGCGGAGCGTGATCTCCAAGGAGTATTCGGTCATGAGCGACGCGATGAAGCGCGCGGAGCGCGACCAGAAGAAGTAGTCCGTCCGCCCGAACCGTACGACGGGCCGCCCGCGAGGGCGGCCTGTCTGTCTATACCGGCACCCGCCGATAGGATGCCCCGATGCTCTCTCGGCCGTTTCTCGTCCTGGGCTTCGCCATGTTCTGCGCGACCATGGGGCTGGGCATGGTCACGCCCGTCCTCCCGGTCTACGCGAAGTCGTTGGGCGCCACGGGCACGGCGATTGGCCTCACGTTCTCCGCGTTCGCGCTGACCCAGGTGTTCATCAGCCCGTTCTCCGGGCGGCTGGCGGACCGCTTCGGCCGCAAGCCGTTCCTGGTGGGCGGCCTGCTGACGTACATGGCCGCAGCGGTCGGCTGGTACGTGACGGACAGCGTGGCGGGGATCATCGCGTTCCGCGCCCTTTCGGGCGTGGGCTCCGCCTTCATCTTCTCGATGGCGCTCGCCTACGTCGGTGACCTCGCGCCGAACGGGCGCGAGGGGCGCTACATGGGCGTGTTTGGGCTGTTCGACTTCATCGGCTTCGGGGTGGGGCCGGTGCTCGCCGGCATCGTCCGCGACCACGCCGCGATCGAGGACGTGTTCCTGAGCATGGCCGCGCTCTTCACCGTAGCCTCGCTGCTCGTCGCCATGCTCCTGCCGAAGACGGTCGAGATCGCCGCGACCGGTCTGGACGGCCTCCGCCTGACGCGTCCGCCCGTGCCGGCGTGGGGGGTGGTGCTGCACGACCGCACGGTGCAGGCGCTGTTCGGCCTCCGCGCCTCCTTCGCCTTCTCCATGGGTGCGTCCTTTTCCTTCATCGCGGTCTACCTGGAGGAGTCGCTTGCGGTGACCGCGACGATGGTGGGCGCGCTCCTGGCCGCGCAGCAGTTCGCCGGCGGGCTGTCGCAGCCGGTGCTGGGCCATGTGGCGGACCGCCTGCCGAGGCGCACGCTGGTCGTGGCCGGGGCGGTGATGGTTGCGGCCGGCTACTCGACGGCGGCGTTCAGCACGACCTACGTCATCATCCTTGCCGGCTTCATTCTCGGGGTCGGCGTGGGCGGGGCGCTCTTCAACGTCGCCGGCCAGGCTGTGCAGGTGGAGGTCGGGCGCACCCTCGGCATGGCGACCGTGGCGAGCCTGCAGTCGATGGCGTACGCGATCGGCATCCTCGCCGGGTCGCTCGGTGGCGGGCGGATCGTGGAGGCGACGAACGTGCGCGCGGTGTTCGCCCTCGGGGGCTGCTTCATCCTCGCCGGGGCGTTGTTCTTCGTGCTCCACACGCGGCCCCCACGCGCCGTCGTCCCGCTCGAGGGCGAACCGGCGGGGTAGGCCGGCCCGCGGGGTGCACGGAGCGGATACCGCGTGGGGGTATACTCCGCGTTCTCAACGCACATCTACGTTCCTGATCGAGAGGGGAAACCCAATGGAATACCGCAACCTGGGCCGGTCTGGCCTGCAGGTCTCCGTGGTGGGACTGGGCACCAATAACTTCGGCATGCGCATGGACGCCGGCCAGGCCGCGGACGTGGTGCACGCCTGCTTGGATCAGGGGATCACGCTCTTCGACACCGCTGATATCTACGGTGGCCGCGGTAAGTCGGAGGAGTTCTTGGGCCAGGCGTTGAAGGGCCGTCGCGACGAGGCGATCGTGGCGACGAAGTTCGCCGGTCCGATGGGCGAGGGCCCGCTGCGCTCCGGCGGCTCGCGCCGCTACATCATGCAGGAGGTGGAGGCCTCCCTCCGCCGCCTGGACACGGACTACATCGACCTCTATCAGATGCACTTCCCGGACCCGAAGACGCCGCAGGACGAGACGATGCGCGCGCTGGACGACCTGGTGACCTCCGGCAAGGTCCGCTACCTGGGCAACTCCAACTACGCCGGCTGGCAGATCGCCAACGCCGCCTGGATCGCGAAGTCGGAGCACCTGACGCCGTTCGTCTCCGCGCAGAACCAGTACAGCCTGCTCGACCGCCGCATCGAGGCGGAAGTCGTGCCGGCCGCGCGTGAGTTCGGGTTGAGCATCCTGCCGTTCTTCCCGCTCGCCAGCGGCCTGCTCACCGGCAAGTACAAGCGTGGCCAGGCCGCGCCTGAGGGCGCACGTCTCTCCTCCGGCCCGCAGGCCGACCGCTTGCTGACCGAGCAGAACTACGACACCGTCGAGAAGCTGGAGGCGTTCGCGCAGGAGCGTGGCCACACGATCCTCGAACTGGCTTTCTCCTGGCTGGCGTCGCTGGACTACGTGGGCTCCGTGATCGCTGGCGCCACGCGCCCGGACCAGGTCGCCGCGAACGCCGCCGCCGCTTCCTGGCGGCTGACGTCCGAGGAGATGGCGGAGGTCGACCGCCTCATGAAGCGCTAGACCCGCTGCGGTCGAATGACGACGGACGGGACGCCCGAGGGCGTCCCGTCTGCGTTTCGGCGCGGGTTCCGCGGGTGCCGGGCTAATCGTGCAGGCGGAAGCCGTACAGCGCGGAGGCCTCGCGGGCGAGTTGCTCGCGGAAGGCGGGCGCGGCGATGTCGATCAGCGCCTGGGCACGCTCGCGCACCGGGCGGCCATGGAGCCGCGCGATGCCGTGCTCCGTGACGACGAAGTACACGTCGCCGCGCGTCGTCACGACGCCGGCGCCGGCGGCCAGTTGCGAGACGATCCGCGAGCGCGTCCCGCCGAGCGCACTGGAGGGCAGGGCGATGATCGGGCGGCCCCGGGGTGCGCGCGCCGCGCCACGGATGAAGTCCAATTGCCCGCCGATGCCGCTCCAGAACCGCGGGCCGATCGAGTCCGCGCAGACCTGGCCGGTCAGGTCGACCTCGATCGCGGAGTTCACGGCCACCATCTCCTCGTGCTGCGCGATCACGCGCGTGTCGTTGGTGTAGGCGGAGGAGAACATCGCCACGCCGGGGTTGCCGTCCACGAAGTCGTACAGGCGCCGGGTCCCCATCACGAACGAGGACACGATCAGCCCGGGGTGGACGGCCTTCCGGGCGCCCGTGATCACACCAGCCTCGACGAGGTCGACGACGCCGTCCGCGAACATCTCCGTGTGGATGCCCAGGTCTCGATGTCCGCGGAGCGCGCGCAGCACGGCGTCCGCCACGGCGCCAATGCCGAGTTGCAGCGTCGCGCCGTCCTCCACCAGTGTCGCGACGTGCTCGCCGATGCGGCGGGACACCTCCGTCGGGTCGGGAGGCGGGATCTCCCAGAGCGGCCGGTCGGTCTCGATGTAGGCGTCGATCTGGCTGAGGTGGACCGTGCTCTCGCCGAGGGTGCGCGGCATCTGCCGGTTCACCTCCGCGATCACGAAGCGTGCCGCCTCTGCCGCCGGACGCGCCACGTCCACGGACACCCCCATGGAGCACATCCCATCCGCGTCCGGCGGCGACACCTGTAGCAGCGCCACGTCCAACGGGAGCGTGCCGTCCGTAAAGAGCCGCGGGATGTCGGAGAGGAACACCGGCGTGAAGTCCGCGCGGCCGGCGTTGACGGCCTCGCGCACGTTCGCGCCGATGAAGAGCGCGTTGTGGCGCAGGTGCCCCTCCAGCGCGGGGGCGACGTGCGGCGCGGGCCCTTCCAGGTGCAGCGACACGGTTTCTACGCCCGTCAGCGAGAGTGCGCGTTCCGCCAGCGCCTCGATCAGCGGGGTCGGCGTGGCCGCCCCGCCGTGGAGGTAGACACGCATCCCGCTCTGGATGTAGTTGAGGGCGGCCTGGATGGTGGTGGCGGGCATGTGTGCATCAGAACAGGCGTGGCGGCCGGTCGCAATCGGTGGGCCGCGCGCGTGCTGTAATGCGTCCCGGTGATGTGGGGACAGGAGGCGGTGATGGTCGGACGGCGAATCCTTGAGGGTGTGCGCGTGATCGACTTCACGCGGGTGGTCGCGGGGCCGTACTGCACGCGGATGCTTGCGGACCTGGGCGCGGACGTGATCTGCGTCGACCCACCGAAGGAGGGCGCGGGCGGCCCCACCCGGACGGAGGGCAGCGTCGCGAACAACCTCGGGAAGCGCTCCGTGACGCTCGACCTCAAGCACCCCGCGGGGATCGAGGCGGCCCGTGCGCTGATCGCAAGCGCGGACGTGGTGGTGGAGAACTTCCGCCCGGGTGTGATGGCCTCGCTCGGGATCGGCTACGAAGCCTGCAGCGCCACCAACCCGCGCCTGGTCTTCGCCTCGATCTCCGGGTTCGGCCAGACCGGCGGTTCGTCGCATCGCCGTGCGTACGGCGCCACGGCGCACGCGGAGGCAGGCTGGCTGTGGGTGCAGCAGCAGGCCGTGGGGACGCCGGAGCCGTTCGCACCGGGCGTCACCGTCGCGGACCTCGTGACCGGGCAGACTGCGTTCGCGGGCATCCTCGCCGCGCTCTATGACCGCGAACGCACCGGCCGAGGGCAGTGGGTGGACACGTCGCTCATGGACAGCCAGTTCCAGATGCTGACCGAGGTCGTGACGCCCGTCCTGAACGGCCAGCAGCCGGAGGCCTGGACGCCGTTCCGGCACCCGGTCCACCGCACCCGGGACGGCCGGCACATCACGCTGAATGTCGGCGGTCCGCACAACTGGGCCCGTATTGCCGCGGCGCTGGGCCACGAGGGCGAGCCGATGCCCTCGGCCCCGGCCGCCGCGAACGCCCTGGCCGGGTCGTGGATCGCTGCGATGGATGCGGCTGACGTGGTGGACGCGCTGGGCCAGACCGGCGCGCCCTACGGCATGACGCTGACGATGCATGAGGCGGCCGTGCACCCGCACCTGGCCGAGCGCGGGATGATCGTGGAGGTCGACGATCCGCTGGAGGGCCGAGTGCGCGCAGTGGACTCCGCGCTCTTCTTCTCCGAGACGATCAGCAGCGCCACCGGGCCCGCGCCGCTCGCCGGCCAGCACTCGCGCGATGTCCTGCGCGAGGCGGGCTACGACGACGCGCGGATCGAGGCGGCGCTGTCCTCCGGTGGCGTCGGAGAGCAGCGCCTGCCCTGATCGCTGTGCGGGGTTCGGTCAGGCGTCGTGGTGCGGGGTGTCCACCGGGATGACCAGCCCCGTGCGCACGTCATAGATCATCCCGACGACCTCGTACCCCTCGGGGAGGAAGCGACAGGCGCGGATCTGCTCCACGTCGTCGCGCACGCTCTCCTCCAGGTCCGCGAACGGCAGGAAGTCGATGTGCGCGGCGCTCTGGCCGGTGGCGGACTTCACCCGGCTACGCAGGTTGTCGTTCGTCTGCCCGAAGAGGCCGCAGTCGGTGTGGTGGATGACGATGCACGCGCGGGTGCCCAGGGCGTGCGCGGAGATGATCAGCGACCGGATCGCATCGTCCGTCGCGCGGCCGCCCGCGTTTCGGATCATGTGCGCCTCGCCCAGCTTGAACCCGATGATCGACATGGCCGGGTAGCGTGAGTCCATGCACGTCAGGATCACAGCCTGCTTGATCGGCTGGACCTGGAGGGCGCCCACATCGAAGGAGGCACGCCACTGCTCGTTGTCGTGGACGATGGCGTCGAGATCGAACACCGGTCGCGCTGCGCCGGGCGGCGCAGACCCCTCTAACTCACCCATCAGGCCCCCTCGCGGCTGGTAGAGATGAAGATACAGTCCGTGAAGCCCTCCGGCAGGTAGGGCTCTGAAACTCTACCCGGTCGCCGCCCGCGAGTGAACCGCGAGAACCGCCGGAAGTCCGGGCGAGCACGCGCGTGATGCCCGGGCTGGCGTTACTGGTAGATGATCAGGTCGGGCGGACCCGGCTGAAGTTGCTGGATCTCCGCTGGGCTGAAGAGGCGCACGTCCCAGTCATAGAAGAGCTTGAAGCCCGCGAACGGGGCGTACGAGGCGTTGGCGAAGGTCTGGTAGCCCCAGAGTTTCTGCGCGCGTGGCCCCCAGCCGTCCATGTCGATCACCAGGTCTACGCTGGGGACGGGCGAGATCCGTTCCGGGTTCACCAGCATGTCCGCCCGGAACTGGTGGACGACCAGCACCTTGGGGGGCAGCGCGTGCCTGGCCACGAGCGCGCCGAGGTACTCCTGGACCGCGTTCACCTCGCCGGCGTCCAGGCTCCCGATCGCCACCCCCGGCGGCTCCCCGTCCGTCCGCGTGGCGAACTCCGGATCGAGGGCTACGTGGACGTGGGGCTTCAGGAGCACCCGCTCTAGCGCCTTCACCTCGGTCAGCGGATCCGCCCACCCCACCTGGACGTCCAGGAACAGGAGCATGCCGCGCTCTTCCGTCACGCGGACGTACTCGTCCAGCGTCCCCGCGCTGATCCGGCCGAGGTAGAGGCCGCTTGCGCCCGGGTATCGCTGCGCCACGGCCGCGATCAGGTGCAGCGCGGGGATGACCTTACGGGCGCCGTTCAGCGCGTCGTACTCGCTCGCGACGGCGGTCACCCGGGTAGCGGCCTCCGCTGCGGAGTACTTGCCCAGGGCGCCCATGAACGGGATTCCGGGGAAGCCGTAGAACGAGACCACCTGCGCATCCGTGAAGACCGAGCGCTGCGGCGTGGCCCCGAACGACCAGGAGAATGCCGTCTCCGTCTGGATCCAGTAGACCTGGCCCGGCACCAGGGTGGTGAAGCCGGCCATGCCGGCCGCGCCGCTGGAGGGCGTCCAGCGCGTCCACGCCCCGGTGCGCGGGTGCTCCGACCACACCTGCAGCCGTGAGGTCGCGGCGACCGCGCTCGGTGGGCTCACCCGCCCGGCGTCGAAGGCCTGCGCCATCGACGTGGCCGGGCGCTCCCACCGGAACGACGTGGCGCCCACCGGGACCGACAGACCGCAGCCCGGCACCCTCGCGTCGAGTTCCGGCCTGCCCGAGCAATCGGCAGCACTCACGGCAGAGGGCTGCCCCCTCAGTAGGACGAGAAGCATGAGCAAGACAGAGAAGCCGGTGAGTAGACGGCGCATGAGGCTCCAGGTTCGGTCCGTACACGGGCGATGAGGGTAGTGGGCACCCCGTCACAGCATCAGGCCGGGGGCAACGGTCACCGCGTGAGGCCGTGAGCACGCACGTGGCCCAGACTAACGAAGCAAAGAAGCCCTCCGCAGGATGCCAAATGCAGGCACGCGTCATACCGCAGGGCGCGGTACCGTCGTCACCATGCTTGCACTGCGAAACCCCCACTCCGTCCTCGCCACCCTCGATGCGCGTCCGCGCGACGTGATCGAGGTGCGGCTGCCGGGCGGCCGCGCCCAGGGTGCGTGGGACCGCGTGGCGGCAGAGGCGTCCCGGCACGGGCGCCCGGTGGTGCCGGTGGAACGGGATGCGCGCCCCGGCCGGGAGGGTGGTCGCAGCGGCGCCGAGGCGGTGATCCGGGAGCGTGAGCCGGTCGGCCTCGATCGCCTGTTCGCGGGCGAGCACGACCGCGGGCTCTGGCTGGCGCTGGACGGCGTGCAGGACCCGCACAACGCGGGCGCGATCTTCCGCGCGGCGGCGTTCTTCGGCGTGCGCGGGGTGGTGATGACCGCCGACCGTTCCGTGGGGCTGACGTCCGTGGTCTACGACGTGGCGAGCGGCGGCATGGAGGCGGTGCCGTACGCGGTGGAGACAAACCTGCGTCGCGCCCTGCAGGCCGCGAAGGACGCGGGCATCTGGATCATCGGCTCATCGGAGCACGCGAAGAAGGACGTGACCGCCGTCCAGGCCGACCGGCCGTGGTTGCTGGTGCTCGGTAACGAGGAGTCCGGCCTCCGCCGCCTCACCCTGGAGACGTGCGACGAGGTCTGCCGTATCACCCCGCGCGGCACCGCCGTGACGTCGCTGAACGTGGGGGTCGCCGCGGGCATCCTGATGGCCGCGCTCACGCGCTAGCCCGACCGCTCAGCGACCGGCCGACTCGCGCGCGTCGATGTAGGCGCCGATGAAGTCACGCGACCAGGTCACGAAGTCCCCGGTGGCATCGCCCAGCGCGATCACGCGGTCGTCCTCCAGCCACACGGTCGTCTCCGCCGGGGTGCCCCCGCGGTCGATCCCGCGCACCCGGATCGAGGCCGCCGTCCCCGGCTCCGCGGGCACGAGGGTGACGGCGGGGGGGCCGGCCTCGAACGTGCGGATCGCGTTCGCGAACCAGGAGAGGCCGGCGAACTCCAGCATTTCCTCCGCGCTCTGCATCGCGCTGTCGTCCACGTTGATCGCGCGGAGCAGCGCGCCGGGCGCCTCCGCCTCCGCGACGGCCTGCGCGAAGGCGTCCCAGCGGGCGGCGTCCGGCAGCGGCTGGCTGAGCGCCGCGACGATCGGTCGGGAGCGGTCGGCGAGCGCGTGCCACACCGCCGCCAGCCGCCGGGCGGCCTCCACGGACTCCTGCAGCAGCAGCGCGGAGAGGGCGGCGCGGTAACTCGTGTCCGCCAGGAAGATCCCCGTGAGCACGTTGTCCGCCACGATCTGCGGCTTCGTCAGGGTGGCCGACTCGTAGGCGCGCAGGAACGCGAGGTCGTCGGGCACGGCGAGGGTCATCGGGCGGCCTCCGTCGGCAGTCGGTCAGTCAGCACAACATCAGCGTATCGAGGAGGCGCCGCGCGCGCAGGCGTGTCCGGGCGGGATATCATCACCGGGTGACGTGGCCTGCGGTTAGCCGCCAAGACCTACCACCGCCGCGACGACCCCGCCGGCAGTTTCTGCCCAAGCTGGTCCCGCCGCGCAGACGCGCAGACACTGTCCGCCGCGACCGCCTTCACGCGCTCCTCGACGAGGCGCTCGAGTACGACGTCACGCTCCTGACCGCACCGGCGGGCTACGGCAAGTCCACGCTGGCCGTGGACTGGGCGAGCGGCGCGGCGCTCACCGTGGCGTGGCTGTCACTCGACGAGCAGGACGCGGACCCGCTGGTGCTCGTCGCCGACCTGGCCGGTTCGGTACGGCAGGCCTTCCCGGACGCCCTCGGCGAGTTCGTGCAGCGCCTGGAGGCAGGCGGGGTGCCGGCCGGCGCCGGCGCGCTCGTCTCAGAACTTGCGGCCGGCATCCAGCAGGAGGTGGACGACCTCTTCGTGCTGGTGCTGGACGACCTGCACGTTCTGGACGAATCGCCGGAGGCGCTGGCCGTGATCGACACGCTGGTCCGCTCCGTGCCCATGAACCTGCGCCTCATGCTCCTCTCACGGACCTGGCCGGCGCTCGGCTCGCTCGCACGGCTCACCGCCCAGCGCCGCGCCTACGCCCTGGGCGCGCGAGAGCTGACGTTCACACCGGAGGAGTCCGCGCGCTTCCTCGACCAGTCGCGGGTGGGCGCTGACGACCGCGCCGACCTGATCCGGCGCGCGGACGGCTGGGCCGCCGCACTGGCGGTGATGGTGGACAACTACGACCCCGAGCGCGGC
>JAUXUW010000167.1 GCA_030684635.1 Dehalococcoidia bacterium
GGAGGCACGGCGGATCGGCCTGGTCTCCGCGCTCGCACCTCGGACAGGATTGGACGAGGCAGCGCGTACGCTGGCGGAGGCAATCGCGCAGCGGGGCCCCGTGGCCACGCGGTTCGCGAAAGAGGCCGTCCACCGCGGTATTGAGATGCCGCTGGATCAGGCGCTCCGGTACGAGTTGGACCTGACCGTCCTGCTCCAGTCCACTGCGGACCGCGCGGAGGGGGTCCGGGCGTTCGCTGCGAAGCGGCCGCCGCGGTTCATCGGCCGGTAACGGCCGCCATCAGAGGGAATGGGAGGGACCGGGATGAACGTCATCCTCAATGCAGACGAGGCCCAGGTGGTGCTCTCGCTGGTCACGTCCACCGTCCTCGACCATGTCGAGGTGTCGGAGGAGACGCGCGAGAAGATCCGGGAGTACCGGCGCGAGCGCGCGTCCGGGACGAGCGAGCTCGACGAGTTCACGGTTGCCCTGAACGAGGCGATCGGCAACTTCATCGACGAGCGCACGCGGCGCATGATGCGCGTCCGCGGCAAGGTGAAGGTGCGGGGCTAACGATGAAAGTCCAGTTCTCCGACGACGAGTGCCACCGCATGTTCGAGGCGGTCATCGACCAGCTGGTCGCCCTCGACCTGAGCAAGGCGGACCGTGCGACGCTGCGCCGCTGGCGCTCCGACGACATGACGCCTGGCAGCCCGCTCATGCAGCGGCTCGCCCTGCGCCTGAACGAAGAGATCCAGATCAGCCACAACCGCACCGAGGTCAGCCCGATCAAGAAGCCGGACTGGGTGTAGGCAGACGGACGGGAGCGTCGGGCCGGTGACGGAAGACCTCGTCCGCTACGAGCGCACCGGTGACATCGCCTGGGTCACCCTGAACCGCCCGGAGCGGCTGAACGCCGTCAGCCTGGAGATGCGTGATCGGTTCTGGGGCGTCCTCACCGCGCTTCGGGACGACCCCACGGTCCGCTGTGCCGTGATCCAGGGCGCGGGTGACCGCGCCTTCTCCGCCGGCGCCGACATCACCGAGTTCGGGAGTGCCCCCTCGATCCTGGCCGCCCGGCGGGCGCGCCAGGGCCGAGACCTCTGGGGGCTGATGGCGCGCCTCGATATCCCGCTGGTCGCCGCCATCCACGGATTCGCATACGGTGCCGGGATGGAACTGTCCCTGTACTGCGACATCCGGATCGCCTCGGAGGACGCGCGGTTCGCGCTCCCGGAGGTCACTTTGGGTTACATCCCCTCCGCCGGTGGCACCCAGACCGCCCCTCGCCACCTCGCCCGGTCGGAGGCGCTGCGCATGGTCACCTCCGGCCTGCCGATCGACGCGGCCGAGGCGTGGGACGCCGGCCTGGTGCATGCCGTGGTGCCCCGTGACCGCCTGGAGGCGGCCGCCCGGGCCGTGGCCGAACGGATCGCCGCGGCCCCGCCGGCAGCCATGCAGGCGGTGAAGCGCGCCGTATGGGACGGCCTCGACCGGCCGCTCGCGGAGGGCCTGGCGCTGGAGCGCCGCCTCGCCGCGCGGGTGGTCGCCTCGTGACGGCCGCGCGAGGACAGGCCCCCGCCGGCGACAAGCGACTCTCCGTGGGGCCCGTGGCGCTCCTGCTGGTCTCTATGTTCTTCCTGGGCGTGGTCATCTGGGGGCTGTTCAACCGCCCCGATATCCGCATCGTCATTGAGGAGGTCGGCCCGCTGGACGACTTCGCGATCGGCCGGCTGGTCGCCCGCCCCGAACAGAACCTGTACCTGATCGGGATGGACGACGGGCGCATCCGCGCGCTAGACATGCGTATCCAGGAAACCGACTGCATCGCAGAGTGGGTCGCGGACGACGATCGCGGGCGCGCCGTGAACCCGGGCGCCCAGCCCGGCGTGTTCCGCGATCCGTGCAGCACGGCGCTCTGGTCCATGGAGGGGAATGCCATCCAGGGCACCCTGGACCCGCTGCGCACCCCCGTCGTGACGGTCAAGCCGGACACCGAGGGGCGGGCGATGCGCGTGTACGTGGAGATGATCAACCCCTGATCAAGGGGCGGAGATCGTCGTCTGATCCAGATTCGCAGGGCCCCGTGGACGCTGTAGCGCCTGCGGGGGTGATTGCCTATGATGGCGCGGCTTCCGGGGGGGAAACCGAATGAATACCGCAGAGTTCCTGACCATCAGCGCCGCCATCGTGCCCGATCGGGTGGCCGTGGCTGGCTCCAATGAGCGCGTGACCTACGAGGAACTCCAGAGCCGGGTGAACCGGCTGGCCAACGCCATGCAGGCGCTGGGCGTCCGCAAGGGCCAGAATGTCGGTGTGATGGCCGTCAACGGCCCCGAGTTCGTGGAGATCTACTACGCCTCCGCCGCGCTGGGCGCGACGATGGTGCCCCTGAACTTCCGCGCGAAGGCCGAAGAGCTGACCTACATGGTCGACTCCACGGACGTCAGCACCCTGTTCATCCAGGAGCGCTACTTCCCGATCTGGGAGAGCGTCGCCGGGACACTGCCGAAGGTCACGAACGTCATCTCGATGGACTTTGAGCGCCCGGGAATGCTCACCTACAAGGGCCTCCGCGACAGCGGCGAGGACATCCCGGTCTTCACCGACATCGAAGAGCAAGACCCCACCATCATCATTTTCACCTCCGGCACGACGTCGCTGCCGAAGGGCGTCGTGCTGTCCTACCAGGCGCTCACCGCGCTGGTCGTGAACACGCAGTCCCCCGCCGACCCGACCAGCGACCAGGAAGTGATCCTGGTCTCTGTCCCGTTCTTCCACATCGCCGGTGCCACCACGATGATGAGCGCGGTCTTCTCCGGCCGCCGCCTCGTGATCCTGCCCGCGTTCGACCCAGACCAGTGGATCGCCGCCGTGGAGAAGGAGGGCGTCACCCACGCCTTCGTTGTGCCGACGATGCTCAAGCGCATCATGGAGGCCCCCACCTTCGAGGCGGCAGACCTCTCCACGCTCCGCCTCATCACCTACGGCGCCGCCCCGATGCCGTACGAGGTGGTCCGCCAGGCCGTGGACGCCTTCGCCCCCAACGCGAAGGACGTGGGCCTGATGAACTCCTACGGCCAGACCGAGGCCACCGGCTCCATGACCTACCTGGACCCGGAGGACCACCGGCTCAACGGCACGCCGGAGCAGAACGACAAGAAGCTGCTCCGCCTCCGCTCCGTCGGCCGCCCCATGGGTGACATCGACGTCGCGATCCTGGCGCCTGACGGCCGGCGTCTGCCGGCGAACGAGCCGGGCGAGATCTGCATCCGCGGCGACCGCGTCATGCGCGGCTACAACAAACGCGAGGACGACACCGCCGGCGCGCTGCGCGATGGCTGGCTCCACACCGGTGACGTCGGCAAGATCGACGAAGACGGCTACCTGTTCATCACCGGCCGTATCAAGGACATGATCATCCGCGGTGGCGAGAACATTGGCCCGGCGGAGATCGAGCAGGTCCTGGAGGACCACCCCGGCGTGGCGGAGGCCGCGGTCATCGGCGTCCCGGACGTCGAGTGGGGCGAGATCGTGAAGGCGATCATGGTCCCGGCGGACGGCGGTATGGTGCCCTCCACCGAAGACCTGACCGAGTACGTCAAGGGACGCCTCGCCTCCTACAAGGCGCCGGCGATTTACCAGTGGGTCTCTGAACTGCCCCGGAACCACCTGGGCAAGGTTCTGAAGAACGATCTGCGCGAGATGTACGGCCAGCCCGTCTCCTAAGAGTCCGGGTGTCAGGCAAGGGAGCCATCATGGCGGAATCGACGAACCGGCCTGCCCGCCCTCAGCGCCTGGTAGGCGCCTGGTGGGGGCCGGCGGTGGGTCTTTCCGCCCTCGGCTTCTACGCGTCAGCGACCCTCCCGGCGGACACCCCGACGCGAGAGATCTACTTCAACATCCCGCAGGGCATCTGGGCGGTCTACGTCTTCATGTCCGCGCTGGTCGGTCTCCTGGTCTACGGCTTCGTCCGCCACTCCAGCCTCTGGAGCATCGGCAAGCCGACCCCGGGCGTGCTCCGTGACGTCCCGCAGCGGCTGAGGAACGCCATCCGGCTGGGCATGGCGCAGGACAAGGTCCGGCGTGACCGCTACGCCGGCATCATGCACTGGTGCATCTTCTCCTCGATCATCGTCCTGACGCTGGTGACGGCCCAGGTCGCGATCGATGCCGACTCGCCGTTGGACTTCCTCCACGGTCCGTACTACCTGTTCTTCTCCTTCTACGGTGACCTCTTCGGCGTGATCGGCCTGATCGGCGTCGGGATGGCGCTGTACCGCCGCTACTTCGCCCAGATGCACCGCATCCGCTGGGACGAGCGGCTCGAGGATCACCTGATCATCGTGGGCCTCGGACTGGTGTTGCTGTCCGGCTTCTTCGTGGAGGCGGCCCGCATCATGGTGACCGAGCTGGAGCAGCACCCGGACTGGGCGCGCTGGTCCTTCGGCGCGTTCACCCTGGCCAAGGGGCTGGACGTGTTTGGCTTCGAGGAGCACCAGCTTCTCTCCTTTCACGCCGCCTCCTGGTGGTTCCACGTCTCGATGGCGTTCGGCTGGCTCGGCCTGATCGTCTTCACACGGCTGGACCACATCTTCTTCGCGCCGATCAACGCCTTCTTCCTCCGTACCGACTCGCCGGGCCGCCTGGCGAAGATCGAGAACATCGAGGAGCAGGAGGTCTTCGGCGTCGGCTTCATCCAGGACTTCACCTGGAAGCAGCTCTTCGAACTGGACGCCTGCGTCCGCTGCGGCCGCTGCACCGAGGTCTGCCCGGCGAACATCTCCGGACAGCCGCTCTCGCCGATGCACCTGATCCAGGACCTGAAGGCCCACCTGGCGAATGTGGGCCCCGCGATCGCGCAGCACCGGCACGAGACCGGCGACGCCGGCCGCGAGGTGTCCCCGGTCGCCCTCATCGGTGATGTCATCCACGACGAAACGCTCTGGGCCTGCCGCACCTGCGGCGCGTGCGTCCAGGAATGCCCGGTCATGATCGAGCACGTCCCGACGATCGTGGACATGCGCCGTTACCTCGTGATGAGCGAGGCGCGCATCCCTGCGACCGCGCAGGCCGCCCTCGAAAACATGGAGATGCGCGGCCACCCGTGGCGCGGGACCGCGCTTGAGCGCACCACGTGGATGGAGGGCCTGGGCGAGGTGCCGATCTTCGACGGCTCCCAGGACTACCTCTACTGGGTCGGCTGCTCCGGCTCGCTGGTGGAGCGCAACCTCCCGATCACCAAGGCGGTGTTCCGGCTGGTGAAAGAGTCCGGTGCGTCCTTCGGCGTGCTCGGGCAGGAGGAAACCTGCAACGGCGACCCGGCCCGCCGCCTGGGCAACGAGTACCTGTTCCAGATCCTGGCGCAGCAGTTGGTGGAGACGTTCAAGGCGAAAAACGTCCAGAAGGTCATCACCAACTGCCCGCACTGCTTCAACACCTTCAAGAACGAATACCCGCAGTTCGATGGCAACTTCGAGGTCATCCACCACACGGAGTTCCTCGCAGGCGCCATGCAGACCGGCGCGCTGAAGGCGACACACGCGGTCAACGCGAACGTCACCTACCACGACTCCTGCTACCTGGGCCGCATCAACGGCGTGTACGACGCGCCGCGCCAGATCCTGGAGCTGGTGCCTGGCGCCAACCTCACGGAGATGCAGCGGAACTTGAGCAAGGGCCTCTGCTGCGGCGCCGGCGGCGGCAACATGTGGCAGGAAGAAGTGGGCGAGCGACGTGTGAACCACGTCCGCTCGGAGGAGGCGATCGGCACCGGTGCCGACCAGGTCATCTCCAACTGCCCCTTCTGCATCCAGATGTTTGAAGACGGCGTCCCGGCGATTCACCCGGAGGAGGAGGGGCGCATGCGTCCCTTCGACATCGCAGAACTGCTGGAGAAGTCGGTGTTTGGTGAGACCGTGACGGCCGGGGAGCAGAGCTCGTAGGCCGTCGCTAGTATGGGCGCGGGGGTGCGCCGCGGTTGAGGCCGCTCGGCGCTCTGATCCTCCGGACGCTTTGATCGGAATCCACAGGCTGACGGGACATCGTCCCGTCCGGTTGCAGGCGCGCCGGGCACGGTCCCGGTGATGAAGGAGCCACAGCATGCACATCGTGGTCTGCGCAAAGCAGATTCCCGACCCGGAGACGCCGCCGGCGGCGTTCAAGATCGACGCGGCGACGAACAAGGTCATCCCGGCGGCCGGTATTGCCCCCGTGCTGAGCCAGTTCGACGGTATTGCCGCCGAGGCTGCCCTCCGCATCAAGGAGGCCAAGGGCGGCAAGGTGACCGTGATCTCGCTGGGCGCGGAGAGCGCCCAGGCCGCGATCAAGCAGGTCCTGGCCATGGGCGCAGACGAGGGCGTGCTCCTGAAGGATGCCGCCTTCGATGACGGTGACTCCTACACCACCGCTCGGGCCCTCGCCGCGGCGATCAAGAAGCTGGGCGACGTAGACGCCGTGTTCTGCGGCCGCCAGGCGGCTGACTGGGACATGGGCCAGGTCGGCCTGCTGGTCGCCGAGGAGCTCGGCTGGCCGGTCGCGATCATCGCCAAGGGCGTGGAGGCCACGGACTCCGGCCTGAAGATCCAGCGTGTGCTGGCGGACGGCTTCGAGACCGTTGAGATGCCGCTGCCGGCCGTGGTGACCGTCTCCAACGAGTTCGGTGACCCGCGCTACCCGAAACTGCCGCAGATCATGGCAGCCGCCAAGAAGACCGTGACCCCCTGGGCCGCGGCCGACCTGGGCCTGGACGCCGGTTCGGTTGGCAAGGCGGGCGCCCGCCTGCAGCTCCAGAAGCTGTTCATCCCTGAGAAGAGCAGCAAGGTCGAGCTGATCGCCGGCGACACCCCGCAGGAGCAGGCGGCCGCACTGGTCGCCAAGCTCGTGGCCGACAAGACCCTCTAGACCGCGCGTCGAGCACATCGGAGAAAACTGAACGATGGCGAACAACATCCTCGTCGTGGGTGAGCTGGAGGGCGGAGCCCCCAGCGCCACGACGCTCGAACTCCTGGGCGGCGCGCAGGGCCTCGCGGCCGGCGGCTCCGTCTCCGTCTCCCTCCTGGGCACCGGCGCCACCGCGGCCGCCGGCCAGGCGGCGGGCGCTGCGAAGGCGTACGTCTCTGACGACGCCGCATACGACACCTTCCGTGGCGAGCAGTGGCTCGCCGCGGTGCAGGCGGCCGTGACCCAGTCCGGCGCGAACGTGGTCCTGATCGGCCAGTCCGTCGTCGGCCGCGAACTCGGCCCGCGCCTGGCTGCCCGCCTGGGCACCGCGGCTGCGATGGACTGCGTGTCCGTCGCCGACGCCGGCGGCGCCTTGCAGTTCACCCGCCCGGCCTACGGCGGTAACGCTCTCGCCACCTACACCATCGCCACCAGCCCGGCTGTGGCGACGGTGCGCGCGAAGTCGTTCGAGCCGGCTTCCGGCGGTGGCGCCGGTGAGACCGTGGCCCTGCCCGGCGCCGGCGAGAGCCGCGTGGCCGTGCTCGGCAGCGAGAAGGCGCAGAGCACCGGCCTCCAGATCCAGGACGCGGCGGTCGTCGTCTCCGGCGGTCGTGGCCTGGGTGCGCCGGAGGGCTTCCAGCAGATGGAGGCGCTCGCCGCCGCCATCGGCACGGACAAGGCCGCCGTCGGCGCCTCGCGCGCCGCGGTCGACCTCGGCTGGTACCCGCCGAGCCAGCAGGTGGGCCTGACCGGCAAGGTCGTGAACCCGGACCTGTACATCGCCGTCGCCATCTCGGGCGCTAGCCAGCACATGGCCGGCTGCTCCGGGTCGAAGGTGATCGTCGCGATCAACCGTGACAAGGACGCCAACATCTTCGGCTTTGCCAAGTACGGCATCGTCGGCGACTGGAAGGCGGTCGTCCCGGCCCTGATCGAGGAGCTGAAGAAGCTGAAGTAGCGGCCCTCGGGCGGTCGCTCCCGACCTCGTGACGGGGCGGGCCAACCCTGGCCCGCCCCGTTGTGGTTCTGGGATCCCGGGTGCCAGCCGGGCGGTCTGACACTCACGGGAGAGTTTTCTTGCGGCTCAATGTGATGGCAAATACAATCGGGCCTCAGATCTCGACCGGGAGAACATAATGAGCGTTATTGGCCTGACGGGTGGAATCGCTGCGGGCAAGTCCACGGCGGCGGAACTGCTGCGAGAGTTCGGCGCGGTCGTCATTGACGCGGATCGCCTGGGACACCGCTCCTACGAGCCGGGCACGCCCGGGTTCGAGAAGGTGGTCAACCATTTCGGCCACGACGTGGTCGGCAAGGATGGGAACATTGACCGCCGGATCCTCGGCGGCAAGGTCTTCGGTGCTCCCGGTGAGCTCCAGCGCCTCAACGAACTCATCTGGCCGGAGATCCGGACGCTGATCCGCGAGGAAATCGCGCAGATCCGTACCGCCGACAAGAACGCCTTCATTGTCCTCGAAGCCGCCGTCCTGATTGAGGCGGGGTGGCAGGATCTCTGTGACGAGATCTGGGTGGTCCACACCTCCACGAAGAGTGCTGTCCACCGTCTCCGCACGCGCAATGGCCTCACCGAGGATGCCGCGATGGCGCGGATCGACTCCCAGATGTCGACGAAGGACCGCCTGTCCTACGCGCAGGTGAAGATCGAGAACTCCGGCACGGAGGAGCAGCTCCGCCAGCGCATGGAGAAGGCCTGGAAGGCGCTCATCGACCGCACCCCGGCCGCGAAGCGCCCGGCCGGCCTGAAGCCGGCCCCGCGTGCCGCTGCTGCCGCCAAGGCTCCAGCGAAGCCGGCCGCGAAGGCCGCCGCGGCGAAGCCCGCCGCCAAGGCGCCGGCCGCGAAGCCTGCTGCGAAGGCCCCGGCCGCCAAGCCCGCGGCCAAGGCGCCTGCTGCGAAGGCTCCGGCTGCGAAGGCTGCACCGAAGGCCGCCGCCAAGGCGCCGGCGAAGCCCGTCGTCAGGGCGACCGCCTCTCAGGCAGCGCCGAAGGCTGTTGCCAAGGCGCCGGCGAAGCCGGCCGCCAGGACGGCCGCTTCCAAGGCTGCACCGAAGGCCGCCGCCAAGCCTGTTGCGAAGACCGCCGCGAGGACTGCCTCGAAGCCGGTCGCGAAGGCGACGACGGCGAAGGCCGCACCGAAGGCTGCCGCAAAGCCCGCTGCACGCGGTACGGTAAAAGCGACCACCACGAAGGCCTCCGCCCCGAAGGTCGCCACCACAAAGACTGCGGCCACCCGGGCCGTCGCGACGAAGGCACGGCCAGCGGCGAAGGCCGCGGCCAAGCCGGCTGCTCGCGCTGGAGCATCACGCAAGTAGAACTCCCCTCTCGGTTCGCGGAGGGTGTGAAGACGCATCGCCGGGGCCTGCACGCCCGGCGGTAGGCAGGACAACGGCATTGACGACTGAAGCGGCGGGTTTCAAGCAGATCGCGGTCGAGGACTTCCGGATCACGGAAGAGCCGTTCTATTTGCCGATCAACGACGAGATCGAGCTGTTCGAGACTGCCTACGAGCGCAAGATCCCGGTCCTCCTGAAGGGCCCCACGGGATCCGGCAAGACCCGGTTCGTGGAGTACATGTCCTGGCGCCTGCACAACCGCGCTGCCGGCGGCCACGCTGAGGGCGTCCCGCTGATCACGGTCTCCTGTCACGAGGACCTGACCGCGTCCGACCTCGTGGGCCGCTACCTCCTCGAGGGCGACGAGACGCGCTGGATCGATGGCCCCATCACCCGCGCGACGAAGGTCGGCGCGATCTGCTACCTGGACGAGATCGTGGAAGCCCGCAAGGACACCACCGTCCTCATCCACCCGCTGACGGACTACCGCCGCCTGCTTCCGGTGGAGAAGCGCGGCGAACTGCTGGAGGCCGCAGACGGCTTCCTGCTGGTGATGTCCTACAACCCGGGCTATCAGTCAGCGATCAAGGACCTGAAGCACTCCACGCGCCAGCGGTTCATCGCGATCGAGTTCGACTACCCGCCGCGTGACGAAGAGGCCGTGATCATCCAGAAGGAGTCCGGCGTCTCACTGGAGGTCGCGCAGGAGCTCGCCAAGCTGGCGGAGAAGGTGCGCAACCTGAAGGAGCACGGCCTCTCGGAGGGCGTCTCCACCCGTCTGCTGATCTACGCGGGCAAGCTCGTGGCCGGCGGCATCTCGCCGCGCCGCGCCTGTCAGGTCGCCATCGTGTGGGCGCTCACGGACGACGGCGAAGTGCAGCGCTCGATCGAGGAAGTTGTAACCTCGATCTTCGACGAGTAACTCCCGCGCACGCCGTCGGACGCCCTCCGGGCTCCGGCGGCGTCCGGTGACCCGGAGGAGCGCATGACGCTCTTGACTGACCTATCTGGCCGCTTCGCCCCTGAACTCAGGGGCTTTGGCGCGTCCCTGCCTGATGACTTCGCTGCCGGCCTCGCAGGTATGGAGGCGTTCATGGACGCCGCCGACCTGGAGCAGTGGGCGCAGGACGGCATCGCGCTGGCCAACCACTCGCTGCGCTCATGGGAGGCCGCAGGCGAGTACTTCCGAGCCTCGCCGGTCGTCGCCGACCGCCTCGGTGTGGACGGCATCCGCCACTGGGTGGAACTCGCCACGGGGCTCGCGGGCGCGTCGTCGCTCATGGCGGCGGCGTTCCTGAAGGGCACGCCGGAGGCGCTCGCGTCGCTCTCGAATGACGACCTGGACGAGTGGGCCGGCCAGGGCGAGAAGCTCTGCCGCGGCAACTGGAAGTCGATCGCCCTCGCGTCCCTCTACTTCCAGGTCAGCCCGGCGTTGATGAAGAACCTGTCGCTGAGCGGCATCGGCCGTCTCGTCGACATCGTGGACCAGCTCACCGAGCGCTCCTACGAACTTGCGAACACCTGCCTGGAGGGCTCCGCCGCGATCTTCGCCGGGCTCGCCGAGGATGACCGCGAACCGTTCCTGCGCTTCGCCCGGGCCGTGACACGCGCCTCCTGGGCGGACACCCGGCTCTACTTCGAGCGCGGCCCGCGGCTCCTGGAATCCGTGGCCGCTGACCAGCGCGCCACCTTCCTCGACCTTGCCGCCCGCGTCACCACGGCCGTCGGCCGTCAGGGCTTCCCGCTCTTCTCTGACGCGGCGGAGGCGCTGGCACAGGCGGAGTCGGTGCAGCACGGCGAGTTGCTGGCCTTCGCCGGCCGCCTCGTCGGCGGCAGCCCCGCGGCGGCGATGGAGTTCCTGAAGATCATGCCGTTCGTCAGCACCCGGCTCACCCCGGAACAGCTGAGCGTGTGGCGGGAAACCGGCCTGGACATTCTGGTCTCTGAACGGAACCCCGAAGGTGCGGAGGCGTACTTCCGGCTGGAGTCCACCCGAGCGGAGGAGGCGATGCGCTCGCTCTCCAGCCGCGTCGAGCTCTCCTCCGTCTCCTCACTCCTGCGCATGTACGCGAAGGCGCTCTCCGGTGAGCCCGTCGCCGTGCTCTCCGCCGAGGAGCTGGTCGACAAGAACATCGGCTGGGTGACGGAGTCCTCCGCCACCACGGAGGGCTCCACGATCTACCTCCCGCCGGTCGTCGCGACGTTCGAGGACCAGCACACCAACTTCCAGGTCTACAAGGTCTTCACGACCCACCAGACCGCGCGCATGGAGTTCGGCTCCTTCCGCTACCGCTGGGCCCAACCCGGCGCCTTCGCGCCGGTCACCGTGGACACGCGCGAGGCAGCCCGCAAGGCGGCGCAGACCGAGGCGGGCATCGCCCCCGGCGCTGACGCGGTCACCGCCATGCAGCGCTTCTTCAACCTCTTTGACGAACGCACGCTGATCAGCGGCCTGTTCACCATTGCCGAAGACACGCGCGTGGACACGACCGTATCCCGCGAGTACGGCGGCATCCGCCGCTGGCTCCGCCGGCTCCAGGAGTGGGAGGCGGAGCGCCGCCCGCAGGTGGAGCAGATGCCGATGCGGCAGGCGTTCGTGGAGAACCTGCTCCGCGCCTCGCTCGGCCGTCCTGACACCATGCGCTGGCCGACCGCGTTCCGCGAGTACCTGAACGAGGGCCTCGGTGCGTTGCGCCTGCTGGAGCAGCCGGGCTCGAACGTGCAGGACTCCGCAGAGGTCGCGGCCGCGCTGTACGACATCGCCGCGGCGATCCCGAACATCGTCGCGCCGATCTCGGACGGCAAGTTCGACTGGGCCGGCCCGGACGAGGACATGCTGTCCATCCAGCCGGGCATGCCCGGCGGTGCGGACGGCCCGGACATGGCGCCGAACCAGGAAGAGGCGGTCTTCAAGAACCCGCCTCAGCCGGAGTTCCGCGGTGACTTCAAGCCCGAACTCGTGCAGTTGCTCGCGCGGCTGAAGAACCAGACCGAGGGCGATCAGGACGGCGCCATGACCCCGCTCACCAAGGAGCAGATCATGGCGATGCTGGAGAACTCCACGGAGCTCTCCATCGCCGAGTGGGCCGAGGGTGACATCGACCAGAGCCTCGGCATGTTCCTGCAGAACCTCGAGAAGGAGGCCGGCCAGATGGCCGGCAAGGCCGACGAGAAGGCCAAGGGCGAGGGCCAGCAGGACGGCGCCGGCGGCGATGGCGCCGATGAGCAGGAACTCCCGGTGGAGGTCTCCTGGTCCTACTACGACGAGTGGGACTTCCGTGCCGGCGACTACCGCCCGCGCTGGACCCGCGTCGGTGAGCGCGTCGCCAAGGAAGACGACTCCGACTTTTACGAGGAGACGCTGCGCAAGTACCACGGCCTGGTGATGGAGACCCGTCGCCAGTTCGAGATGATGCGCCCGGAGTCCTTCAAGAAGATCAAGCGCCTGGAAGACGGCGAAGAGCTGGACGTGGACCTCGCGATCGAGTTCCACATCGACAAGAAGGCAGGCGTCGGCCCGTCCGCGCGCATC